>CAYMUE010000123.1:0-19632 GCA_964393505.1 uncultured Polyangiaceae bacterium
GCCGCGACGCCGATACTCCGTGGCGATCTGATACGACCGCTTCGCCGTGTAGATCTCGGTGGTGGCCGTAACATTAAAAAAGGGGGAGTCGTACGGAATCTCCTCCATCCGATCGTCCCAGAACTCCACCTTGATGCCCCGCGGCGTCAGCCCGGCAATCTGCGCAGCCGGCAAGGGCTCCATCTGCAACGAGCGGATGTACGACTTGCCGGGCCTGCGCCCCATGCACGGGTAGATGAGCGTGAGTCTCATGGCCGGAAGAGGGTGTCCTGCATCGCGACGATGTCCGCGCAGTCCTGCGCGGCATCGATCCTGCCGAACTTGAAGTCGTTCCGCTCGGGCTCCGTCGTGGCCGCACAGCCTGCCCCTGTGCCGAAGGTCTCGTCCGACGACGAGCACGCGGCGATGGCAAGACCGACTGTCATCCCAAGTGCGATCACGAGACGCATGGGTGAACCTCTGGTGGCGGTGAGACGCGTATTGTAGCGGGTGCCGAACCATTGCGCCCGCGTTCCGGACTTCCCTGAGGCCGAGAGGAGCACGACGCGTCGCATCCGGCCCCGGGGGTTTGACCCTGCTGCCCCGACGCGACACACTTGCCGCTGCCCACGACGTTCCGACCCCCATGCCCAACCGCTCGTTGATCCCCAAGGCGCTGGTCCTGCTCTGCGGCACGCTGCTGCTTGGGGTCCTCGCCGTCGCGGTGTTCCCTTGGCGCCACACTGTGACTCCGGGCCGCCTGGCAGCCGGATCCGACGAGGTCTCGGTGCGGGCACACCCCACGGGCCCGGGCCCTGTCCATCTGCGCGTCCCATGCCCTGAGCCTTCGCGTTCCATCCAACGCCACCGCGCGTCGGACCAGCCGGTCGGCGATGCGCCGCAGCGCGTGGAAACAGCCGATTGCTCTCCCCTGATCGCGATGCCAGAGCCCGACTCGGTCACTTCGGCGCCCTCGCGCGGAGCCGCCCCGCGACGCTGGGCGTCGGCAGCGTGCCTTCAGGGACCTCCCTCTCGCGCCCCTCCACCCGACCTGTCGGGTCGTCGCTCTCGCACTCCCCGTGCTTTCCGGTCGGGGAGCGAAGTGGGTGCGGCGTGTGCATTGAGGGCATGAGCGCGGTCGGCACCCTGCGGCGTCAGGGAGACCGCGGATTGATCGCGAGAGGCAAGACGGATGAGCTCTTCTCCTTCCAAGGCGCGAGCATGGGCCGGCCGAGTGTTTTCCCGCTTCGTGGAGCTGCAGGTGCGCAGGCCCTTCCTGTTCATCGCCTTCGCAGCGCTGCTGGCGATACCGAGCATCTGGCTGGCCCGTGGGCTCGAGCTGCGAACCGGATTCGAATCGCTGCTCCCAGAAAACAAGCCGAGTGTCCTGGAGCTCGACAGGGTGTCGGCGCGCACGGCAGGCACCTCGACACTTGCGATCGTGATCGATGGTGAGGACAAGAAGTCGCTGCAGCAGTTCAGCGATGCACTGGTGCCGGCGCTGCGGGAGCTGGGCCCGGAGTGGGTGGGGCGTGCGGAGAACGGCGTCCACGCGGAGCAGGAGTTCCTGCGCGCGCGGCAGGCGCTGTTCCTGTCCCTGGAGGAGGTCCAGAGGCTGCACGATCGGATCGAGGAGCGCTACGACTACGAGGTCAACGGGAGCCTGACCGGCGACGAGCCCGATCCCATCACGCGCGAGACAATCGAGAAGGAGCTGAAGGGACGCGGAACGGGTGTCGCTTCGGGGCCCCCGTATCCCGATGGCTACTACATGAACGCCGAAGGCACGCGCCTCGTCGTGCTGGTCCGCACCCCGGTTGCCCTCGGAGACCTCGACGGAAGCCAGGAGCTGCAGGATCGCGTGACCGGCGTGATCGCCCAGGTGAAGCCCGAATCCTTCCACCCGTCGATTCGCACCGGATTCGCCGGCGACATCGTCACGAGCGCCGAGACCTACGGAACCATCAAGAACGACCTGGCCACGGTCGGCGCCGCCGGCATCGCGATGATCCTGCTGGTGGACTTCCTGTTCTTCCTGCGGCTGCGCGCGGTGCTCGTCATGGCCCTCGCCATTGGCTCCGGCGTGCTCTGGACCTTCGCGGTCACACGCCTCGCCATCGGCCACCTCAACACCGCCAGCGGCTTCCTCGTCTCGATCATCTTCGGCAACGGCATCAACTTCGGCATCCTGCTTCGTGCTCGCTATGGCGAGGCGCGTCGCTCCGGAGTCGACCTGCACGACGCCATTCTCGCCACGTATCGCGACACGTTCCGCCCCACGTTGACGGTCGCGGCCGCAGCGGGGGCGGGCTATCTGTCGCTAGCGAGCACGAGCTTCCGCGGGTTCCGGGACTTCGGCATCATCGGCGGCTACGGAATGCTGCTGTGCTGGGCGGCGAACTTCCTGCTGATGCCACCGCTGCTCGTGGTCTTCGAGAGGCTGGCTCCGACTTACCAACACTCGCAGCGAAAGGGGCTCTGGGCAGCATTCCAGCGGCTCGCCGACAACGGTCTGCCCTTCGGCGCCCCCTTCGCCTGGATCGCCAGGAAGGTGCCCCCTGCCCTCGTCGCCTCCACGGGCACCGCCCTCGCCATCGTCGCCGCCGTGCTCTGCGTCCGCTACGTCGCCACCGATCCCCTCGAGTACAACATGCGCAACCTCGAGAACGACCTGTCCTCGGTCGAGAGCAAGGCGACGCGACTCGGCGTGGGCATGACGGACATCACGGGCCGATCCGGACACGACGGGATGGCGGTGATGACGGACCGGCTGGATCAGGTCAAGCCGCTGCTGGCGGAGCTCGAGAAGCGCAGGACGGCCACGCCGGACAACCCGCCGTTCGAGAAGGCCATCTCGATCTACAACCTGATCCCCGAGAACCAGCCCGAGAAGATCGCGCTGCTCACCGCGATCCGCGCGCGCATCGACCGCGTCCACGAGCTCGGCAAGATCAGCGAGGCGGACTGGAACGCGATCCAACCGCACCTCCCGCCGAAGGACCTGAAAGCCTTCGGGGTCGAGGATCTGCCGGAGCGTGTGGCGCGCCCGTTCACCGAGAAAGACGGATCGCGCGGGCGCATCGTGTACGTGGTCCCCACCGAGGGCCAGAGCGTGCGCGACATGCACTACCTGCTCCGATGGGCGGACTCCTACCGCAGCACCCCGCTGCCTTCGGGCGAAGTCATCCTCGGATCGGGACGCTCGGTGATCCTGGCCGACATGCTGTCGGGGATCATCGAGGAGGCCCCCAAGGCGATCGCACTCTCGGCGATCATGACCGTGGTGGCGGTGGTGATCGCGTTCCTGCGGGGGGTGGGGGGATCGACGGCGATTCTCCTGGTGCTTGGGGCCCTGGCCACGGGCATCTCGTGGATGGGCGGGCTCTTCTTTCTCGGCGGCATCAAGCTCAACTTCCTGAACTTCATTGCGATCCCGATCACGGTCGGCATCGGGGTCGACTACGCGATCAACATGGTGCACCGCTGGAGAATCGAGGGTCCCGGGCGCGTGCCGGAGATCGTGCGCGAGACGGGGGGCGCCGTGATCCTGTGTAGCCTGACGACGATTGTCGGCTACCAGGCGCTCATGCACTCGGTGAACTCGGCGGTGCGGAGCTTCGGGCTCGCCGCCGTGCTCGGGGAGATCACCTGCCTGACCGCGGTGGTCGTGGTGCTGCCGGCGTTCCTGTCGTTGTTGGAGCGGAGGCGGGCGGCGCGGGAGACGGCGATGGCTTCGCCGCTCGTGAAGCCGGACCTGGCAGGGGACGGTCTGGCGGGGTGATGGGGATCGCAGGCAGAGGCTCGATCAGGCGGTTTCGGCCGCCTTTTCGGGCTTCTGGCGCTTCATGATCCGGTTCTGGATCAGGATGTAGGCAACGAAGAAGACTGCGCATCCGATGACGATCCAGATCAGGTTCTGGCCGACGATGTCCGTCCCGCGGTGAACGATCTCGCGGTAGGTCATGTCCTTGGTGCTGTGTCCGATGCCGAAGCCGACGAGGGTCAGGATGGTGACCCAGATGCCTGCGCCCAGGCCGGTCCAGAGGGTGAAGCTGAACAAATTCATCCTGGCGAGCCCGGCCGGGATGCTGATGAGCTGACGGATGGCGGGCAGCAGGCGGCAGACGAACGTGGCGCCTGCGCCGTAGGTGCGGAAGACCTCCTCGGCCCGCTCGAGCGCGGCGGGCTTGAGGAAGAAGTACTTGCCGTACTTGTAGAGGAACCCTCGTCCCAGCCACAGCGACAGGTAGTAGTTGACGAACGCGCCGGCCAGGGAGCCGAGGATCCCGGAGAAGATCGCGACCGCGGCGTCGAGCCCCGGGCTGCCGAAGCTCAGCTTCCCGTGGGCGGCGAGGAACCCGGCGGGGATCATCACGACCTCGCTCGGAAACGGGATGAACGAGCTCTCGACCGTCATGAAGAAGAGGATGATGAAGAACCCCCAGACAGGGGCGTAGGCGGCGACGGTCTCGATGTAGTTGATGAGCGTTTCGGTCACGGCAGGAGCCCTCTTCGGGTTGGAGAGTGCAGCGACGCGGAGTTCATGGGCAGGGGAGGAGGAGACCGCACAAGACGGTCGGGGGATCGGTCAGACGACGGCTTCCTTGGCCTTGCGGATGGGGGCCTTGGGACGGTTCTTGTCTTTGGAGAACCAGTGGCGGTCGATGTACTCGGTGATGGGGCTGGCGATGAAGATCGAGGAATAGGCGCCGGTGACGAAGCCGACGAAGAGGGCGAAGGCGAAGTCGGCGATGGCGCCGGTGCCCCAGATCAAGAAGGCCGTGAGGGTCATCAAGGTGGTGCCGACGGTCAGGATGGTTCGGCCCAGGGTTTCGGACACGCTGAGGTTGATGAGGTCCGGCAGAGTCCTGCCCCGGTGCTTGCCGAGGTTCTCGCGGATTCGGTCGTAGATGATGACCGTGTCGTTGATGGAGTAGCCGACGACGGTGAGCAGCGCGGCCACCGTGGACAGGGTGAACTCCTTGCGACTCAGGATGAAGAAGCCCATGACGACGAAGACGTCATGGACGAGGGCGATGACGGCGCCGGGCGCGAACCGCAGGTCGAAGCGGAACGCGATGTAGGCCATGATGAAGATGATGGTGAGCACGACGCTCTTGATGGCGGCGTCGCGGAGCTGCTTGCCAGCCTTGGGGCCGACCCACTCCACGCGCAGGGGCTGCTCGGGCACGACCTCGGCGCCGAGCACCTTGGTCATGCCGTCCATGAGCTGGTCGCCCTTGCTCTTGAGCAGGACCTCGACCTTGTTGTCGCGCTCGCTAACGATCTGCGGGTTGTTCGGGGTCGCGCGGAGCTGGACGCCGGCGATGGTGGGGACGCGCTGGGCGACGAACTTGAGGTCCGGAAGCTTGTCGAAGCGGAGGCTGATCTTGTCGCCTCCTGGAGAGATCTTGAACTCGGTGGGTCGGATGGTGTCGGGGCCGCAGGAGGCGGCCGGCGGCTCGCCACCGTTCTTGCCCGAGAAGCACAGCGCCTCCATGAGACCGCCGCGCTGGGTGTCGTCGAGCGCCGAGACCTCCTGCACGCGGATCAGGAAGCGTGAGGGGTTGTTGGCGTCCTGGACCTTGACGACATCGGGAGAGCCGAAGCCGATCTGCGAGACGGTGCTGCGCACTTTGCCCGCATCGATGGGCTGCTTGAAGGCGATCTCGATCTCGGTACCGCCCTTGAAGTCGGTGCCCAGGTTGAGGCCTGGGTAGACCAGGATCATCACGATCGCGACGATGTTGAAGATGATCGATCCGGTGACCCAGTACTTGTGCTGGCGCCAAACGTCGAAGTAGCGACCCGGTTTGAAGAACTCCATGGATCCTGCTCCTTCAACCGATGCTCAGGGCCTTGGTCTTCAAACCGCGAACCCACCACTCGAAAACCACGCGCGTAACGAAGATCGTGGAGTACAGGCTCGCCGCGATGCCGACGATCAGCGTGATCGCGAAGCCCTTCATGGGGCCGGTGCCGTACTGCCACAACACGAGACCGGAAAGCAGCGTCGTGAGCTGACCGTCCATGATTGCCGAGAAGGCCCGGTCGTACCCCGCATCCACCGCGGCTCGCGGGCTCTTGCCGGTTCGCAGCTCCTCTCGGATGCGCTCGTTGATCAGCACGTTGGCGTCAACCGCCATGCCGATGGTGAGCGCGAGGCCGGCGATGCCCGGGAGGGTCATCGAGGCGCCGAAGCTGGCGAGGACGGCCATCTGGAGCAGCAGGTTGAAGAGCACGGCGACGTCGGCGATGAAGCCGGCTCTCGCGTAGTAGATGACCATGAAGATCAGCACGACGATGGCGCCGATCCCGGCGGCCTTGACGCCCTGGGAGATGGAGTCGAGGCCGAGAGAGGGGCCGATGCGCTGCTCGTTGGAAGGCGTGATCGGAGCGGGGAGGGCGCCGGACCGGAGCACAAGCTCCAGCTTGCGGGAGTCCTCGAGCTGCTGCTGCGGGTCGCCCGAGCCCATCGTGATCTGCGCGTGACCGCCCGCGATGCGGGTCTGGATCACCGGCGCGCTCTCGGTCTTGCCGTCGAGGATAATCGCGAAGCGTCGCTTGATGTTCGCGCCCGTGATCTCCTCGAAGCGCTCGGCGCCGGAGTCGGTGAAGGTGAGGGCCACGTGCCAGCCCCCGAGGCTCTGGCCGCCCTGATCCGGCTGTGCCGCCGCGTCGCGAATCTGATCGCCCGTGACGTCGGCCTTGCTGAACAGGTAGTACGTGCGCCAGCCCTTCTCCGTCTGCACCAGCGTGTCGGGGTCGGTGTCGTGAACCATCCCGAAGCCGATCTCGCGATCCGCCGGGATCTGCAGGGTCTCGACCCACTTCTTCAGCCGGTCGAGGGCCTGCGTCATCGTCTCGTCGGGCTTCTTGTTGATGACCACGTAGTGCATCGGGTTGGTCTTGCCCGGGCCCACCGGTGCGCTCTCCACCGTGGACTGGTTCAGCAGCGCGCCCTCGGGGAGCTTCAAGTCCCCGCCCGAGCTCTTGAGAAGCTGCCCGAAGAAGTCGTTGTCGTCGTCGAGGATCTTGAACTCGAGCCTCGCCGTCTTGCTGATGATCTCGCGGATCTCCTTGAAGGTCGACTCGTCCTCGCCCGGCACCTCGATGATGATGTCCTCGTCGCGCGTCGTGACCCCGGCTTCCTTGAGGCCGAGCTCATCGACGCGGCGCATGATGGTCTCTTTGGCCTGGGTGACGGCGCGCTCGCGGATCTGCGTCTCGACCTCGAGCCGGGTCTTGTAGACCACCGTCTTGCCGTCGGGCTGGCGCACGTTCGTCATCTCGTACTGGAAGCGCTTGTTGAAGCGCTCGTCGAGCTTGGCGAAGTCGGCGGGATCCTTGAACTGGATGATGATCTCGTTGGCCTTGCCGCGCGGCTTCTCCATCTCGACCTTGTCGGTGAGCTTGGCGAGCTCTTCGCGGGTGGGGGGCTTGTCGCCGGAGTGGAAGCCGAAAGAGGTCGCGAGCATGCCGCGCATCTCGTCGTAGTAGCGATCGCGCTTGTCGCGGATCGCCTCCTCGACATCGACGGTGTAGACGAGGCGCAGACCGCCGCGCAGATCGAGTCCTGCGACGAGGCGGAAGGTCACGTTGTCCTTGATGTACTGCGGGCACGGGACCTTGCCCTGGGACATCGCGTTGACCGTGGGCCACAGCGACAGGATGCAGAGCAGGAACGAGACCGCGACCATGCCGGTCTTGAAGCGCCAGGCCAGGTCGATCCAGCGCCCTGCCGTGATGGCCGCCCAGACCATGATCAGGGTGAAGACCACCATCGGCCAGAAGCCTTCGTAGTGCGCCGCAGCGGCCGCGGAGCCGCCGGCGAGGGCGGCGATCCAGAGCGAGTTGCGCCGCACCTTGCTCAGCCATCCGCCGAGGAAGCACAGGACAGCCAGGCCAAGGAGCCCGTATTGCAGGATGTTGTGCAGCATGGTGTGGAGGCCGGACCCGACCGGCTATTTCTTGGTTTCGCCTGCGGCGTCCTTGTCGGAAGCCTCGGTCTTCTTGTCCTTCGAATCCTTCGCGGCAGGAGCCGCCGGCTCCTCGCCGGAATCCAAGCCCTGGACCGCGGTCTTGAGCATCTGGATCTTCACGCCCGGAGAGATCTCGAGCTTGACGTAGCGGGTGCCCATTTCGGTGATCTTGCCGATCAGGCCGGAGGAGGTGACCACGCGATCGCCCTTCTTGAGCTTGGACTCGAGCTCCTTCTGCTTCTTGCTCTGGGAGCGGTTGAGCAGGAAGATGATGAGGAGCATCGGCGCGAACATCAGGAGCATCATCGTGATGTTCATGCCGCCGCCTGCCGCGCCTCCGGAGCCGGGCGGCGCTGCCGGCGCACCGGGAGGAGGCTGCGCCGGTACGCTCACTTCACCTTCGCCTCGGCCGGGCGCGCTGGGGGGGATCTGTGCGAGATACGCCATTGCGTTGGAATTCACTAGGCCTCCGGAGTTCGCCGGCTATAGCGGCTTCCTGACCGCCGTGCAACATTGGCGGCTTGGAGCGGGCTGGGGGGGGGCAGTCTACTCATTCAGCGGCTGCGCACAACCCCGGCCCTCCCCGCGCCTTGCTCCTTCCGGGAGTCTTCCGGGCTTCTCACACGATTGACGCGAGCGGTCGAGCTCGTTGCCCTGCCAAGGTTGACGGTGGCCGCTGTCGATGAAAGAGACGGGAGCCGGGGTGAGGCCCCAGCCGGGGAGTGCTGATGGGATTGTCCTTCGAAGAACCGCCTCTAAACGAGCCGATCATCCGCGCACTGATGATGCCGAAGGACACCAACCACCACGGTACGGTGTTCGGCGGCACGATCCTGTCCCTTATCGATCAGGCCGCCGGGATCGTCGCCGCCCGCCGGGCCCGCGCCGACGTCGTCACCCTCCAGATGGATGCAGTCGTCTTCCACAACCCCGTCTTCCCCGGTGACCTGGTCTCCGTCTACGCCGCGGTGATCGACGTCGGGCGCACGAGCATCAGAACCCGCGCCCAGGTCCTCGCCATCCGGCGTCTCGCCGGCGAGCAGATCCATGTCACCTCGGCGCAACTGGTCTTCGTCGCCATCGGCCCCGATGGTCGTCCCATGCCCGTTCCCCCCGACGGCACGGTGCCCGGGGAAGGCAACCGATCGACAGGAGGATGAGCTTGAAGTCGCATCGCAAGGAGCTGTGGTTCGAGACGCGGTCGCGTCGGGAGTTCGTCAACATCACCGAGAAGGTGCGGCAGGCGGTACGCGAGAGTGGCGTGCGCGAGGGGCTGTGCCTGGTGAACGCGATGCACATCACGGCGAGCGTGTTCATCAACGACGACGAGTCGGGGTTGCACGCGGACTACGAGGAGTGGTTGGAGAAGCTCGCGCCGCACGAGCCAGTGTCCAAGTATCGACACAACCGGACCGGGGAGGACAACGGGGACGCGCACCTGAAGCGCCAGGTGATGGGGCGCGAGGTGGTGGTGGCGATCACGCAGGGGGAGCTGGACTTCGGACCGTGGGAGCAGATCTTCTACGGGGAGTTCGACGGCGGGCGACGCAAGCGCGCGCTGATCAAGATCATCGGCGAGTGAGGGTCAGGGCTCGAGCCAGGCGTCGTCGCCGGTGAGCAGCTCGTGGACCAGCGTGGGGCGCAGAAGGCGCTCGGCGCAGACCTCGAAGGGCAGTCGCGCCGAGCCAATGGCGCAGGACATGCGCGAGGTGATCGCCTTGGCGTCGCCGACCACCGCCGCGGTCCCGTTGGAGGCGATGCACAGGCCGGCCTTGCCGTCGAGCAGAGCCAACAGGCTGCCCACCGGTGCGCCTTTGTCGGCTCCAGCCAGGCGAAGGCCTCCCACCTCCCCAGTCCAGGCCACGCGACGTCCACCGGGCAGGAAGCTCGCCATGCGCGCGTCGTCGTCGGGCCACGCCTGGGTATGCTGCAGGCCGGAAGCCGTCTCCCAGATCCGGACGCCGTCCAGGCGCGCGGTGGTCACGAGCAGCGCACCATCGGGGGAGAAGGCGACGCTCTGCACGCCGCGCGGGGCGGGCGCCTCCCACCGCACGGAGCTGCTCTCGATGTCCCACAGCAGCAACGATTCGGCAGTTCCCACCGCGAGGAAGTGGTCGTCGGGGGAGAAGGCGAGGGCAGAGCAGCCGGTGTTCCAAGGGAGCTGCTCGACGCCGCGGACCAGGGGAACGGGCTTGTCTCGGCGGATCCTGACGATGCCGTCGCCGCCGGAGGCCGCGACTGCCTTCCCGTCGGAAGAGAAGACGACGCTTCCGCAGGCCTTCGGCCCGCCGGAACGAATCTCAAAGGCCGTGGTGTCGTTGCGCGAGTTGCGTACGACCGCGCCACCTTCGCGCTGCACCGCATACCATGCGCGATCCAGGGAGACGCCGAGGTGGGCGGTGCCGGGCTGGCTGGTGCGCAACACGCGCCCTGCGCGCGGATCGAGGAACGCAACCTCCTGTTCACTCGCCACCAGCAGGTCGCTGCCGTCGCGCGACAGCGACGCGGCGCCGACAGTGCCCGGAGCCTTGGGCAGGCTGCCGATGGTTCCCTCCACGGTGTTCCAGGCGAACAGCGATCCTGTGACCCCTCCCAGTACGAGCATCGATCCGTCGGCCGAAGCCGCAAACGCAACCGCACGCTCGGGGAGCAACGGACTGCGCTCGAGCAGCATCTTGCCTTCGGTCACGTCGAACACCCGCAGCGTGCCCGAGCGGTCGATGGTGGCGATGCGCTTGCCGTCGGGAGAGAACCGCAACGAGGACACCTCGCTGGTGTGTCCCTTGAGGTTCGCGATGACCTCGCCGCGATCGGCCTTCCACACGCCCGCCTGTCCGGCCGCGAAGCCCACGGCCACGGCGCTCCCATCGCGGGAGATCGCGATGGACGAGATCTGCGAGCCGACCTCGCCGTCGAACTTCGACAGCATCCGACGCCCGCGGACGTCCCAGACCTGGATCTGCGGAGCCGAGCCGGGCGCGATCGCGAGGCGTGCGCCGTCGGAGGCGAGCGCGAACCACTTGGGCTCGAAGTCCGGCGACTCGATGAGCGTCAGCTCGTCTTTCGGCGGCATCGGACCGATGCTGATCGATCGTCCCGACACGGAGGAGAACCAGGCTCCGCCGCAGGAGAGCCGGGCGCCGGCGGTGAGTCCGACCTTCGTGGTGCCGACGGGCTCCTCGGGCCGCGAGATGTCCGCGAGGATGTGAGCGCCTGCGGAGGTGGCGACCACCTGATTCGCGCCGGGGACGAACGCGAGCGCATCGCCGGGGGTCTCGTCGTCGAGCTTCCAATGAGCCAGCCGGTGACGCTTCGCGGCCTCCCAGACATCGAGCCATCCGCCGCCCAGCGTGGCCAATTGCGTGCCGTCTCGGGACACCGCGACGCGCAGACGGCTTCCGTCGGCGAGCTCGACCACGGGCTGAACGATCGCCGTGCGTGTGTCCATGATGCGGAGCATGCGTCCGCTGACGGCAGCGACGAATCGGCCATCGCCGGACCAGGCGGGCGGTGCCTCGATGTCGGCGGAGGGGCGAGCATCGAGCAACGCGCGATCCCGCAGGGAGCTCGCCTGAAAGACGCGGACATCGTCGTCGATGACGAGCAGGTTGGGCTCGTCGCCCCACACGATCGAGGCATTCGGGTGGAAGGGCTTGAGGAGCGCGGGGCGGGGAGAGCCGCCGTGACGGGTCTCCGCGGCGGCGAGAGCGCGATCGAACCAGCGCTGAGCGTCGGGCTCACGCTCCAGGGCGCGCGCGACGCGAGCGGCCTTCGCGAGGGTCTGGGGGTCGCGCAGGCACGTAGTGAAAGCGCGCTCGTAGCCTGCGAGGGCCTCGGCGAGCCTGTCGGCCTCGAGGGCGCGATCGGCGAGCTCGACGTCGGTGTTGCGGTCGGGCGGACAGGCCTCGATCCGGGCGCGCAGGTCGGCCTCGCTGGGGGAGGTCGAGGCGGAGGCGAGCTCGCGTGCGCGCTCGAAGGCACCGAGGGACATGAGGACTTCGAGGCGTTTGGCGTTCCTGGTCTCGGCGCCCTCGTCGCACAACGACACGGCGCGCTCGAGCACGCGCTGGGCGCGGTCGAGTCGTCCTTGTTCGAGCAGCTGGGCGACGCGGGCCTCGAGCTCTGCGGCGCGTTTGCACGGGTCTTCGGGGCGAGAGGGCGCGAGGGGGGCGACGGGAGGAGGCTCCGATTCGCCGGCCTTGGGACGCGCACCGTAGGCGCGGGGTTCGGGCAGGTGCCAGGCGAGCAGCACGCCGGCGACGCCGACGATGCCGGCGAGGGTCGGACCGGACAGGGAGCCGTAGGATCCGCCGAGCATAAGGAGGACCGAGGTGGACGCGACGATCAAGGTCCACGCGGCCATCGGTGCGTGACCGGGTCCTGCGAGGACGCCCCAACCGTCGGCACCGCTCACCACGGCGATGGAGATGAGCAGAAGCAGCGCGAGAACAGGGCCCGCGACGGACTGGAGTCGTCGGGCCCAGTGGGACTTGCGCGCATGACCCCAGGCGACGACGAGGCCGAGAGAGGCGCTGAGCCATGCGACAACGCATGTCGCGAAGAGGGCGCGGCCGCCGACGATGGATCGGCCGGCGTGGGTGAGACTCTGGGAGGAATGGAGGGCGGCGATCAGGGCGCCGAGGATGAGGGCGGTGCCGGCGAGGGCCGGTCCGATGCTGGAGACGAGGAGGGTGACCCAGAGCCAGATTCTGCGGGGAACGGGGGGCAATCCCCCACGCGCCGAGAACCGATTGCCAAAGGGCCGCCACAGCACGAGGACCCAGGGGATCAGCGGTGCGAATGCCGCGATGGCTGCCTTCTGGAACACCGCCGCGTGGGGCGCCGTGGAGGTGTGCAGGCCGAGGAGCACGGGGAAGATCGCCGCCGTCAACGCTCCCGCGGTCCAGCCGACCGTGGCAAGAATACGGGTCACGCGCCCGCCGGCAAGCGAGGAGACGGCGGAGGCCGCGATGGCGCCCGCGGCGATCGCGATCGCGGCCGAGGCGGCGGCGAGCTCGTAGGCCCCATTGAGGGAGAATCTGCCGCCGCGCTGGAGAAAGCAGAGGACCGCACCGATCGCGGAGGCGAAGGCGATCCACGACCAGGCGAGCACAGCAACGGCGACGGCTATCCGAAGGGCGCGACGCCTTCCGGGGGGGGCCCCGGACGGTTCATTCGTCATGGAACGACCTTCGGTGGACGGTTCGGTTCGAGATCCCGGATCTCCAGTTCATGGCATCGTCCAGGATCGTGGGTTTCGCGCCCGGAGGCAAGCGCGAGATGGTCGGGTGTCGAACTTCTTTGCGGCGCGGACCCGCGGATCCGCCTCAACCGTACAGGTCGCGCAGATCGCTCGACATGTTCTTCTGCATCGCCTCGTTGGTCCCCCCGCCAATCGACAGAAGGATCGCATCCCGAAGCAGTCGTTCCACGTGGTTCTCGCGAATGTACCCGTAGCCCCCAAGGACCTGGATCGCATTGCGGGCCACCTGCTCGCCCGTCACGGTCGCCACGAGCTTGGCCGCCGCCGAGCCAAGGCTCTCGCGTCGGCTCGGATGGATCGAACGGGCGACCGAATAGACCAGGGCCCGGGCAGCCTGGGTCTGCGCATGGGAGTCGGCCACCAGGCGCTGCACCTGGCCGAAGTCGATGATCGGGCGCCCGAAGGCCTTGCGCTCCGCGACGGCGTAGCGGGTCATGACGTCGCAGCAGCGCAGGGCGATGCCCAACGACTGCGCGGCGAGCGCCAGCCGCTCGATCTCGAGGTTGCGCAGCATGTGCTCGAGGGCGCCGCCTTCGGCCCCAAGACGGTTCTCCATCGGCACTTCGACGTCGTCGAAGGTCAGGCTCGAGGTGGGGGACGCACGCATCCCCATCTTCGACTCCTTCTTGCCGACCGAGAAGCCCTTGGAAGAGCTCTCGACCACGAAGGCGCTGATGTCCCTGCGACCCACGTTCGTGCGCGCATACACGAGGAACACCTGTCCGCACGGCCCGTTGGTGATGAACTGCTTGGAGCCGTTGAGCACGTACCGATCGCCTCGACGCTCCGCCGTCGTGCGCATGCCGAGCACGTCGGTTCCCGCCTCGGGCTCGGTCATCGCCATGCCCGCGATCCACTCGCCGGACACGACCTTGGGCAGGAAGCGGGCGCGCTGCGCCGCACTCGCGGCGTAGTAGAGGTTGTTGACGAACAGCACCTCGTGGGCGAGGTACGACAGGGTGATGGCCGGGTCGATGCGGGACAGCTCCTCGTGGACGATCACCGACGCCACCGAGTCGAGCCCGGCGCCGCCATGGCTCTGCGGGATGGTCAGCCCGAAGAGCCCGAGCTCGGAGCCGAGCCGACGCATGATCGCCGCATCGAAGCGCTCCTGCTCGTCGCGCTCCACCGCCTCGGGCGCGAGCACGGTCTCCGCGAATCTCCGCGTGGATTCCCGCAGAAGCCGGTGCTCCTCGGTGGGGTGATACAGGTCGAAGGGCTCCGGAACGACCATCAGATCGCGCGGCGGAGGCTCGTCGGCCGGCACCACTTCCGACGGGTGCGGGGTCCTGAGGGCTGCGATGAATTCGTTCGACTGACGAGCGGCCATTCTGGTCTCCTGGGTCAAGTCCCACAGAACTCCGAATGGCCGTCACCCGGCGGGGAGACACGGTGGTGATTGGGAGCAGGATCTGCAGCGACGGTCACGAAGAAGCGAATTTGTGACGCATGCACGGGTTGGGTGCAAGAAGGGTCGAACCGACGCTCCGCGTCACGCCGACGCGGGGGTCGGGGGTCTCGGCGCCCCCCGATCCCACCGGGGCGCTGGCGCTCCGGCCGGTTTGCCCGTATTGGAGAGGACGCGACGGGACCCAGCCACGGCACCCCGGTCGTCGTTCTGCGCATGCCGGTCATCCGTTTTCGCTCTCATCTCGCGAACTCCGTGCTCGCTCGCACCCTCACGACGGCGTGGGTGCTCGCCGGGCTCGCGACCGCCTCGACCACGCATGCCCAGGGACAGGGCGCCGTGCCCAGCGGAGGCACCAGCGCCGTCGCCGTCCCAGGCGACCAGCCCGCCCAGCCCAAGGCCCAGGAGGTCACGCCGCCGCAGCTCAAGACCTTCGTCAACGCGCCGTACCCCCCGGAGGCCGAGAAGCAGGGGCTCGAAGGCGCGATAGTGCTGCAGCTCGACATCGACGCGAGCGGCAAGGTGACGACGGCGACGGTGGTGAACCCGGCGGGGCACGGGTTCGACGAAGCGGCGCAGGAGGCGGCGCGGCAGTTCGTGTTCGCGCCGGCGCTTCGGGGCGGCAAGGCGGTGGCCGCGCGCATTCTGTACCGCTACACGTTCACGCTGAAGAAGGCCGCCGCGGAGCCCGGCAAGCCCGAGCCCGCGCGCCCCACCACCGGACGGCTCGCGGGCGTGGTGCGCGCCGGCAGCGATGTCCCGATCGCGGGCGCCGAGGTCACGGTCCGGGATGCGTCGGGTTCCGAACGATCCTCACGCGCCAGCGAGGACGGCATCTGGTCCTTCGCGGATCTGCCCGCCGGCACCTTCACCGTCACCGTCCGCTCCCCCGGCTACCGCCCCCTCGAGCTCGAAGAGAAGCTCGTCGCCGGCGAGGCCACCGAGGTCGTCTACCGCCTCGTGCCCGAAGGCGAGCTGCAGGTGGTCGTGCGCGGAACCCGCCCGCCCCGCGAGGTCACCCGGCGCACCCTGGAGAAGCGCGAGATCGAGCGGATCCCCGGCACCAACGGCGACGCGCTCCGGTCGATCCAGAACCTGCCCGGGGTGGCGCGCGCGCCTGGCTTCGGCGGGATCCTGGTGGTGCGCGGCTCGGCGCCGAGCGACACGGCGGTGTTCGCGGACGGCACAGAGATTCCGCTCATCTACCACTTCGGCGGATTGTCCAGCGTGATCCCGACGGAGCTGTTGGAGCGCATCGACTTCTACCCGGGGAACTTCTCGGCGCAGTTCGGGCGGGTCAACGGCGGCATCATCAACGTGGGGATGCGGTCGCCGAAGACCGACGGCAGGTATCACGGGATGGCGCAGCTCGATCTCATCGACGGGCGAGCGCTGATCGAGGGGCCGGTGCCGTTCGTGAAGAACTGGCACTTCGTGGCGGCGGGGCGTCGAAGCTGGGTGGACGCGTGGCTCAAGCCAGTGCTCAAGGAGGCGGGGGCATCGGTGACCGCGGCGCCGGTCTACTATGACTACCAGGCGTATGCCGAGACGAAGCCTTCGGAGCGTTCGAGCTTCCGGGTGGGAGTGTACGGCGCCGACGATCGGCTGGAGTTGCTGCTGCGGGACACGGCGGAGAACGAGCCGGCGATCACGGGCAATGTACGCCTGCAGACGACGTTCTACCGGGTCTTCGCGACGTATCGGAACGATCTGTCGGACAAGGTCTCGCTGTTCTCGACGACCGCGGTCGGGCAGGACGTGTTCAGCGTGGGGCTCGGGTCGTTGTACCTGGACATCCGCACCAACGATCTGAGCAACCGGACGGAGCTGACGGCAAAGGTAGCCCGGGGCGCGACGCTGCACACGGGCATCGACATGCTGTGGGGCCTGGCCAGCGTGGCCACGCGGATCCCGCAGGCGCCCGAGCCGGGCGAGCCCGACGCTGGTCCCTTCGCCACGCGTCCTCCGCTGACCGTCGACACGGAGACCTACTTCTATCGTCCCGCGGCCTACGCCGAGCTCGAGCTCACTCCATACCGTCGCCTCAAGCTCGTGCCCGGCATCCGCGCCGACTACTCCAAGGACATCCAACGCTGGAACGTCGCTCCACGGTTCAACGCCCGCTACGCGGTTGCGGAGCAGTTCCCGCGCACCACGCTCAAGGGCGGCATCGGGGTGTTCCACCGTCCGCCGGACTTTGCCGAGTCGTATCCTCCGTACGGCACCAAGGGGCTGTACGCGAACCGGGCGCTTCACTACGCGGTGGGCGTCGAACAGGATCTGGCGCGCCAGATCGAGACCTCGGTGGAGGGGTTCTACAAGGACTTCGACCAACTGGTGACGCGCGCGCCGACGTCGACCGGGGGCTACGAGTACGCGAACGTGGGGTCGGGCTACGCGGTGGGGCTCGAGACGCTGATCAAGTACAAGCCCGACTCGCGGTTCTTCGGGTGGCTCGCGTACACGCTCTCGCGGAGCATGCGTCGCGATTCGCCCAGCGAGCCGCTGGTCCCCTACCAGTACGATCAGACCCACATCCTCACGATGCTCGGCAGCTACCGGCTCGGGCGAGGCTGGGAGTTCGGCGCGCGGTTCCGCCTGGTCACGGGCAACCTCACCACGCCGATCGCGGGGGCGTTCTACAACGCCAACGCGGGCACCTATGTCGCGGTCAACGCGGCGAGAGCCTTCAGCGAACGTCTCCCGCTGTTCAACCAGCTCGACCTGCGCATCGACAAGATGTGGGACTACGGAACGTGGCGGCTGCGCACCTATCTCGACGTGCAGAACGTCTACTACGCGCAGAACGTCGAGGGCTACAGCTACAACTACAACTACTCGCAGCGCTCCCGCGTCACCGGCCTGCCGATCATCCCGTCGCTGGGCATCCGCGGCGAGTTCTGAGCCCTAGCGCCACTTGCCTTCGTACACGCACTCGCCGGCGCCCGAGCAGCGGCAGCGTTTGTGGTCCACGATGACGTCGCGGGCGCCGACGAGCTCGAGAGCGCGGCGGATGTAGCCGACGTTCTCGCGACACAGGGCGGAGTCCACGACGCCCCAGTTGCGGAGGATCGCGGTCGCCGAGCGGCTGTCGATGCGCTTGACCTCCCAATCGCCCGTGTCGTTGAAGCGCGCCCAATACTTGCCAACCTGCTCCACGATGAAGGCCGGATTCGCCATGCGCAAGAACATGCGGTGGATCGTGGTCAGATCGCGCTCGGCCTCGAAGGAGCCGATCTGCTCCACCAGGGCGAGATCCCCTCGACCGTGGGTTCGATCGATCTCGCGGATGAGTCGCGCGTAGAGCGGGAGGCGGTACCAGCCCACGGTGACGACCGCGGCGATCTCGTCGCGGTCAGCGGGGGGGAGGATGCCGATCAGTTCGTTCCACGAACGTTCGCCGTAGCGCTCGCATACGAACGCTTTGACGTTGAGGAAACCAATCCCCTTGGTGCGAGCCTCCGTCGCCACGGGGCGATGGGAGCCCGAAGCCGGGGGGAAGTCAACCCGAGCGAGCGGAGGGCGGCGGACGAAGGGGAGAGGAGAGGAGAGGGAGGAGGGAGGGGTCAGTCTTCGGAAGCGGAGTCCCGTTCGCTCTTGCGGGCCGGCTCCTTGTCTTCCTTCTTGGCGGCCTTGGGCTCGGTGCGCGCTTCGGCGAGCTCGGGATCGGCCTTCTTCTCGGTCTGCTTCCTGGTGGCGGCCCTGCGGCTGGGCGCGAGCTTCTCCGCGCCGCCGATGCGCATCATGTAGAAGGAGCGGTAGGCGAAGAAGGCAGCGATCACGAAGAAGAACGCGGAGAGGAACCAGGTGAGGGTTTCGCCGGTTTCGGTGGCCTTGAGGGTGACGGCGAGCTCGACGGCGAGCAGGCCGAAGAGGGTGGTGAACTTGATGACCGGATTCATGGCCACCGAGGAGGTGTCCTTGAATGGGTCGCCGACGGTGTCGCCGGTCACGCAGGCCGCATGCAGGGCGGTGCCCTTCTGCTTCAGGTCGGTCTCGACGATCTTCTTGGCGTTGTCCCAGGCGCCGCCGGCGTTGGCCATGAAGAAGGCCTGATAGAGGCCGAAGAGCGCGATGGAGATGAGGTAGCCGATGAAGAAGAAGGGCTCGACGCACGCAAAGGACAGGGTGCTGAAGAACACGACCATGAAGATGTTGAACATGCCGCTCTGCGCGTACTGGGTGCAGATCTCGACGACTTTGCGGCTGTCCTTGACCGAGGCCTTTTCGGTGCCTTCGAGCTTGATGTTGGCCTTGATGAACTCGACAGCGCGGTAGGCGCCGGTGGTGACGGCCTGCATGGAGGCGCCTGTGAACCAGTAGATGACGGCGCCGCCGGTGATGAGACCGAGCAGGTAGGGAGGATGGAGCATCGAGAGCTTCTCCATGCCCTCGGTGAGCCCATTGGTCAGCATCATGATGATCGAGAAGATCATCGTGGTGGCGCCCACGACCGCGGTGCCGATCAGAACCGGCTTGGCAGTGGCCTTGAAGGTGTTGCCTGCGCCGTCGTTCTCCTCGAGGTAGCCCTTGGCCTGCTCGAAGTCGACGTCGTGACCGAAGGTCTTCTTGAGCTCATCCGAGATGCCGGGGATGGCCTCGATGGTGGACAGCTCGAAGACGCTCTGGGCGTTGTCGGTGACGGGGCCGTAGGAGTCGACGGCGATGGTGACGGGGCCCATGCCGAGGAAGCCGAAGGCGACGAGACCGAAGGCGAAGACGGAGGCGGCCTTCATGATCTCCGGGGGGAACATGGTGCTGACGCCGTAGGCGATGCCCATGAGGGCCATGATGGTGAGGCCCATCCAGTAGGCGCTGAAGTTGCCGGCGACGAGGCCGCTGAGGATGTTGAGGGAGCCGCCGCCCTCACGCGAGGCGGTGACGACTTCCTTGACGTGGCCGGAGCTGGTGGAGGTGAAGATCTTGACGAGCTCGGGGATGAGGGCGCCGGCCAGCGTGCCGCAGGAGATGATGGTGGACAGCTTCCACCACAGGGTGGG
>CAYMUE010000124.1:0-6102 GCA_964393505.1 uncultured Polyangiaceae bacterium
GTGGCCGACCACCATCGGCACCGGGATCGTGCGCTGCGACCACTCGTCCCAGTTGTAGATGTGAATGTCGGTCCCGCAGATCGCCGTCTTGTGGATCTTGATCAACAGGTCGTTCGGCCCGATCTCCGGGACCGGAACGTCGCCCATCCAGATGCCCTGCTCACGCTTCTGCTTGATCAGCGCCTTCATTCCTCACTCGCCTTCTGCTGTCCTGAGGACGGCGCCCAGCCGATCGCGCCCGGTCCTGGCCGACAGCGGAACGAACGCAAGTAATCACGGGGCTAGAGCGTCGTCAAAGCTCATCGGGGCACGGCACGCACGACGACTCCGGGCGTGCTACACCCGTCGACCGATGTCCTCCTCCCTTCCCGCTTCGCCGGCCGACGGCGCCCTCGAGCTCGTGCCCCGCGAAGGCGAGCACTGCGCCTCGTTGACGCGGGACTTCTTCGTCCTGCAGCGAAAGAAGGGACACCGCTACTCGGTCGACGACATGCTCGTCGCGTGGCTCGCCTGTACCCGCGCCCCGCACGCTCGCCGCGTGCTCGACCTGGGGTGCGGCCTCGGCTCCGTCCTGCTGATGACCGCCTGGGCCCTGCCCGACGCCGAGCTCGTCGGCATCGAGGCCCAGGATCAATCGATCGAGCTGGCGCGTCGCAACGTGGCGCTCAACCGGTGCGAGAAACGCGTCACGCTCGTTCACGGAGACCTGCGCGACGCCGGGCTCCGAGAGCAGCTCGGGCGCTTCGATCTGATCACCGGCACGCCGCCGTACTTCGATCCCAAGGCCGCGACGCCGTGCTCCGACACGCAACGGGCCCATGCGAAGTTCGAGCTGCGCGGAGGCATCGAGGCGTACTGCGAGGCCGCGGCGTCCCTGCTTGCTCCGCAGGGACGCTTCGTGGTGTGCGGCCCCTCCGTGCCCCCGGGACGCACCGCTGCGGCGATGCGCAACGCAGGACTCCACGCGCTCTCCGTGCGCTCGGTGCTCCCCGGGCCGGGAAGGCCCGCGTTCCTGGAGCTGGTGGTGGCGGGCCTCGAGCCGACCGAAGCCGTGATCGAGCCGGAGCTCGTGCTCCGTGAAGCGGACGGACGTCGCAACGCCGAGCACGCCGCGATCCGGGAGTGGTTCGGCGTGCCGGCGTCGGTGTACTGAGGTCGAGCTCAGCGCGGGGGACGGGGGACCGGAGGACGGATGCCCGGAGGCGCCTTGGTGGTCGTGGTCGTCGTCGGCGTCGTGGCCGTCTTGCCCGCATCGGGCAGGGCCACGAGCTTGGAGCCGCCGTCGGTCGCGGGAGCAGCGGCGTCCACCACGGCCGTGGCCGCATCCACGACGACCGCGGCGTCGGGGGTTGCGGTGGCAACAGCGGCTTCGGTGCCCGCGTCCTTCACGACGGTCGTGCTTGCGATGTAGGCAGCCAGCACCCAACCGGGTGCGAGTCCGGTGGGGCTGTTGGTGCTGGGGAAGTCGATGCAGACCCAGTTCTGCTTGACCCCCAAGAGGTTGAACTTGGTGGTTGATGAGATGCCGCCGATGGTCTTGGCTGTGTCGTCGGGCTTCTCACGGATGTCGAGGTTCCTGGTCGCAGTGCGGGTGCCGGACGCGGGACGTTCGGCGTCGGGGCACTTGGTCTTCCAGTCCGGGGCGACCTCGGAGGGGTCGGGCACCGGGATCGACTCGGTGTTTTCGATTCCCGCCTCAGGCGTCTCCGCAGCGGCGTCCTCTTCCTTCTTCTTGCAGCAGGCCACGACGGCGAACATCGCGACGACCACGGTAGCGCTCATCAGCCAACGAGAAGCTCTCATCGTACGGTCTCCCTCCTTGGAGCGGATGCCGCGTTCGCGGCGCCGAGGCCGTACCTTTCGTTCAAAAGCGCTTGTGCGTCAACTTTCCGCACGGGTGTCGGGCGGGTCAGGTCTCGATTCCAGTCGCACAAGACACGACACGAACGCACGCCGCGCGGACGGGAGTGCGGGCCCGGACTACTTGGGATCGGGGGGCGTGGTGATCGGCAGCGGAGGACGGTTCTGCAGGCAGTTCATGAGGGTCGGGCGCAGGCCGTCGAACTCCTTGGGCAAACGCGGGGTGCCCATGACCGACACGCCGATGCGATCCCAGGCAAGGCTTCCGGTGGGCTGGAAGCTCATCCACACCCACAAGGCCTTGCCGCGGATGTTCTGGAACGGCACACCGCCGCCGCGTCCTTCGAACCAGCCCCGGGAGTCGTGGCTGTTGTTGCGGTTGTCCCCCATCACCCAGACCTCGCCGGGTTTGATGACGTACGGTCCCTGGTGCTCGCCGCACACCCCCTCGAGGCACCCCTTGCCGCCCGCGCAGTCCGCGTCCTTCGCGCACTTCTGACGCTGCACCGGCGCCATCATCATGCGGTCGTAGAAGGCCAGATAGGCCTCCTTGCCGATGTACTCCACCACCAGCTCGCCATCGTGCTGCCCGAAGGGCCCGTCGCCTTCCATGTAGCCGTACGTCCCGACCTTGCACTGCGGCACCGGCCAGCCGTTGATGATCGGCCGACCGTCCACCGCCTCGAGGACATCGCCCGGAATGGCCACCACGCGCTTGATGAAGTCCTGCTCGGGGTGCTCGGGGAACTGGAACACGATGACGTCGCCGCGCTGGGGGGGGAGCTTGGAGAACAGCCGCTTCTGGGTGAAGGGGAGCGTGGGGCCGTAGGCGAACTTGTTGACGAAGATGTGGTCGCCGACCGCGAGCGTGGGGACCATCGAGCGGGAGGGGATCTTGAAGGCCTCGACGACGAAGGCCCGCAGGAGCAGGGCGACGAGGATCGCGATGCCGATCGATTCGCCGTACTCGCGCAGCTCGCCTTTGCGCCAGCGCGAAAGACGCCCTTCCATCACGTCGCCGGCGTCGTCGAGCGCGGCCGTGAAGGCCTTGCCCTCGAAGGGCGTCGCCTCCATCGCGTCGCGCAGCTTCTGGAGCTTGTCCTGCAGGTCCTCCCTGTCGGCGGCGGAGATCGTGCGCTGGATGTCGCGGTGGTTGCGGCGAAGGATCCGGCCGGCTTCCTCGAGCAACGCGCTGCCCTGCTCGAAGCGCTTGCGCATCGAGGCCGGGACGTCGCGGCGTCCGCCCACGCCCACGTAGGCGGCGAGCGGCAGCGCATAGCGCTGGCTCCAGAGGATCATCTCGAAGACGGTGAACAGGACGATGGCCACGGGGACCGGCTGGTCGTGGACCACGGACTGCAGGTACCCGAAGGGACCTGCCGCAGTCGCATCACCGGGCGAGATGAGCCACACCGCGAGCCCGGCGAGGACGACGGGGACGATGAAGAACCAGGTGGCCCAGTAGACGAAGCGGAGCAGGGATTGGATCGACACGTAGGGCTCGGGGTGGACAGAGGTCCGCTTTCTTATACTCCCGGCGTCTGCCCGGGCAACCATCCGCCGCCGGAACGGGAGTCGTCGGAGATCCGATGACGGATTTGCCGGCTGTTCGCAGCGGGGGCGTCAGGGGCGCTCGCCGACCTGGACGAGGTAGTCGAGCTGGGAGGAGAGGCCGATGGCGGGGTCGAAGGGGGTCGGGAGCTTGGGGAAGGGGCGCAGCGCGCCGGCGGAGGCGGAGTTGTCGACGACGATGTAGTACAGGCCCTTTTGCACGGGGACCCAGGCGGAGAAGGGAGTGCCCGGGACCACCTGGAGCTGCTGCACGACGGGAGCGCCCGTGGGCGGAGGAGGCGGTGGAGAGGTGCTCTGGTACTGCGTCCGCCACGCGAACCCCACGTCGCGGGACACCACGAAGACGTCGACCGGGGAGCCGGTCACCTGCATCCGCAAGAAGAGCGCGCGGTTTTTGCTGTCGACCTCGAAGGGGCCGAGGAAGTCCTGCTGGTAGCCGTGCAGCTCCATCGACTCGTTGAGGAACGTGAATCGTTCGCTCCCCGACACATCGAACGGGTGAACCGGTCGCTGGCCCGCGGGGAGCCTGCCGAAAGAGAAGTCCTGGCTCGATTCCTCCTGGATCACCGTGAAGCCCTTGGCGAGCTCGCCCGACACGAAGCTGCTCGCCAGAGCGTTGGCGAAGTACTCCACGCCGTACAGCCGCAGGGCGACGTTCGTCGCGGCCTGCTCGACGTGCACGATTCTGAACTGAGGCACCGGCGGGGGCTCCGCGACGTCGAACCACACCCACAGCGAGTCGCCGCTTTTATGGAAGTCCGGCTTGTACTTCACCGACACCGTGCACTCGAAGCTCATCTTCTGGGTCGCCGGCGTCCACGCATACCCGTTGCCCGTCATCCACACCGTCAGCGTCCGCTCCGCATCGTTGATCTGCGACTGACACGTCTGCGGATAGAACCGCCCGGTGGCGTTGGAGAACCCCGGGACCGGCACGGAAGCCTGGATCAACGCCCCGCGCTTCGTCATCTCCTGGCACACCCGGTCCGCGCCGTAGCGTGCGAAGAGCTGCCAACGCAGCCAGGGGCTCTCGTTGATCATGCTGTCGGTGCAGGGACAGCCCACCGCGCTGGTGGCAAGCACACCCGCCAGGGCCACGACCCGGACCCCCACCCACCCGGGGCCGCTCACGGCGCGTCCCCAATCTGCACGGCCAGGTTCACCAACGCCGCGGGCGGCGCCGCAGCAAGCACGCCCGACAGGATCCCCGACGAGGTCGCCGGAGGCGCCACCGTGCCGACCACCGCGCTGTTGTCGATCACCACGTAGTAGTAGCCCTTCGCCACCGGCACCGTCTTGGTCCACTGCACACGCGTGGCCGCGGCGTCCTGCATCAACGGGAACTGCTGCGCGGGCAACTGCGGCACACCGGGCTGGCGAATGAACTGCTCCATCCACGTGTCTCCGGTGTCCTTGCGAACGACGAACAGGTCCACCGCGGGGACGCCGTCGACGACCGCGGTCAGGTACAACGCGAGGCCGTCGGATGGGACCTCGAAGGGGCCCACGAAGTCCAACTGCGCGCCGTGCACCTCGGTGCGCTCGTTGGCGAGCATCGCGCGCTTGCTGTCGCCGACGGCGAAGGGACGCGCGGGGTGCTGTCCCTTCTCGATCATGCCGAGGCTGAACTCCACGACCCCCTCGGAGTTGCGGATGACCGTGAAGCCGCGGGAGAGCTGCTGATCCACGATTTGCTTGGCGTACTGGTTCGCGGCGCCACCGAAGGTCGACGTCGCCGCCGCGCCGCCCCGCTCAATCTGGATCGTATTGAAGTTCGTCGCCGCGATCGTCCGCGTCCGGAAGTACGCGTACATCGTCGAGCCGTCCATCAGGAAGTCCTGGTTGTACTGGATCGACCCGCCCGCATCGAAGCTCGTGCGCCACGACGCGTTGGTCCACGTGTAGCCCTGTCCCTGGAACTGGACGAACACGTCGCCGTTGTCGAGCTCCTGGAAGTTGCATGTGCGGGCGAAGAAGCGCCCGACGACGGGGTCGCCCTCGCGCAGAACGAGCGGGGCACCGCGGTGGGTGAACTCCTTGCAGAACTCCTCGAGGCCCCAGTGCATGATCGCGCGACGCAGCGATCGATTGCCCGTGTCATTGAGCACGCCGGGCATGATCCCGAGAGTGCCCGCGGCCGCGCGCGTGCACCCCGCAGGGGCGGAGAGGGTAGTCAAGAGTGCCAGGAGTACCGGGATGCGATACGGGCAGCGCGAGAAGAACATGGCTGCCAGGATACCCATCCGTGCGTCCGGGTAAAAGACGGGGAACCAGATTGGCTGGCCGCCCGGCCCCGGGAGACCCGATTGACTGGGCCCCCGGCTCAAAGCCGGGGGAACTGGGCGGCCGGATGGGAGAGCCCGCCAAGCGGGCTGGTGGTCGCGGTTTCCATGGGGGGCTTCGCGAAAGACTTGCCCCGGTGCCCCGTCCAACGGCAGGGTCACTCCCATATCTTGGAGGATTCGAGATGATCTCCCGCACTTCCCTGGCGCTCGTTGCCTCGGCACTCGTGGCCGCCATGGCATGGACTGCAGCGTCCTCGGCACAAACCTATGGCCAGCCCACGCCGGCCTACGGCACGCCGGCCACCCAGCCGACACAACCGGGATACCCCGCGACGCAACCCGGCTACGGCTACCCCACGACGCAACCCGGCTACGGCTACCCCAC
>CAYMUE010000124.1:6202-8721 GCA_964393505.1 uncultured Polyangiaceae bacterium
CGCAACCCGGCTACGGCTACCCCACGACGCAACCCGGCTACGGCTACCCCACGACGCAACCCGGCTACGGCTACCCCACGACCCAGCCGATCCTCCAACCCAACAATCGCAAGGCAGGGGATATCGAGCTCGGCGTGCTGTACGGCATGTCCGCCGCCTACGGCGCCAATCTCGGGATCTGGCTCGATACCGAGCTGGGCCTCGACGATCCCGGGTTGATGTTCATCGCGCCCGTCGCGCTCGGACTCGCCGCTCCGGTCGGCGTCTACTTTGCCAACCAGCCCACCATGCCCAAGGGACTTCCGGCTGCGATGTCGGCGGGCATGTTCCTCGGCGCCGGCGAAGGCATGGCGATCTGGACGAGGCAGTTCACGACCGCGAACGAAGCCGACGCGTGGGGATGGAAGGGGTTCTCGCGATCCATGACGCTCGGCTCCACGGCCGGCCTCGTCGGAGGCTTCGCCGTCGGCTACTTCCAGGAACCCGCACCGTCGAACTCCGCCCTCGTCTCGAGCGCCGCGATGTGGGGCACGATCATGGGCAGCATGATCGGCTACGGCTCCACGCCGGCGGAGTGGGACAGCTTCACCAAGAACAACGACGGCGCATCGCTCGGAGGGTTGATCGGCTACAACGTCGGCATGGGCGCCGGCGCGGCGATGTCGATGATTTACACGCCGCAGTGGATCAACCTCGCGTGGATGTGGATCGGCGGCGGCATCGGCGCAGCGGCCGGATTGCCCGTGTACCTGGCCTATGCCGGCAGCGACACGCCCGCGCGCCGCGGCCTCATCGTGCAAGGCCTGTTCACCGGGATCGGCGTCGTTGCGGGCGGTGTCTTCTCGTACAATCTCAAGGACACCGACTACTTCGACATGAGCTCCACGCCGAAGAACACAGGGATCGCTCAGCTCACCGGGTTCGGCCTGATGCCGCTCAACGGCGGCGCCGGACTCCAGGTGTCCGGGCTGCTGTTCTGAGTGGATGCACCATGGAGCGAACACCCCGCGTACTGCTCGTCTCCAAGCCCATCGCGCCGCCCTACACCGACGGCTCGGTGTGTATCGTGCGCGATCTGGCCGGGTCGCTCCAATCGGTGTCGGCGACGGTGCTGACGACGACGGACGCACCTGCGATATCGAGCCACGTGCGCCACGCGCGCATCTATGCGCGACGCGGGTCGTACTCGCCTGCGCTCAGCGCCAACGCGCGCGTGCTGCGCCACCTGCTGCTCGGCCCGCACTACGATCTGTGGCACTTCGTCTTCGCCCCCAACCCGCTGTCGTCCATCGCAGCCCACTCCTGCCGCGCCCTGCGCAAGGTACCCGTCCTGCAGACCGTCGCCTCGCGCCCTCGCTCCTTCGCACATTCCACCAACCTGCTGTTCGGCGACCGCGTCGTCACCCTCTCCCGATTCACCGCCGATCGCCTCACCGCCCACGGCTTTCCGCCCTCGCGCATCGAGGTGATCCCGCCCCCCATCCACGACCTGGAGCGCAACCCCGACCAGGCCGCGCGCGCACGGGCCCACGCCAAGGTGCCCCCTGGCGTGCCGCTCTTTGTCTACGCCGGCGACCTCGAGTTCTCCCAGGGCGCCCGCATGGTCGCCGATGCCATCCCCGCCGTGCTCGAATCGGTTCACGACGCGTTCTTCGTTTTCGCGTGCCGGACCAAGACCGAGCGCGCCCGACGCGCCCGCGCCTTGCTCGAGAACAAGGTCGCACGCCACGCGGACCACGTCCGCTTCGCGGGCGAAGTGCCCGATCTGCCCGCGCTCATTGCCGCAGCCACGGCCGCTCCCTTCCCGGTCGACGACCTGTACGGCAAGGTCGATCTTCCATACGCGGTGCTCGAGGCTTGCCTGCTGCAAGTCCCGGTGATCGTGCCGTCGCGCACACCGCTCGAGGAGATCGACGGTGCGATGGTGATCGAGCCCGAGGACGCGCAGGCGCTGGCCCGCGCGTGCATCGACGTTGCGCGCGACGAGTCGCTGCGCCGCGCGGTGGGCACGCGGCAGCGAGCGAGAGTGCTGGAGGTCCACGCCCCGGGGCGCGTCGCCCGCGCCTACGAAGAGCTGTACATCGACCTGATTTCGCGGGCCTGAGGCTCTACTTCAGCGCCCCGCGGCGGATCTCCAGACGGAGCACCGCTCCCTTGCGCGCCACGGTCACCTGCACCTTCGTGCCGACCGGCCCCACCAGCGCGTCGTGGATCTCCCGGGCCGTCATCGCCCGCGCGTCGCGCCCTTCGATCGACAGGATCTCGTCACCCGGCTCGAGCCCCGCCTTCGCGGCCTCCATGTCCGACGGCACCTGACGCACGTTCACGCGACCGTCGGTCCGCGACTTCACCAGCATCGCACCGATCGAACCCCTGCCCGGGCCGCAGCCCGTCAGCGCAACCAGCGCGAGCACGGCGATCCGGCGATCAATCCGCACCGGCCTCCCCCACCCCTTCCGCATCCGATTCCCCGCCGTCCTGCGACGCATCGCCGGCCACGTCCTGCGCAGCGTCCTGCG
>CAYMUE010000124.1:8821-19447 GCA_964393505.1 uncultured Polyangiaceae bacterium
CTCGAAGCCCCTGCCTCGGGCGAGGTCAGGGTGGTGGTCGAACGCACGCATGCCCCCGCACGACACGTCCACCCCTCATCGCAGTCCTCGGGGTGATCGGTCCGGCAACCGGGCGGGTCCGATGCTCCGAAGGAACAGGCCGTGAGCGACGAGGAGCCGCACACCAGCGCGAGGGAGGCGACGATGCACCGCAAGGTGTTCACGCGCGGTTTATCGCACTACTGTTGAGCGGAGTGCAACGACGGCGAGGCGTCCGCAGCGCCCTCGCCCTGGGGAGCGCGCTCGGGCCACAGAGGCATCCAGACGGGCTGCAGGCCGAGGCGCTCGCGACGAGCGACCTCGCGCGGGGACAGCCATCCCGCTCCCAGGCAGGCGGCAGCGGCGAGCGCGATGCCGGCCACGACGTCGATCAGGTAGTGCCAGCGCAGGAACATGGTCGCGAGGACGATGTTCGCGACGAAGAACCCGGTGATGGGCCAGGTATACCGGAAGGGATACTTGTCCCGGTGACGCAGGGAGAACAGGAAGATGAAGGTGGGGCCGCCGGTGTGCAACGACGGGAAGATGTCCTTCTGGGCGCCGGCGCCGTTGACGGCCTCGAGCACGCGTTCCATCCAGAAGCCGGGCACCAGGGCGTTCTGGAAGTCGGACGCCAGGTGACGCACGGGGCCCCAGCCGGGCACGACCATGTAGAGCACGTGGGCGACGCAGTAGACGGTGAACAGGCCGAGGGCGAACTCGGCGAAGAGCTTCATCCGGCGGGCCACGAACAGGAACGGCAGCACGTGCAGGCCGAGGACGAAGAAGTAGCCGTAATAGAAGAACGCGAACCACTCGGTGGTGTAGAGATTGACGAACCGATCCATCACCAGCGCGGGCTCGAAGCGGAACACCGTGAGATCGATCGCGAGCAACTGACGATCGTAGGCGGCATCGCTGACCAGCGGCAGCAGGCCGCGCAGCAGGAAGTAGGAGACCTGCACGACGCCGTAGACGACGATGCGGTACGCGAGGGATGCGACGATGGGGCGGGTGAGGATGGAGCCACGGATGGCTACGAGGACCGCGACCAGCGCGGCGATGAGGGCCCCGAGCTTCTGGAGCATGCCGGTCTTGGCGTCGGACGGGGTCGCGAGGACCGCCACCGATCCGAAGAGCACGCACAGGTAGATCAGGACCACCCAGTCCTGCAGCGCGAGCTCCGAGACCAGGCGTCGGACCCAGGAGCGCGGAGCGCCTGGCTCGTCACTCCGCGGTCCCTTTGTGTTGGCAAGCATTCCTTCAGACATCGTGAGGCCCGATAGCGCCGGGTGCGAGGGGCGTGCCCAGCTCGAATCCCTGGGGCTTACCCCGCCACCCACGGGCTGCGCAAGCGAATCGCTGCTTGATCCGGGGTGACCGATCGCTTCGAAGCGTAGGGCGTTTCGCACCCCGGCTGACGCGAGATGTCGCGCCGACGAAGCACGGTATGCCTCAGCGGACCGGCTTCACACCGACGAGCACGTGCTCCTGGCGGGAGGAAGCGGTGAAGGCCCGCGAGGCGGTGGCGACACGATTGGGGCGACGCTGCGATCCGGTCGCGACCCAGGTGATACCGGCCTTTCGCATGGCTGAGGCCATCAGCTCGTCGACGCGCAAGGCGCGCCCTTGCACGACTCCATCGGCCACCACGAGCACGACCCGACCGCCGGGCTTGAGGGTGCGCGCGCACGCTTCGAGCACGCGGACCATGTCCTTCTCGAACCAGCGACGCGCGGCTTCGAGGCCGCCGTCTTCGGCCCTGCGACGGGAGCCGATCTCGTCGCGGTCGAGCTGATCGGAAGGCATTCCGAGCCAGCGCAGGCGGGTGGCGTGGTGCGAGAGGTAGTCGTAGGTGCCGGGGTAAGGCGGGGAGGTCACGACGAGATCCACGGTGCTGGCGTGGACGCTGCGGCACTCGCGGGCGTCTTCGCACTCGACCTCGACGTCGGGCGCGGTGCGGGGCAGGAGTCTCGAATACTCCTCGATGCGGCGGGCGAGCTCCTCGGCTTTGCGGCCGAACAGTCGGATGGTGAATCCGGAGGCGAGGCGGCGCGGCTGATCGGGCTCCTCGGCGGTGTCTCCGCGCTTGCGGCTGACCTTGGTGAGGATCGACGACAGCACGAGCCAGAGGACCTGCGAGACGCCGCCCGAGGCCCGCCGCTCGATGCCGTCGCGGAGGCCGTCGAGCTCGAGGAGCACGTGGGGGTCGAACTGCTCTGTATCCGTATCCGGATAGCGCCGCGTGGCCCCGAGGCGTTGCTTCCGACGAGCCTCCGCGTGCTGCTCCACGCGGTGTGCGGCTTCGAGCAGCTCGGCGAGCTCCCTTCGCCCGGCGCCGCGGACCTTGCACCACGACAGGGAAGCAGCCAGCGGGTTGAGGTCCACGCCGTGAGCGGGACGGCCTGACAGGCGGGCCTCCACCAGCACGGTGCCGCTGCCGCAGAACGGGTCGAGCACGCGCCCGCCGGGCTCGCCGAACAGCTCGATGAGCCTGCGGGCCATCACCGGGTGCATCCGCGCCGGGTAGGAATGGAAGCCGTGGACGTGGGCGCGCGAGGCTTCCTCGTCGGCGACCACCGCCATGGCCGTGCGCAAGCGGGCGCACGCGCCGGGCTCGCCGCGCACGAACACCTCGCCTCCCACGGTGGACAGCGCGCGACGCTGACGCGTCGGCTGGTCGTCGCGATCGCGCGCGTCGCGCTCGGATGCTTCCGCCTCGCGCACGCGTCTCGCCGCCGGAGCAGGCGGGCGCGGCTTGTCGCGCGCCGGAGCAGGCTTGCGCGCGTCGGGCGGAGCGGGACGACGACGCACCACCACGGGGCGCGGAGCGCGGGGGGCGCTCACAGGCCCGCCTTGTCCTTGGCCGCGGCTTCGTTGGAGGACGCAGGGACCTCGGCCGGCTCGGCTTCCGCCGGAGGCTCGGCCACGCGAAGCCGCGCGCCGCGCACCGAGAGGGCGAGATCGCCTCCCTCGGTGACGTCGGACCGGATGTCGTCGTGGGACGCCAGCCGCACGAGCATCTGCTCAGCCTGCGCAGCGTCCACGCGCAGCGCTTCGGCCAACTCCGAGGCGCGCATCATCCCGCGCCTCTCGAGCACCCCTCTGGCCGCCGCGAACCACGCCTCGTCCAACTCCTTCGCGGTCTCGGAAGCGCGCCCTTTCGCCTTGCTCCACGCAAGCGCACCGAACGCCAACGGAGCGAGGCCGAGCACGTAGCCGGCGAGGACGGCGGTGAGCGGGGGCGACACGATGGAGAAGATCCCGGTGATGATCAGCAGCCCCAGGACGCCGAACCCCGCGGTCACGGCCCCGGAGGTCTTCCACGCGAGCTTCGACGCGTTCGCGCTTCGCGCCTTTTTCAGGTGCGTGAAGGCATCATCGCGTTGCCCCACACCGGGCGCGGGGATCCGCGGGCCGCCGCACGCCGGGCACCGGAAACGAACCACGGGATCGGGCTCCGGCTCGGCGATCGCCCTGCAGAACGGACAACGATGCTCCTCGCCGCGTGTCGTCCCGCAGTTCGGGCAACGGCTCTCGCCGGCGGGGATCGCAGCAGAGCAGGTGGCGCAAGTGGCGGCGGCAGGGGGACTCGATCCGGTCATCGGGCCGTTCGTAGCGCCTCGACGCCCCGATGCCAATCTTCGCGGACACGAACCGCGGCGGACGCGGCTCGCGAAGGTTCCTCGCCGTGGGATGGGGCGGGCCGACGGGTTCAGATGGGCTTTGTTGCCGGGGATCGTTTCCGGTCCGAGGAGCCTTGGATCGGAGTGCTACTTCGGCGGCGGACGCACCGTCTGGTTCTCGCCTTCGTTGACGTCGAACCGGAAGTTGTCGATGAGCACCGTGGAATCGAGGACCTCGTCGCCCATGTCCCAGACCGCGAAGCGGATCTTGAACTCTTCGCCGGGCAGGATCGACGCCGTCGTCTGCAGCCATCCGGTCGCGGCGCTGTCGTCGAAGCCCGTGCCCTCGAGCTCGCTGGTGCCGAGCGAGCACTGGAACTTCTTGCCACCGTGCATGCCGGGAGAGCACGCCTCCAGGAAGCCGTTGTTCACGGACACGGGATTGTTCTGGGCATCGAACGAGATGTTCTTGTTCGCCGGCACGGTCGAGTGGCCCGAGTACAGCAGCGAGACGAAGAAGTCGTTGTACTCGGTGCAGATGTAGCCAGGGTACTCGTAGGTGTAGAAGTCGAAGTCGAACGCGATCGACTTGGCGTTGGTCGGAGCCCGAATCGTCAGCTCCAGAGCGATGCCGTCGTTCGCCACCGGCGTGTCGTCGATGGACTGCCCCGGACACGCAGCGCTCGACGGCGTCGGGAACCCTGCAGGCGTGCCGCTCTTGGTGCACATCTCGGCGCCGCCGGGGGACTCGCCGTTCACGCCGGAGCGCGCGATGCCCGATGACAGCGAGACCATCGTGCTGCCATCGCGGGGCTTGAGCTTCGAGCCGAACGACGGGAGCAGCCCATGGGAGGCCGCGTTGGGGCCCGACTGCGGACCGCCGCCGTATTCGCAGGACCAGGCGTCGGGCTGCTTGGACGAGGTGCTGCCGTCGGGGAAGACGTAGCGGGCCGAGATCACGCCCCAGGTTCGCTCCCCCTCGCTGGTGAACTTGCACAGGCCCAGCGACCTCGCCGCATCGGCGGCGTCGTCCCCCTCGATGGCCAGCCCCTGATCGCACCCGAACGGCTCGTCGTCTGCCGTGCCGTTGCAGTCCTCGTCGACCCCGTTGCCAGAGTAGTCGTACGCACCCGGGTTCATGTGCACCGAGCAGTCGTTGCAGTCCCCCTCGCCGACCGTGAACCCGTCGTGATCCTTGTCGTCGCCGTCGGCGCCCTGCCCGCACGGCGGGTCGATGTCGGAGCTGCCGCCGCCGCTGCCGCTCACGTTGATGAGTCCACCGCTGCCGCCGTTGCCCGAGTTGTTGCCGCCGCTGCCACCGGCGGCGGGGAAGTTGGTGTCACCGCCGGCCGAGGAGCAGCCGAGCGCCGCAGCGACGAAGACGAACCCGAGCTTGCGAACCATCGGAATCCCTTCCTTTCGGCACGGGCTGCGCGTGGGAGCCCGACCGTACGACAAAAGGAAGCATAGCCGGAGCACGGGGACGTGTCACCGAGAGGCCGGCGATTGTTGGTGTCGGGATGCGGAGGGCGGGGTCAGCGGGCGCCGCGCAGCAGGTCCTCGGCCATGCGGGCCGCGGGGGCGGTGCTCTCCCAGGGGAACTCGTCGCGACCGAAGTGGCCGTACGACGCGGTCTTGCGGTAGATCGGGCGGAGCAGATCGAGCTGTTCGATGATCGCCTTGGGGCGCATGTCGAAGTGCTCGATCAGGTACTTGCCGAGCAGGGTGTCGTCGATGCGTCCGGTGCCGAAGGTGTTGACGTAGACGCCGACGGGGCGCGCGACGCCGATGGCGTAGGCGATCTGGACCTCGCAGCGACGGGCGAGGCGGGCGGCCACGACGTTCTTGGCGAGGTAGCGAGCGTAGTAGCAGGCGGAGCGGTCGACCTTGGTCGGGTCCTTGCCGCTGAAGGCGCCGCCGCCGTGACGGCCCATGCCGCCGTAGGTGTCCACGATGATCTTGCGTCCGGTGAGGCCGCAGTCGCCCTGGGGGCCGCCGATGACAAAGCGCCCGGTCGGGTTGATGTGGATCTTCGTGTTCTTGTCCATCCACTCCTTCGGCATCACCGGGTCGATGACCTCGGCCCGCACGCCTTCCACGATCTGGCTGTGGGTCACGTCCGCGTCGTGCTGCGTGCTGATGACCACGGCCTCGCAGCGCACGACCTTGTCGCCCTCGTACTCGAAGGTCACCTGGGACTTGCCGTCGGGACGCAGGAACGAAAGCTTGTTCGCCTTACGAGCATCCGCGAGCTGACGGGTCAGCTTGTGCGCGAAGCTGATCGGTGCGGGCATCAGCTCCACCGTCTCGTCGCACGCGTAGCCGAACATCATGCCCTGGTCGCCAGCGCCCTGCTCCTTGCTGTCGCCTTCGTCGACGCCCATGGCGATGTCCGGTGACTGCTGCTCGATCGCCGTCATCACCGCACAGGTCGCCCAGTCGAAGCCCATGCTGGAGTTGTTGTAGCCGATCTCCTTGACCGTCTGGCGGACCAGCTTCGGCATGTCCACCCAGGCCGTGGTGGTGATCTCGCCCGCCACGATGACCATGCCGGTCTTCGCCAGAGCCTCGCATGCCACGCGCGCCTTCTTGTCCTGCGCCAGGATGCCGTCGAGCACCGCGTCGGAGATCTGGTCGCAGACCTTGTCCGGGTGTCCCTCGGTCACGGATTCGGAAGTAAACTGATAGCGAAGCATCGGCTCTCCTACTTGCGGTGGTGTTTTGGTGACGGATGCCGTAATTTGCCGCGGCATGGTCGCGAGTCCGAGACCCGTTATGCTCACGCGCCAGCGACGTCAAACGCAAACCGCCGGGTGTTCTACCCCCGGAGGCGCCTCCACGCACGCGGGAAGCCATCTGCCATGAACTTCGAAGAGATCCTCGCCTACCTGCAGTCCCATGGCTGGCCCGTCGAGAACCTGAGCGAGAATACGGCTCGTTCCCGCTTTGCCGGCGCCAGCCGCACGTTCACCTTCTTCGTCCACTCCGACGGCAACTACCTCACCCTGCTCTGCGTGCCCTACGTCCGCCTCCCGGCCGACGACAAGGCCGCTCGCAAGCTGATGGATCGGCTGCTGCACCTGAACCACGGCCTGAACATGGCGAAGTTCTCGGTCGACGACGACGGCGACGTGGTGCTGTCGGTGGACTATCCCCTGGCCGATCTGCAGGAGACCGAGGTCCGCGACGCGCTCGACGTCCTGGCGTACTTCGCGGACAAGCACTGGGAGGAGCTCAGCGAGCTGTCCGTCCAGTCCAACGTCTTCGCGCCGTGAACCGGAAGCCTCGGCACGCGCCCTGCCCCGCGCGGCCCGCTCGCCGCACCCTCGCTGCCATCATCCTCGGCCTCCTGGCCCACGCCGCATGCTCCGCCGGCGAGGACACCCCGTATCGCCCCGCCCTGCCCGAGGCCGGCCCCGCGGACACTTCCGCCGAACCCTCGCTCCTCGACTCCGGACTCGACGATTCCGCCGTTGCCTGCCAGATGGATGGCGCGATCGTGAGCGTGGATCCCGACGAGGACTGGGACCACGACGGTTGGACGATCGCGCAGGGGGACTGCAACGACTGCGATCCGAGCACCAATCCCGGGGCGTTCGACGTGGCGGGCAGCGGCAGCGACGAGGACTGCTCGGGGGGCGCGGACGACGAGCCTGGGGCGTGTGACGAGTCGCTCGATCCTGCGGTCAACGAGGCGGAGGACGGTGCCCGCGCCCTGGGTCTATGCAGATTCGTCGAGGAATTTCCTTCCAATCCGCGTGCACGACGGTGGGGCGTGCTCTCCGCCCGCTGGTGTCTCGCAGACGGCACCGACGGCATGCACTACGCCTCGCACGCGGCCCTGCCCGACTTCGGACCGCACGTGCATCCTCAAGAGGGCAGCGCGCTTCTTGCGCTCAGCACAGGCACTGCGCGTCGCCCCGGTGACCTCGCCTACCAGTCTCCGGCGACCTCCGACATGGAGACCTCCTGCGCCCCACCCGAAGGGTGGCCCAAGAGCTCCACCGCCTGCCCCTCGCCGCTGGCCCCTTCGAACGTTGCGAACGACTCGGCCTCCCTCGAGCTGCGAGTGCGCGCTCCGACCAACGCCCGCTCCATGTCGTTCCGGTTCTCGTTCTACACGGCGGAGTTTCCCGCGTGGGTGTGCAACCAGTACGACGACTTCTTCGTGGCGCTGCTGGGACGCGCGCAGGAGCCGGAGAGCAACGTGAGCTTCGACGGCGCGGGCAACCCGATCAGCGTGAACGGGGCGTTCCTCGAGGTGTGTTCGCCGCAGGTGGCGGGGGGCAAGCCCTACGGCTGCCTGCTGGGCAACGCCGGGCTGGTGGGGACGGGGTTCGAGGCGGGCGACGACGAGCCGCGCGGACACGCGGCCACGGGTTGGCTCGAGACCACGGCCCCGGTCATCGGCGGCGAGACGATCTCGCTGCGACTGATGGTGTGGGACGGAGGCGATCACCTGCGATCGTCGACCGTGCTGATCGACGGGTTGCGGTGGGAGGTGACGGCAGCGAGCGATGCGGGGACGGTGCGGGTGCCGTCGCCGAAGTAGTGCGCCGCAGAGGAGCGTGGAGAGGCCAGGTCGTCGGCGTGACGAGCTACATCGCCATGTACTTCTGCTGCGCGCGCATCATCAGGTCGGTCATGCGCATGCCGAGGTTCATGTCGGTCATCATCTTCTGGGTCCAGTAGTTGCTGATGTTGGACCAGTCGAGGGCGGTCATGTTGAAGACCTGCTTGAGCATGGCGTTGACGTCGCGACCGGTGGCGGACCAGGCGGACTGGGCGCCCATGATCTCGCAGAAGGTCTCGAAGGGGACGGAGGAGGGCTGGACCCCCTGAGGAGCAGCCTGGCCGTCCATGGCCGCCGCGCCGGCCTGGCCCATGCCGCCGAACTGTCCCGCGCCGGCGCTGCCGAACGCCTTGGAGTAGATGTTGGCGATCACGCCTTCGGTGTCCTGTCGCATGCGCTGGACCCACTGCGCCGAGACGCGGTCGTACTTCGCCTGGTCCATGCCGTTCTGGGCGAGCATGCGTTGGATCTCGGGCTGGGGCAGGTTCTGCGCCATGGCCGCGCAGACGGCGGCGTACTGCTCGCACGTGACGCCTTCGATGGGTGCGAGCAGCGGGTTGCCCTGCGCCTTGGCCGCCATGCCGTCGCGCGATGCCCGGTTGCGCGCGTTGAGCTGCACCTGCATCAGGTTCGGGTTCGACCCGTCGAGGTTGCGGTTGAACGTCATGCGCACGCGCTCGAAGTGCTCGTTGTCCCGGTAGCCGAGCTGCGCGCACAGCTGGTGGAACCGCGGGGGATCGGTGCGCGCATCGTCGAGCATGAACGCGTGGTAGAAGAACTCCTCGACCTGGTCGGGACGCAGCGGGCCCCAGTCGTCGCCACCGAACACGACCCCCGGGGTGCGGGCGATCTCGACGGCGCCCTCGATTCCGCGGGCCTTGCACCAGGCCTGATTGCGCTTGAGCTCGTCGAGGATCGGCTTCATGCGCGACTCGACCATCTGCTTCTGCTCCTCGGTCGCAGAGGGCATGATCTGCGCCCTGGCGGCGAAGTAGGTGGTCCAGTAGTCGCGCTCCATGTCCTCCCACTTCATCGCCGACTCGGCCGGCTCTTCGGGGGCGGAGAAGGAGAGCGCGGCGCTCTGCGCGCGCAACTGGGCCTCTGCCTCGCTGCGGAACCGGTCGATCGCGAACCGCTTGTCGAGCGTCGCGGCCTCGGCCCAGACCTCGGGGCCGGTGGCGTAGAACATGTAGACCTCCTGGGAAGGGGAGGTCTGGTTGACGGCGCCGCAGGCGGGGCAGGTGACGGAATCGGCGACGTGGCGGAGGCGTGGGTTCACGCCGGCGCCGCAGCGTGTGCAGGCGACGGGCTGGCTCATGGCCTGCTGCACGGGTCCCCACATGGCCTTCATCTGCTCGACGCGCCAGTTGGAACGGAACCGGCCCCAGGTCTCGTCGATCCAGCGCATGAGCTGGCGCATGGCGCCTTCGCACTCCTCCTGGATCAACCGGGCCTCGCCGAGCTGCACGGTGTACTCGATCCGCTCCGACCAGGCGCTCGAGACCTGCTGCTGGATGTCCGTGATCTTGAGGTGAATCGCCTGCAGCGCGTTGCCCATCACCGTGGGATCGGTGGGGTGCTGCGCCAGCAGCCCGCGACACCCTGTGTCGGATTCCTGGAGGATCTGCGAGATCTTCCCCGCGACCTGCTGCAACCACGACTGCCACTGCTCTACGAACTGCTGCTGCGATGCGTTCATGGGGCTCCTGGGGTTCCGGTAGCGGGGGTGCCCGCCAGCGATTTCCGGCAGTACTTGCAGACGAAGTCGAGGGGGCGCTGCTGCGGCGCACCGCAGTGCATGCACACCAGCACGCTGTTGGGCTCGACCTTCACCATCGCCCACGGCGCCTTGCCCGCCGTCGCCGACGCGTTCGCGAAGATCGATCCGACCGAGGGAGAAGACGCAGCAGGCGGCATGACCGCTGCCTCGTAGCGGCCGGTCTCGAAGGCCGACAGGGTGCAGACGCGGTGCCGGAGCGGGGCGAAGCGCGGGTCTGCGCCCAAGTACGGCGCGATCGCATCGAGCTCGCGAAGCGCCCAGGCGGCGATCGCGTCGAGCACTCGCGTGACCTCGCGAGGCACGGCGCCGCGTGACATGTTGCGCCCCATCGCCTCTCCGACGCGCTCGTTGGCGGGCAGCGGCTGCACGCCGTACCACGCGAGGGCCTGGTCCCACGCGCGGCCGCCGCCGGGCGGGCAGCCGTACGCCGCACCGAGCACCGCCCCCAAGTGACGGTTCAGCTCGTCCTCCACCTGTCCAAGGCGCGATGCTGGATCGACCTGGTTCATTCCACCCTCTCGAGGGCTCGCACTATACCAGAACCAATCGCCCCATCGCTCCCCGGACCTCGTTCCCCGCGGTCAGCCGCCCAGCTCCTTGAGCCATTCGCGCGCGAACCCGCTCGCCGC
>CAYMUE010000125.1:0-1596 GCA_964393505.1 uncultured Polyangiaceae bacterium
CTGCTCGACGACGCCGCCTGGATGGCCGAGCTCGCAGCGTGGGCGAAGGCCATGCCGATCCCCAGAAGCATTCTCATGGTCTCGGCTCACTGGGAGCAACGACCCACGACGCTGGGCGCAACTCGCACGGTGCCGCTCGTCTACGACTTCTACGGGTTCCCGGAGCGATACTACCGCACGAAGTATCCCGCTCCCGGTGCGCCGGGCCTCGCCGCCAAGGTACGAGGGCTCCTCGGTGACAAGGGCATCCCCGTCGCCGACGAACCGGATCGCGGGCTCGATCACGGGGCCTATGTTCCGCTCGTGGCGATGTACCCCGATGCCGATGTGCCCGTGCTCCAGATGTCGATACCTGGCCTCGTTCCCGACGAGCTGGTGGCCCTCGGCCGGGCGCTGGCTCCGCTGCGCGACGAGGGGGTGCTCATCTTCGGCAGCGGTTTCCTCACGCACAACATGCGGTATGCCTTCCAATCAGGAACCCCGGCTTGGGCGCGCGAGTTCGATGCGTGGGTCGAAGATGCGCTTTCGCGTCTCGACCTCGACGCTCTCACGGGCTTTCGAACGCGTGCCCCGGCTTCCCAGGTGGCGCTTCCCACCTGGGAGCACTACGCTCCGGTCCTCGTGGCCGCGGGCGCCGCGGCCGACGATCCGCCGAATGCGACGTTTCCGATCACTGGTTGGTGGATGGATGGAGCGTTCACGAAGAGGTCGGTGCAGTTCGGTTGACCCTCGGAGATCGCAGTCGGGCGTTCGCGCCGCAACAGCAGGAGGTGAGCATGCAGAAGCGAGAAGTGCAGTCGGTCATCACGCCGAGCCCAACCCAAGATGGCGCGGGCGTGCAGCTCCGGCGCAGCATCGCGACACCGACCCTTGACCATCTCGACCCGTTCTTCCTCTTCGATCACTTCGGCTCGGAGAGCCCGGACGACTACATCGCCGGATTCCCCATGCACCCGCACCGCGGAATCGAAACGATCACCTACGTGCTCGACGGCAGGGTCGAGCACCGGGACAGCCTCGGGAACTCCGGCGTGATCGGGGCCGGCGACGTGCAGTGGATGACGGCGGGCAGCGGCATCATGCACGAGGAGATGCCCAAGGTCGGACCGCGTCGGCTGGACGGGTTCCAGGTCTGGGTGAACCTGCCCGCGAAGCTCAAGATGACCAGGCCGCGTTACCAGGACATCCCCTCGGTGAAGATTCCCGAGATCGTCCGGCCCGACGGCTCGCGAATCCGGATCATCGCTGGAGAGGTGGAGAGCGAGTCCGGCGCGGTTCGGGACATCTTCGCAGACCCGACCTACCTCGATGTCGCGCTTCCCGCCGGATGCTCCTTCGAGCAGCCCGTGCCGCGCGGTCACACCGCGCTCCTGTACGTCTTCCTGGGGGAAGTGGCGATCGGCGGGAGCGACGCGGTCAGCGCAAGCCTCGTGTCTGCCACACGACTCGTGATCCTGGGGAACGGCGACGTGGTTCACGTGGTGGCGGGCAGCGCGCCGGCGCGCTTTCTCCTGCTCTCTGCCCAGCCGCTCAACGAGCCCGCCGTCCGCTGGGGGCCGTTCGTCATGAACACGCGCGAGGAGGTCGCCCTTGCGC
>CAYMUE010000125.1:1696-19349 GCA_964393505.1 uncultured Polyangiaceae bacterium
GCCGTCCGCTGGGGGCCGTTCGTCATGAACACGCGCGAGGAGGTCGCCCTTGCGCTTCAGGAGCTCCGCAACGGTACGTTCGTCAAGAGCTCCCGGTAGAACACACCGGGATGGCCTGGCTCGAAGACGCGCAGTAGCCTCCGAGCCAGCCCTCTCCAACGTCACCCTGATCCCAGGCATCTCCATGACAAAGAGCAAGTCCAGCAAGCCTCCCACTCCGGGAGCCCGCAGCCAGCAGGTGGAGGCGATCGTCGCGCAGCTCCGGGCGATGGGAACCGAAGAGAGCCGCGCCGGAATGGCGCGATTCGCGATCCGCACCGAACAGGCTTTCGGCGTCTCCGTCTACGACCTTCGCAAGGTCGCCCGGAGCATCGGCACCGATCACGAGCTGGCGCTCGCCCTCTGGGGGACAGGCAACCACGAGGCTCGCTTGCTGGCGTGCTTCATCGATGAGCCTTCCAAGGTGTCCGCGAAGCAGATGGACGCGTGGGCGACAGAGTTCGATTCCTGGGACATCTGCGATCAGGCCACGACCAGCCTCTTCGATCTGACCGGGCACGCCTGGGACAAGGCGGTCGCATGGGCGGTGCGCGAAGAGGAATGGGTCAAGCGCGGCGGCTTCGCGCTAATGGCAGGACTCGCCGTCCACGACAAGACCGCTGACGACGCGTGGTTCGTGCGCCTGCTCGTGCTGGTGCGGCAGGAGGCGCGTGACGATCGCAACTTCGTGAAGAAGGCGGTCAACTGGGCACTGCGCAACATCGGCAAGCGCAATCTCGTGCTGAACGCAGCGGCGATCGAGTGCGCGGAGGGGATCCTCGATGGCGCGAACAGGGCTGCTGGCGCCCCCCGCGGTGGCGACGCGGGCGTCCGAGCCGCCCGGTGGATTGCGACCGACGCGTTGCGCGAGCTTCGATCGGAGGCGGTTCAGGCACGCCTTCGAAAGCGGGGCAAGGCCGGGAGCTGACGCTCTCGTGAGCCTGCACGCTCGAGCTGATGGAGCGACCGGGGAGACCGTCGCAGGGCGGGGCTTCCCTGCGCAGCGTCACTCTCGCCTTCCACGCTGCCCCCGGAGGTCGGCAGTGTCGCTCAGGGCGCGAAGCGCACCGCCAGGCGCCCTGAGATGCTCTATACTCCTCGCATGTCTGTCCGGGCCCTGATTCGTGAGCCCCTGCTGCACTTCCTGTTGATCGGCACCGTGGTGTTCGGCGTTCATCATGCTGTCGGGCAACCTCCGACGCATTCCTCCGAGGGCCCCATCGTGGTGGATGCGCAGGTCCGTGAGCGGCTCAAGGAGCGATTCACGGTGACTCGCGGCCACGCGCCAACCGACGAAGACATGAAGGATGTCATCTCGAAGTGGATCGACGAGGAAGTGCTGGTGCGAGAGGGCCTGGCGCGGGGGCTCGAACGCGAAGACCCGCGGATCCACGAGCGCATCGCGGACAAGATGCGGGTCGTGCTGCAGGCGAGCGTGGAGGTGCCCTCTCCGACGCATGAAGACCTGGTGAAGTGGTGGGAAGCCAATCGCGCGCGCTGGTCGCGTCCATCCCTGGTCGACTTCACGCAGGTGTTCGTCGAGGGCGACGACTCCGCGGCCAGGGCGCGAGCCCAGGAGCTGCTCGCGAAGCTGCAGGCGGGCGCAGAGCCTGCCGGACTCGGGGATCGTTTCTCCGGCGGAAGGCACTATCGACAACGCAGTCTGCCCTCTCTGGCCGAGGCGCTTGGGGACGAGTTCGTTCGGGGCCTCAGTGAGCAGGCGGAGAAGACCTGGTCTCTGAGGCGGTCGCGGTATGGCCTGCACCTCGTGCGCATCGACAAGTGGACACCAGCTGCGACGTCGGACTTCGAATCGTGCAAGCTGGATGTCGTGAAGGACTGGAAGGACGCACAGCGGACGAAGGCTCTCGAATCCGCGATGGGGGAGCTGCGCAATCGATGGCCCATCGAGAGGCGCCCGTGAAGCGAGGCGCTTTCCGCATGCCGGTGGCGTGGCTGGTGCTGGCCCTGACCCTGGCCGTCACGGCGATCGAGCGTCCGGCCCTCGCCCACGACTTCCGCCCCGGGGTGCTCCTGCTCGCCGAGATCGCTCCCGGGGAATACTCCGTCAAGTGGACGGCGCCGGTGGATGCCACGGGCGAGGGCGAGACGCTTGCTCCGCAGTTCCCGTCATCCTGCTCCCTCGAGGGCACTCGTCTGCGATGCGGGGCTGACGGGCTCCGCGGTCGGATAGCCATCGAGGGCATGCACATGCCGAGCACGCAGGTGCTGCTCGTAGTCCGGGGTCGAGACGGACGTGTGCGAGAGCGTTTGATCACGGGCAGCGCTCCTTCGATCGAGTACGGTCCCGGTCAGGAGCGCTCCTTTGGCAGTTGGATCGGGCTAGGGGTCGAGCACATCCTGAAGGGGTACGATCACCTGGCCTTCGTGATGGGCCTGCTGCTGGTGGGAGGCTGGAGTCGTCGCATCATTGCGACCATCACGGCGTTCACACTGGCTCATTCGCTCACCCTCGGACTCGCGGCCACCGGCGTGATCCAGCTCGCCTCGGCGCCGGTCGAGGCGACCATTGCCGCGAGCATCATCCTGCTGGCGGCCGAAGCGCTGCGCGACCGCGAGACTCTGGCGCGCCGCGCGCCGTGGCTGGTGGCGCTGGTCTTCGGGCTGGTCCACGGGCTCGGATTCGCGGAGAGCCTGCGATCCCTTGGGTTGCCGGAGAGCTCGGTGTTGGGAGCGTTATTGGGATTCAACTTCGGTATCGAGGTCGGACAGCTCGTCGTCGTGGGACTGGCGCTCGGCCTCTGGCTGGTGTTGCGCAAGCACCTGGGCTCCACCCGTATCCCAAAAACTGTCTTCGCCTATGGCCTGGGCGCGCTGGGGGCCTGGTGGTTCGTGGAGCGCGCTGTCGCGATGTTCGCGTAGGGGGTGTGGCTCAGGGAGCCGTGGTGAATCGGCGCAGGGGGCTGGTCACCTGGTGGACGCAATCGGATACGGTCGCGTACCACTCGTAGGTGCGGCCCGGCTTGATACCGGGTAGGGAGGTGGTCACGCTTTCGGCAGCGGGCGCTATCGTCGCCACGGCCTTGAAAGAACCACCGGAGCCGCGCAGATCGATGGGTAGAGTGAACTCGCTGTTGTCGTCGGTCTCGTATTTGTCGAGCGCTGGCGAGTAGGTCCTGACCGTGAGCTCGTTGTTCGCGGGCGAGAACTCCCAGATGCGCATCCAGCCGTCGCCTCCGTGGTCGCGGCTCTGGTAGTCCGCGAGCATGGTGTGGATGACGTTACCGTTGTACGTGTCGGTCCGACGGGCCTCGCCGGCGACGTGGCCGTTGGTGAAGATCTGGACGTTGGGGATCCCCTTGAGCGCATTGTAGATGGCCTGGCCCTGTGAGCCGAAGCCAGCGCCGGAGCCGATGATGTAGTGGGCGTTGACGATGCCGAACGCCCCCGGGTACTGCTGGAAGATCGACTTGGCCCAATTGAGGACCGCGGCGTCGGGATCGGTGTTGTACGAGAAGCTGACGACGACGAAGTCGAGCCCGCCGGCCGAAAAAGTGTACCAGCTCTCGTCGTTGTTCGACCCGTAATGCCCGCCGTAGTAGGCCCGGCTCTTGAACCGGTCGATACCGAAGTGCTTGTTGCGCTCCTCCGTGCCGCCATAGGTGCTGTTCGGGTTCTGCTCGTGATTGCCTACCGCCACGCCGAAGGGAATGCCGTCGGGCAGCCCTGTCAGCGGCTCTTCGAGGAACGCCATGGCCTTGTCGGCAATCGCCCATTGCGACACCACTGTGGCCTTGTCGACGATGTCGCCGTTGTGGATGGCCGCAAGGATGTTGTGGGACTCCCGATTGGCCATGATCCACTTCGTCTGGCCGTAGAACAAGTCGTGATCGTCACCGTCGCGCGTGTAGTACTGAGTGTCGGGCATCACCACCATGCTGAAGTCGTCGGCCGTCGTGAGCTCCCGCAGGTAGAACGTCACCTGGAAGCTCTTGTCCTCGGGGTCTGTGAGAGTCAGGGAGAGGTCAGCCTTCGAAGACGTGAGCGCCGCGTCGTTCGCCGGCGCGGCCGCGATGATGCCCGGGGGCAGGCCACGGTCAAGCGCAGCGCCGGGCTTGGTGAACGTCGCTCCGCCATGCAGCGTGCCGTTGAGCGTTCCGACACTATCGACAGCTTCGGTCGCGCCCTCATCCAGGGCCCACCGGGCAACCAGGCCGCCGGCGGCCTTGAGGGTCTTGTACATGCCGGCAGCGATCTCCGATTCGCTTCGGGCCACCTTCCATACCCGCAGCTCGTCGACGGCGCCGTGCAATCGGCCCGCACCTACACCCTTTGAATCGAAGGCGGAGCCGATGCCGAAGTGCTGGATGCTGTCGGCGCGGGGCACCGCATCCGCCACCGCTTCGCCGTCGAGCTTGCCGTCGAGATACAACCGCCAGGCCTGGCCGTCGTAAGTCGCGGCGACGTGGTGCCACTCCCCCCACGGAACGGCGGTCTTTCCCTTCACCGGATGATTGAGGCCGCTCTCCATGTCCTCGAAGTCGGCGCCGAGGACGTCGCCCCAGAATCCGAACGCGTAGTTGCAATCGACGTTGCTGCCGTCATCTTCGCCACGTCCCTTGCCCGCGATGGGCACCAGGGAGACCCCGCCGACACCCGTTCCCGCGGACAGTCCGGCTCCGTCGCGACGCACCCACGCCTCGATCGTGAACACCGACAGGCCGAGCGCAGGGGCGACACCCATGTCCGCGTCGTCATCGACTCCGTCGAACAGCAGCGCGCTCGATGCCAGCGGCGGGCATGACGGCCCCCCGGCGTCGCCTGCGGATCCCGCCGCGCCTGCGCCTCCTGCACTGCCGCCGCCCGAACCTGCGGTCCCGGCCCCACCATCTTGGGTGTGCTCCCATGGGTCACCGGTTTCAGTGGTTTCGTCGCTGTCGCCACATCCCGCGGCCAGAAGCAGAAGCGCAACACCAAGAGTCGTTTTCCGGAGCATGACGCCAGGATATCGTCAGCGCCGTGGCGGAGTCGAGACGGAATCGCAGGTGCCCAACAGGGTACCCTGGCACGAGATCCCCCGGACGACCCGGCACGGATTGCTGACGGGCGCACGGGGGGGGCGGAAACGGTGTGGCGGAGTGTGCATCGAGAGCGGAGAGACGCGATCGGACGAGGCGTCGGGAGGACGATGCGGCGTGTGCATCGCATCCGGGGTCACGCGGCTCGACGCTTGTCCTGCTGCCAACGGCTGAGCGTGCAGAACCCCCGCTTGGCATCGAGGATCCGAGCGAGGCGTGGATTTCAGGGATGGGACGGAGGTCGCGGGTCGTCCGGTGCGCTCCCCGGGGTCGATGCTGGCCCCGACTTCCCGGGCGAGTCAGCCGTCGCGGCGTCGTGCCCGACCTGGAACACTGTCGTCACCGTGAACGCACGGTCAACCTCTGCTGCGCGGTCGGAACCAGGTCCCTCCTGCGCCAGCATGCCGACCGCCCGAGCCTCTGTGCGACCTGGCTGTCCGACAGGGCTCAGGACTCTCGCGTTCCAAGGCGTGCTCCCCATCATCGCCACCCACTACGCGGACTTCGCCGAGAGCGGCATCGCCAAACGCATGCAGGGGGGGGTTCTCCGTCGACGCCATTCGCCCGCTCCCGCGCGAGAGCATGGGCCGCAGCGTCGCCGACGCCCAGGTCAACCGTCACACTCTCTTTGCCCCCGGTCGGCCTCTCCAGTGAAATGCTCTTAATGATCGGTTTCAAGCAGGAACGGCGTGCTATGAGCCCCCCGCCGTTGATACCTCATCATCGGCATTTCTCACCATGGTGCCGCGAATTCCTCAGAGCAGAGCCTTGCGCACGAGGGCCGCGTGGGCTCTCCCAATGCTGCTCGCCGCATCCTTCGCCCTCGCTTCCCGCCCGGCCGTCGCGCAGTCCGCCTCGCCCTCGAGACACCACGACGAAGCCTTCGACTTGATGAACCTGCTGTCGAAGCAAGGGCTCCACGATCCGCACGACGAAACCTGGAACGCCTACGGCCAGCTCACCTACATCTCGAGCTGGAAGCTGCCCTTCTCCGCGGCGTACACGAACGCCAACGGGAGCAATCACTCCCTGGTGACCGTCAGGGAGCGGAGCTTCACGGCCTCTGTCACCCTCTACCTCGGCGCGCGCCTGTGGAAGGGCGCGGAGGTGTACTTCGCCCCCGAGGTCATTGCCCTTCGCCCGCTCTCCGGGCTCACCGGCCTCGGCGGCGCGGTGCAGAACTTCGAGCTCCAGAAGACCGGCGCGGAGGCACCCGAGTTCTACCGGTCGCGCGTCTACCTCCAGCAGACCATCGGTCTCGGCGGCGCTCGCGTGCAGAAATCCTCCGACCCACTGCAACTCGGCTCTCTCGTGGACGCGCGGCGTATCGTCCTTCGGCTCGGCAACTTCTCGGTCCTCGATTTCCTCGACCGCAACGCCTTCGCCAGCGATCCTCGACAGCAGTTCTTCAACCTGGCCTTCATGACCTACGCCGCGTACGACTTCGCCTCCGACGCGCGGGGCTTCTCTTGGGGGGGGGAAGCCGAGCTCGACTGGGACGACTGGGCCTTGCGCTACGCCCGCATCACACCTCCGAAGTCGCCCAACGCGCTTCCCAACGAGATGCGACTCTACAAGTTCTACGGAGACCAGGTCGAGCTCGAGCACAAGCACGAGATTGCCGGACGAGCCGGCGCGGTACGGCTGCTTGTGTACTGGGACCGCGGATGGATTGGCCGCTTTGACGACGCCATTGCTGCGTATGAATCCGACTCGACCAAGAACGCCGCCCAGTGCGGAGAGCGCTACAACTACGGTTCAACGAACTCGAGCGCGCCCGATTTGTGCTGGGTACGAAAGACGAACTGGAAAGGCGGAGCGGGGCTCAGCGTGGACCAGCACCTCGCCGAGGATCTCGGGGTCTTCGTCCGAGGAATGCTGTCGGATGGTCATTCGGAGGTCTATGCCTACATGCCGCCGGACCGTTCCCTCTCCTTCGGATTGCTCGGCAAGGGTCACGCCTGGAAGAGGCCTTTCGACGTCTCCGGTGTTGCGGTGGGCCTCTCCTGGATCTCGAAGATTCATGCGGAGTACCTCCGCATGGGAGGCGTGGACGGCTTCATCGGCGACGGCGGAATCGACTGCTCGACGGAGAGCGTCTTGGAGGCGTTCTACAGCCTGAATCTCCTGCGCGCGCTATGGATCTCCGCGGACTACCAGCACGTCAACCATCCGGCATTCAACGCGGCTCGCGGCCCGGTCGACATCTTCGGCGGGAGGCTCCATGCGGAGTTCTGAGCTCAACCCCCACGTCCGCCGTGCGCACCACGCCGCGGAACGACACCCTGGGACGATCCTCCTCGCGACCGTCGCGTCCCTGATCGCACTGCTGTGGGCCACCCATGCCGAGGCCCAGCCCCCACCACAAGGCTTCGCGGTCGAGCGCTTCTACCCCTCGGCTCCCGGCGCAGGATGGCTGGTCATGGACGACCTCGAGCTGCGCGGCGGTCTTGGCGGAGCTCTCGCCGCAACGACCGGCTACTCCCACAATCCACTCCTGCTCACCAGCGCCGCCGGAGAGCGGCGGCTTCGTCTCGTCGAGCATCAGGCATTCCTCGACTTCGGGGGCGCCGTCACCTGGGACCGATTCCGCCTCTACGCCAACATGAGCAGCCCTCTGATCGTCAGCGGAGACAGCGGAACCATCGACGAATACCGCTTCGAACCCGGTCGCAACCCGGACATTCGGCAGGACTGCGGACAGCGTCGGGTGTGCGTCGATCCCGGATGGAATCCGGACACGATCTCCGATCCCAGATTCGGCTTCGATGTCCGTCTGTATGGCGGAGCGAATGCCACCCTCCGAATCGGCCTCGGCACGCAGCTCGTCGTCCCGGCAGGTCATCGTGCGGAATACCTGACCGACGGCACCTGGCGCGCGATGGAACGGGTTCTGCTCGCGGGTGACGTGGCAGGCTTCGCCTACGCGGCCCAGCTTGGAGTTCACCTGCGCAGGCTCGACGACACGCCCGTTCCTGGCAGCCCTCGCGGCAGCGAGCTGCTCTACGGCCTTGCCTTCGGAGCGCGCGTCCCGGCGAACCGTGCAGGGACGACGGCCCTGGTGCTCGGCCCGGAGCTCTTCGGAGCCACTGCGTTGCGCTCGCCGTTCGGCTCGAACACGACCGCACTCGAGGGGCTGCTGTCCGGGCGAGTCGAAGGACGCAGGCACGACGGTGCACAAGTACGGCTCAAGGTTGGCGCCGGGGCGGGATTCGTGCCGGAGTTCGGGGCGCCCGAGTATCGCGTCGTCCTTTCGATAGAGACCTTCGATCGCGGCAACGGAAGACGCCGCTAGCACCTACATCCAGACCGTCGTCCTCGGGCTGCTGGGCCCGGAGGTAACGTGCGCGATCAGCTCGTGCGAGCGTCCGTCGCTGCCGGCCAAGTGAAGCTCGCTCCCGAGAGCCAGGCGCTCGAGCGGATCGATTCGCTCGAGCCGGCGCGAGTGCGGCAGCCTCATCGACCTTGGCGCTGAGCGCGAATTCGACTGCCATGCTGCAGAAAGGCAACCGGGTCGTGATCAGAATCGCGATCGGCATCCCGTGGAAGCCGGCGGCCTTCGCCACGAGCCGGCCAGTCATCTGACAGTGCTGCGACGCACGCTGCTCGAGGCGACCGCGAACTGCGGATACCTTGGCGGCGATCTCGTCCGACAGTGGTTGCGTGTTGCCGCAGTGCCTGCAGCCCGGGAATGGCCCCGCCAGCGTCAGCGGAACACGCGCTCCGCAGCGCGTGCAGCAGGCGGTCGGCGCCTGCTGCCCCACGCGTGCAACGTCGTGCTCCTCACCCGCCATTCTTCCTCCCGTGCCTTCGTCTCCGGCGCGCCCAGGCGAGTGCGAGCACCAGACCAATGCCCTGACCCGCAGCGCGGGATTCCATGGATACGACGCGGCACCCGCATCCGCCGTCGTCGGCCGGATCGCGTGCGGGCGATTGCCCCGCATCGGTGCCAGCCCCTCCTGCCGTGGCGGGAAAGCCTGCCGCACCGGGCAAGCCTGCCTCCGCCCCTCCCGCATCCCCCGCCGACTCACCCGCCGAGCCCGCTGTTCCGGCCGAGCCGCCAGCCCCCCCGGCACCGCCCGATCCGCCCGCGCCCGCAGAGCCCGCCGCTCCGTCGCACGGGCCCGACGAGGCGATCACCTGCGCGTACGCGTCGTAGGGCGCCTTCGTTCCGAGAGCCGAGGTGAGCAGTCCCCACGAGTACCCGTTCGGATCGTCGTGCAGGTCATACCAGAACATCTTCTGCAACTCGGGCCACGGTTGATTCTTCACCGAGGGGTGCGTGCCCGCGCGCACTGCGGCGAATCCCTGCCAGGTCTTGGTGAGCTCGGCGGCAGCGGATGCATTGGTGTGCTTGCCAAAGGGTTCCGATTCCCAGCCGAACTCGGTGAGCCAGACAGGCTTGCCGGGCGCGACGACGTCGAGGATCTCCTTGAGCCCGTGATTGACCTCGACCGGTCCCTCCATCGACCCGTCCGCGAGGGCACTCCACATCTCCAGGCCGTCGTCGCCGTAGCGGTGGTGGGTGATCACGTCGATCGAAGAGCCGGCCGCCTTCAGGATCTCCCGCAGGCTGACCTCCCACGAGTTGTACCTGCACCCGAGCACCGGATAGCACTCCCCCTCTTCCGCGTCCCAGTCCGCTCCGCGCAGGTTCGACAGCTCCGGCCCGAGCACCAGGCAGTCGGCGCATGCAGCGTGGACCGCCGCGCTTCCGGGCACGAGGATCCCATCCACGTACTGCTGCCGGGTGCCGCGGAAGAACCCCGCAAGGTTCGGCTCGTTCCACATGCCCCACGCCTTCACGCGGTCGCCGTAGCGCGCAACCGCGGCTGTGAGGAAGCTCGTCCACGACGCGGTCGAGGGAAGCGCGTTGAGGCAGTGGTTGAGATCGTTCGGGTCGGCGTCATTGCACGGCACGCCCACGGCCCATGCGGGTGAGTAGGCGACAGTGACGAAGACGTTGAGCCCCAGGGAGCGGGCGTGGTCCACGAAACGATCCGCTTCGGTCCAGGAGTAGGTCCCCGGGGACGGCTCGAACTGGAACCAGTTCATGTCGAAGCGGACCCAGGCGATGCCTGCGGCCGCGGCGAGATCGAGGGCGTCGTTGGACGCCTGGTGGGCGTTGACGCCCCAGGGGCAGGCGGGCTCCGCCGCGCAGACCTCGGAGGCTGCCAGCGCGGTCGCCGCCGTGGCCAGGACCGCAAGGGAGTGCGAGAGCCTCATGCTGAGAGTGTCTCGCGCGTGCCGCGCGTCGGCAAGGGGCGAGGCTCGCTCGGTCGCTGCGACCCCGGCGTGCGCCGACGCGGTGGGACCTGTAGCGGCAACGAAGGAGTGCAAGCTGCGGTGCGTCTGCGCGCAGAGCGCTCGAGCGGCGGAGGCGACGGCCGCAGGGCGGGTTTCCAATCGCAGAGACGCGCGCGCTTCCCACGCTCTACTCGGATCGGCTCCCGTCATCGGTCCCGGAATCCGTCTCCTGCGCTGGGGCGACACCTGCGTCCACCTTGGCCCCGGTCTCATGCCGACGCGGCACGCACTCGTCCCCGCGCGAGGAGGGGACGCACTTCTCGTCGGCACGACAGCCTCCGCAAGGAATGGGCACGCAGGTGCCGGAGTCCCTGTCGCATTGCCAGCCTGTCTGGCAGTTGGCCCAGCACCCGCCCGTCTGGCGGCGATAGATGGCAGTGGCGCCCACGGCCGTGACTCCGAGAGTCGCGCCTGCGACGGAGTTGCTCACGCCCGGGCCGTAGGGAACGCAGCCCAGAACACCAGCGGTCGCCACCAGGACGAATCGGCGCATACCACAAGCTATCACGGCCCTGGCTCGTCCGGCACGGGTTCGCGCGCCGCTGATTCGACAACAACTGCGTCCGCGGGCTACCGGCAGACCGGTTGTCCGAGGCAACCGATGGCGGTCGGGTGCAGCGAGAACAGGTAGAACCGGCCACGCAGCGGCAAGAGCTCCACCTTGAGCGCCTGCACCCCTCCCGACCGGGCTGGATATGTCGTTTCCACCATCACCGCCGGCACGGACTCTCCCTGCTGCTTCTGCCACACACCGTGCACCGTCAAAGGCCCGGCCGCAGTGGCCACGAGCCCGTCGAACGACTGCCAGATGTTGTGTTCGTACTCCCGACACACGCGGTCGATCGGTCGAGTGGAAATCCGCCGCGCGAGCTCCGCACACGTCGGCGGTGGCAACAACACGGTGGCAGCGAAACGTGCGCGATCGCCGGCGCGAGCCGTCTCGAAGAGGTAGCGCGCGAACGCGGCGGGATCGGCGGCGGGACCGGGCGACGCCGCTGGTGTGCCCCTGCTGCAACCGGCGGCGCACGTCCCTGCGACCGTCCCCCACACGAACGACCGCACGAGCAACGAGAAGGCACGACTGCGTCTGGCTCCACGCTTCATCCGGTCGTGTATACCGCAGGGCAGACCACCGCGGCGAGTCCAGCGTTCGCAGAAGCGACTTCCCCTGGGGAGATCCAGATCCCAACCGCACGACTGCTGCCATGCCCCCCGGCGTGCGGCCCCGTCGCCCCGCTCGGTGAGAAAGCGCGTCGCGCGCAGCGGCTTGTGTTCTTCGTGCTGGGCATGAGCGGTCGAGTGCGGGAGTGAGGGGCCGGCGCGTCGGGGTACTGGCTGCGGAGCCACTGCATGGGATCGGAACCTAGCGCGGATTCGGAGGAGGGGAGCCGCGTGATGCGCGGAGGGGCGCGGGGCGACCGCCCCGGAATGGTGTGGACTCCGGAGCAGGCGACGGCTCGCGTCCCCAGTCCGCTCAGAGCGCGATCCGGGGGATCACCACCGCGAACTGGCAGGCATCCCCGACGCCGTTGCCGTCCGAGTCCTTCTGCGTCGGGTTGGCATTGTTGGGGCAGTTGTCCTTCACGTCCACCACGCCGTCCTTGTCCGTGTCCTGCGTGTACTCGAAGCACGCGAGCAGCTTCATGTTCGAGAACACCGCGCGCTCCAGCTCCAGGGCGACCATCGGCAGGCTGACTTGCTCCGAGTACTTGTCGACGGATTGTCCGTCGGCCTGGGCCGCGGCAACCGGTGCCTTGAAGACAGGGTGCACGCCCTGCCAGTTGAGTCGGCCGGACATGATCTCCGAACCGGTCAGGCCCGCAGCCGCACAGAGGTCGGTTCGATTCGTCGCCGAGCCGAGGGCTTGGGCGAGACCCTGCTGAAAGCGCGGCTGGAGCACTGGCCGCAGCGCGCTCCGGTCGTTGTTATCGGCCTTGATGGTCTCGATGGCATCGAGACACCTGCCTCGAGCCGCGGCGCCTTGCTTGACCCTGTTCGTGCACTCCACCGGATCCATCGCGTCGGGGCACTCGTAGAGGTACTGATCGCAAGTCGCCGGGGCGGGAACCGTAGCGAGCGGGAAGCTCGGCCACCCAAGCCCCATGAGCCGGTCGGCTGCGTCCTCCCACGCGCTGTGTCCGAGTCCGGTCCAGTCGCTTGCGTGGGGGAAGTTCGAGACGTCCTGGGCCATGTGCAGCGCCCACCCGAGGTAGATCAGCGCCGCGGTAGCGCTCTTGGGAGGCTGGACCTGCGTGCGTGAGCTCGCGGCCCATGCCGGCCACGTCGGCCTTCCGTCGTAGCACGGGTCCTTCGCGTTGCTTCCACCCGAGCAGATGAAGGGGAGTCCACCCAAGTAGGTTGACGGCATGTTGACAGAGGCGTTGCGCGCCACGAGCTTCCCCGTGTCCCATGCGGCCTGCGGATGGGGCCCTGCGAAGGCCAGCTCGTTCAGCGACGGGGACGACGGGTTGTTCCCCCAGAACTTGCGGGCGAGCTGGTAGAGCATCGCGCCGTAGCTGGTGGCGCTCACGCGGGGCTTGGACGTATTCGCCCTGTAGAGGGTCCTGTCGATTCCGAGGCTGTCGATGTCTTCGTTGAAGAGCTCCACCGGATTGGCATTCAGATAGTGGAAGAAGTTGTCGGCGGCGTAGTTCCTAGACTCTCCCTTGTCGAGGAGATTGTCGGCGACCGACGGGCCGATGAAGAGGTTCACGTTCAGGTGGGTGGTCGGCCTGTCTTCATCGGAGCGCCAGGTCAGCTTGAGACCGGCCTTCAGCGCCCCGGCCAGGAAGTAGTCAGTCTGTTGTGCTACCGTCTCGTCCCGGTGACTGTCCATCGCGGTCGACGAGGCGACCGCCGGGGTGCCCGGCGCGCCGAGCCAGACCTGGTCGGCGAACGCCAGCCCGTAGTGGATGTAGAGCTTCTGCTGGTCCACGTTGGGGGGGAGCATTCCCCGGGACTTGAGCTCGGCGAGTGCGACCTCGAGGATCCCGTGGTGTCCGTGCTTCGAACCGTTGGGGAACGACGCATTCCAGGGCTGCTCGGTTGACCCGACCTCAGACTGGCCTCCCTGCCCCTCTTCGGAAACCAGTGTGGTGCCGTCGAGCGCGCATCCAGCAGCGAGGAAGGGGAGAAGCGAGGCGAGGTAGAGGGCGGAGAGCTTCATGGTCGAGTCCTTTCCGATACGATCGGGTCAGGCTTGTGTGCAGGGGTCCCACGTCTCGTGACGGAGCCGGGGAAGCTGGCTTCGCGAGCAGCTCGAGGCGTTGAGCCGCGCCCGTGGTCTTCTGAACCGGCGAGCTGGCGGCGCCTCGTTGCGCTCGCCTGGGTCTACGACGCGACCCTCTCCGGCCTGACAACGCACGGACGACGTTCTCGACGACCGCGAAGATGACGGCTGGAAGAGCGTCCGAACGTCGCGGAGCGGTGGCGGGTACCGGTCTCGGAGTCACTGCGGCCACAAGACAGCGCGGGACTCCTGATCGCGTCGCCTAGTTCTTGCCGCCCTTCCATCGACGCAGTTGGGCGACCTCGTCGGAGAGCTGTCCCCACGTCTTTGCCTCCTGCTTGCGCGCGCGAGCGTCGTGGCGCCGCTCGTAGGCCTGCGCCTCCTGCTCCAGCTTGCGGAAGTGGTCCAGCCTCTCGACGTCGAGCTCTCCCGACTCCACCGCTGCGCGGACTGCGCACCCCGGCTCGGCCTCGTGCCGGCAGTCGCGGTAGCGGCATTGCGTCGCCAGCTCGGCGATCTCCCCGAATACCGCGTCGAGCCCGCTGTCATCCACGAGCTGCAGCTCCCTCATGCCGGGCGTGTCCAGCAATACTCCGCCGCCCGGCAGCAGCACCAGTTGCCGGTGCGTGGTCACGTGGCACCCTCTGCCGTCGCTCTCGCGAACCGCACCCGTGACCATCCGCGTCTCGCCGACCAGAGCGTTGACCAGTGTCGACTTCCCGGCGCCGGACGAGCCGACCAGGGCCACGGTCATGCCATGGCCGATCCTCGCGCGCACTTCGTCGAGCCCATCGCCCTGCAGTGCGCTCGTCACGATCACCGGGACGTCGCCACAATGACGAGCGACCTCCGCCCGACGTTCCGCGTACCGGTCGCACAGATCGGCCTTGCTCAGGACCACGGCCGGCGCTGCGCCGCTGGCCCAGATGCGTGCCAGATACCGCTCGATCCTACGAATGTTGAAGTCCGCGTCGAGACCGCACACCGCGAACACGAGGTCCACGTTCGCGGCGACCACCTGCGTGCGCACCTCGCGTCCCGCTGCTCCGCGAGTGAACATTGTTCGTCTGGCGAGCACGCGCTCGATCAGGGTTGTCCGACCCGGGGCAGGGGAGCCGTCGAGCAGGACCCAGTCGCCGACTCCGGGAAGGCCCTCCTCGGATGGGGCGAGCCGAAGACGCCCCGCGAGCTGAGCAACTCCCGAGCCCGAAGCGGACCACACCTCGTACGCACCGCGGTGCTCGGCCGCGACGCGAGCGGGGATCGGTCGCGGATCGACTCCGGAGGGGAGCTGTTGCTCGAAGAACAGGTCGAACCCGAGAGCCGCGAGATCGAACATGGTGAGCGTCCTCATGCGCGGGTGCGCGGCCGCGTGCAAGGCTCGATGTCGATTCCGGATGCGACGGTTTCGGCAGCTTCGCGGAGAAGGGGGGCGTCCAACGAGACCCAGGACATGCCTCGCGCGTCACGTTCCGGGCGGAGGCTCCATCGCGCCAAAGCCGCGCGTCACGGAGTCCTGCGCGCTGTGATGACCAGCATGCTCGTGCAGGGCAGCGGAGCTGCTTCCCCCTTCATCGCATCGGTGTCGATCGAGCATCCGCGTCCTTCGAGCGGGAGGTCAGGCAACCTCTTCTTGCGGGCCTCGATCCGGAGCACGCTTGTCTCCGGGAGCGTCATCACCAGGTCCTCGTAGAACCGGTTGAAGCAGAGCTTCTTGTCCGGGTCTCCGTAGCCGCCCATGCCGAAGAACCCCGTGAGGCGAACGGGAGACCCCTCTTCGGTCAGATACCGGATGAACGTAGAGACGGAACCTCCCTTGCCCGCTCGGATGCTTTCGCGAGTGGCGTCGCACTCGACCGGGTCGTTGCACGCGACCACCTGCACGCCTCGCGCGCCGAATAGCTGAACCGGCTCGACGGCCAGGTACTGGGGTGCCCCGACGACCGACGCGCCGGGCGCGGCGCACCCCTCCGCGTTCTCGGTGTACGAGTCGATCCGGTATACTCCTGCGTAGGACTTCGCCGTCGCCTCAGAAATCCCCTTGCGGATGGGAGGGGAAGCGACGCTGCGAGAGGGTTTGTCGCCAGTCCCTCCCCGGAGCAGCAGCCAGGTGACGGCGACCACGGCGCCAACGACTGCAAGGTAGCGAAGACCACGATGGCTGCCAACGGTACTCAAGGTTCCTCCCACGTGTGTACGACTGCGCAGCATCCTACCGCTTCCTGCAGGAGCAGGATACCGTATGTGCATCGCCGCACTCGGTCGCCCCGCGAGCCCAGGCACCGAGGTTGATCGACGCCCGACTCCCGAGATCGACCATCTCTCGACTGCGCGGGCCTTCTACTCGCAGCTCCGGTTCTTCGGCCTCGTCCCGGTCCTCGGCCGGGACACTTGCGCCGATGGTCGCTGGCGAATGCTGATCCGACGGCTCGACATCGTAACCGTGGGCGATGGTAGCTGGGAGGGCTACGACATCGGCGAGTGAGTCAACTATCTGACGCCGTCATGAGCGCGCCGTCCCGACGGGCGGAACCGCCATCTGGCATCCCGAAGGCGAGCCGGAGTTGGTGTACGCGGAGATTCGTTTCGTGCCCGCGACCCTGGTCTTCAACGTCGCGCCTGGAGAGTGAGGGGGGCGCATTCGTGGACCCGAGTATCATGGGCCCGACCACAGCTGCGCCTCATCGCTGAGAGCCTGGCTTCCGGCATCAGCAGCTCAAGGACTCGTGCAGACACCGTTGCCGATGCAGATCCGATCCAGGTTCGAAGCGCTCTTTCCGCAGGATTGGACCAGTGTTCGCAGCGCGTCCGGGTCGCACCTCGACGGCGGGCGGCTGGATCACCTCGGGAAGCGATAACCGGGCACGCAGGACTGCGCACGGCGCCACGACGCGCATTGTCCGATGCTCGTCCTCGCCGGCTCCCGCCTCAACCCCGCGGCGATCGGCCGTCGTCCGGTGAGCTGCAAAGCACATGCGCCCGACGCGGACCACGCTCCCGGCTTCGCAACACGGCGCACCGTCACCGAACCGCCTCGGATACTTGTCGACGTCGCAACCACGACAACCACAACGTTGCGGGCAAGGTCACGCACGTGGCCGCCACGAGCCAGGCGAACAGGGAACCGAGCGCGTGGCCGAGCGAAGGGAGGCTCATGGATGCCACCAACGCATAGACCGCGACACTCGTGGAGCCGAGCATCATCGGCCCGACCGCCCCGGCCGGGACCGCTTCCCCCTGCGCGACCCACAGCGCGACCATCGTGGTGAGGAAGATGGCGGGGAACACGGACGCCACGCCCGCGGACAGCGTCCCCCCAAGGGATGCAACCCACACACTGACCCCGATCGCAGCGGCAGCGAGTGCTCCCCGCGCCAGGAGCATCACGGGGCCTACGCGCCGCGTTCCCGCCGGGGCGGGCATGGGTCGAAGGCAGGCCAACACGCCAACGGTGGCGATTGCCGCTGTGACGGCGACGCCGAAGGCCGTCATCGAAACCCCGGAGCGTCGGAGAGCCTGGATGGTCGCCACGAGCGCGACCGCACTGGCGAGCCAGGCGGACAAGGACGCGATGACCATGACCGCGAGGCGAGTGCCCAGGGACCATCCCGGCAACCGCCCGGGCAGCGCGCGCCATAGGAAGAGGAAACCAGCGTTGAGAAGCATGCCCGCGGGGGCGGCAAGCATGGCGTCGCCGAAGGCCGCGTCCGAGCCGAGGGTCATCCTCATGCCCACGGCGGCAGGGATGATGGTCGTGGGCAAGGTGCCGAGGAACCCACCGACGACACCTCCCCACTTCTCGATCGCGAGGGTGACTCCGATGGCGACGGCGCCCGCAAAGAATGCCGAGAGGATGACGATCAACAGTGGGCTCATGGAGAGGGGATCGGAGGCGAGGGTAGGTCTTGTTCGCCATGCGATAGTAGACCCTGAGACCGAGCGCCAGGGTGACGGAGGAGGAGCGGATCGACCCTGCAGCGGTGCAGCAGGCGATGACTCTGTCGGAGCAGCACATCTGTCCGGTGTGGGCGATGCTCAA
>CAYMUE010000126.1:0-19177 GCA_964393505.1 uncultured Polyangiaceae bacterium
TCCCCACGACGACGCAATCGGCGCCCCCGTCTTGCCGTTCACCGAGTCCGGGAACTCGTCCACCACCGGGTGCCGCGCGTCGCCCGACTTCGACACCGACCGCGGCAACAGACGCTGCACCTGCGCCTGCACCCCGGCCCGCATCCGGACCCCTCCCAGCTCGAACGCCATGCTCCACCCCCCGGCCCATCCGATCCGCGTGTTGTCCACGTAGTTCGTGCGCCCGATCTGATCCGGCACCGGCGAGGGAACCACACGCCAGTCGAACCCGATCCGGTGCGCCCCGTGATCGATCACGCCCCCCAGCGTCCCCGACAACGTGTCCCTCCACGCGTCCAGCGGCGCCTCGCCATGGCGATCCCGATACGACGACCACCGCCCGAAGGACGCCGTCGTCCCCACCCTCCATCTCCCCTTCGTTCCCAGCCGTCCTCCGTACGACGCCCCGGCGCCGACCCGCAGCGGCACGACCCCCGAGTGCGTGACCAACGGCTGGATCACCGCCGTCTCCCCGTCGCTGTACTCGTAGCCCCAGAGCTGCAGGACGTTCCCTCCGCCGGTCTCGTTGCGATAGGGAAGGTGCAGCGTTCCGGTCACCAGCAGACGGGGCAACGGCTCCACCGCCACCCCGAAGTGCGGCACCATCTTCACCTTCACGTCCACCCCGGCGTTGTCGTACACCGTGTCGTGCTGCCCGGTGTCCGGCATGTACGCCTCGTTGGACGCCGTCGCCTTCGTCGCGAACGACATCCCTCCCCCCACCCGCAGCCACGACAACGGCTTCCACCCCGCCGCCATCACGATGGTCGGGTTGCGCTGCCGATCCCCCAACAGCTCGAAACCCGGCGAGTTCGAGAAGTACTGCTCCCGCTCGTCGGGGTAGAACGGACGCTGCGATTGTAGCTGATCCACAGGCAGCACCGCGTGCATCGACAGCGCGAGCACCCGCGGCACCGCCTGCACCACGCCTCCCACGGTCATCAGCACCTGCGTGCCCCCGTGCTCCGCGCTGTTGCGCCCCGCGCGCAGCTGCGAGGTCGGCAGCGGACGCCACCCCAACCGCCGCGTGGTGCCCCCTCCCAGTTGCTCCCGAGCTTCGAAGATGTCTTCGGAGACATCGACCCCCATCGGCCGCGGCGCCACTCCCACCGACAGATCCTGTCGCACGAAGGTGAACCCCGCCGATATCGTGGTCTCCGCCCCCACCAGCAGCGCGGGGTTGAAGTACGCGGCCTCGGAGCCCGTTGCCATCACCCCCGCCGAATACGGGGTCGGCGTCTCCGTCGCACCCACGGTGTCCAGCACCGGCGACGCGGCGACGCGCGTGGATGACGTCAATGCCAGCAGCAGACACGAGGTGAACAGGCGCCCGGCGTGTTCGGTGGGGAGCATTGTGGGTCGTCTCGCGGCTCGGAGGCTCCCCAACATGCGTCATCCATGGCCCGCCGCAAGTCCGAAGCTCCCGTTTCTCCCCGCGTGCTATCCTCGACGGCGATGGTGACTCTTCGTCCGAGGGCCCTTCCCTCCACGCCTGCCCAGGCTCTCGCGCTGGCATCGGCTCTTGCCTTCGGCTGCGGCTACGACTTCGACTCGGCATTCTCCGGTGCCTCGGCGCCCGATGCTTCCTCTCACGATGTGTCGTCCAACGACACAAATGCTGACCTCGCTCCGGACTCCCCTCTGCCCGATGCCGCCCCCGACGTCCTGGCCGACGTCGTCACCGATGTGGCCCCGGACCTCGTGTTCGACGCGGCCCCGGATGCCGATGCCTCCCTGATGGGTGACGTTGCCGAAGCGGGCAACCTCTGTGGCAATGGCAAGCTCGACGGCAACGAGACCGGGATCGACTGCGGAGGGACTTGTCCTCCGTGCGCGCCGGAGATCTGCACGAACGGCCTCGACGACGACAAGGACGGCAAGGCGGACTGCGCGGACGACGAGTGCGGGCAGTACAAGTGCGTCGTGGCGTCGGGGGTCTACGGATGGATCGGTCCGGTGGTGGTCAACGCCAGCGGTCTCTGTGATGAGAGCCTCTCGCCCGTGTACACGGGAGGCTGGTTGGGGCAGATCACCGATCCGGGGTGTGGCGTAGGCACGTGCGCCTGCGCCGAGCCGACCGGAGGCTCCTGCGGCCCCCCCAGCTTGACGACCTACACGAGCGAAGACTGCTCGGGGGAAGGGGACTTCTACGCACTCAACCCGGGGCAGTGCCGCCAAGTGCCCATCAGTGTAGACAGCCTGCGCATCCTTCCAGGCGCCCCCCAAGGCGGTACCTGCGCCGCTTCCGGGAGTCCCGGTGCGCGCCTCGCCCCTCAATGGACCCTGCCTGTCGCCGCCTGTCTTGCCGGCGCCGGTTGTCCGGGTGGCACGGTCTGCACGACGGACCCCGCCACGTGGGGCGATCAGCGCCTGTTGTGCCTTGTGCGTGAAGGCAGCCATGACTGCCCACCCGGTTGGTCGAGCGGGGATCCCCCCGGGGGGCTCTACACCTCCTTCGACGACCAGCGCGTCTGCTCCTCCTGCGAGTGCTCCCCGCCTTCCGGCGGCAAATGCTCAGGCGAGAAGGTCTCCATCTTCCCGTCTGGATGGGGATGCCTGGGCTCAGAGCAGTCGGTGTTCGCAAGTGGAACCTGTCAGACCCAGGTCCCGGATGCCGCGAGGTGGAACGGCGAGGACACGTCTCCCCTCGGTATGACCTGTTCCCCCTCCGCCGCCGTTCAGGGCTCGGTCCAACCCTCCGGCCTCGTCACCGTGTGCTGCCGCGCTCCCATTTGATTCGCAATACGAATCAGTCGCCGACCACGTGCACGTACACCTCGCGTCGCCTGGGCCGGTTGTCGAAGTCGCACAGCACGATCTGCTGCCAGGTCCCCAGCACCGGCGCCCCCTCCACCAACGCGAAGCTCGCCGACGGCCCCAGCAGCGCCGCGCGCACGTGCGCATGCCCGTTGCCGTCTCCCCAACGCGCGTCGTGCGCGTAGTGGATCGCCTCCGGCGCCGCCCGCGCGATCGCCTGTCGCAGGTCCTCCACCACCCCGGGCTCGAACTCGATCGTCGTCACGCTCGCCGTCGACCCCGCTACCCCCACGATCACGATCCCGTTGCGAATGCCAGACCTCTCCACTTGCCGGATCACGTCGTCCGTGATGTCGAGGATGTCCGTCCCTTCGGTCGTCTGACGATGCACCGTGGCGTATCGGCTCTTCATTCCCTGTTCGATGCGCCCGGCCCCGGTCCCGCTGCAACCCCGGTCGTTCCGCCCTGCCTGGCCCCCCCGGGCGCGCTATCATGCGGCATCGTCCCGCTGTGCGGGCCCACAAGGCGGTAGGAGATCATGGCTTCCGGGCGCAACACGCTTCCCCCTTCACCGTTCCCCGCGACCCTTCCGACCCCGTTCCGGCGGTGCGCTGTGGGCCTGTCGTGCTCCCTGTGGCTCGCGGCTCTCCTCGCCGGTTGCGCCGAGGGCGGCTCGGAGATGGAGACCCCCATCCTCGCCGACGCCTCTTCCGACACCTCCGTCGTGAACCCCGACGCCGCCAAGGACTCCCCCCTCGACTCCGCGTCGCCACCCGACTCGGGCGATGCGTCCGAGGAGACCGGAGACAACGACGCCGCCACCGACGCCGGCTGTCCCGCAGGAAAGAAGCTCTGCGGCAACGCGTGCGTCGCCATCGACGACCCTGCCTGGGGCTGCGGCCCCACCTCGTGCGATCCCTGCGACCTCACCCACGGCGCGGCCAAGTGCGCGCAGAACTCCTGTGCCGTGGCCTCCTGCGACAACGGCTTCTCCGATTGCAACAACGATCCGTCGGACGGTTGCGAGACGAGCACGGCGACCGACGCGAAGAACTGCGGCGAGTGCGGCGACGCGTGCGTTGCCGCCCATGCCACACCCAACTGCGTGGGCGGCGCCTGCGGCATCGCGACCTGCGAGACCGGCTACGACGACTGCGACTTCGACTACGCCACCGGCTGCGAGGCGAGCTTGCTGTTCGATCCTTCGAACTGCGGAGCGTGCGGCAACGGCTGCATCCCGGTTGGCGGCTCCGCCTGCCTCAACGGCGTGTGCAAGCTCACGGCGTGCAGCGGAGCCATGGGAGACTGCGACGGCGACGTCTCCAACGGCTGCGAGACCGACCTGACCAAGACGCTTTCCCACTGCGGGTTCTGCTACAACGCCTGCTCGCTGCCCAACGCAACGCCCGATTGCCTCGACGCGACCTGTCGCGTCAAGACCTGCAACACCGGCTACGGCAACTGCGACGGCGCGCACCCCAACGGCTGCGAGATCCACCTCACGGAGAGCACGAGCCACTGCGGCGCCTGCGACGCCCCCTGCTCCACGGCGAACAACTCCTCACGCACGTGCGAGGACGGCAAGTGCGGCTACGTCTGCCTCGACAACTTCGCCGACTGCAACGGACCGCAGCCTGGCAGCTCCGACGACGGCTGCGAGACGCCGATCGACTCGAGCGTGGCGAACTGCGGCGGCTGCGGGCTCGCGTGCACCAACGCCCACGGCTCCACGAGCTGCGTGGGCAAGCTGTGCGTGCCGCAATGCACCAACGGCTTCGGCGACTGCAACGCCAACCTCTTCGACGGTTGCGAGACGTCCGTATCCGACAACGTGAGCCACTGCGGCGCCTGCAACCTCGCGTGCACCAACGCCCACGGCACCACGTCCTGCCAGGCTGGCCTGTGCAAGCCCCTCTGTGCCCAGGGGTGGTCCGACTGCGACAACAACCCGTCGAATGGCTGCGAAACCTCGCTCCTCGACACCACCGATCACTGCGGCGCCTGCGGGGTGAAGTGCACGAACGCCAACGGAACGACCTCCTGCCAAGGCGGCGTGTGCAAGCCCGTGTGCAGCGATGGGTTCGCGAGCTGCGACCTCGACCCGATCGACGGTTGCGAGACGCAGACCGCCACCGATCCGAACAACTGCGGGACCTGCGGCCACATCTGCGTGAACCCCAACGGCAGCGTGGCCTGCTCCGAATCCAAGTGCGTGGCCGGGTGCTCCAACGGCTGGGGCGACTGCAACGGCAACATTGCGGACGGCTGCGAGACCAACACCACCAACACCACCGCCCACTGCGGAAGCTGCAACAACGGCTGCGTCAACCCGCACGGCGCGACCTCATGCGTCCTGAGCGCCTGCAAGCCGGTGTGCGTGAGCGGCTGGGACAGTTGCAACAACGATCCCACTGACGGGTGCGAGACCTCGCTCTCAGACGACGTCACCAACTGCGGAAGCTGCGGCTTCAAGTGCTTCAACGACCACGGCAGCACCGCGTGCGTGAGCTCGGCGTGCAAGCCGACCTGCCTGTCCGGCTGGGCGAGCTGCGACAACAACGTGGTCAACGGCTGCGAGAAGTCGATCACCGACGACCCGGCGAACTGCGGCGGCTGCGGCGTGGTCTGCACGGCGCTCCACGGCTCCAACGCCTGCGTCGGCGGCGGCTGCGTTCCCGACTGCGACACCGGCTTCGACACGTGCGACAACAACCCGGCCAACGGATGCGAGACGAACCTCCAGCAGGACGTGTTGAACTGCGGCGTGTGTGGCAAGTCGTGCGCCGCTCCCAACGCCCAGGTCACCTGCTCCGCGGGCGCCTGCGCCATCGTGGCCTGCGCCGCCGACACCTGGGACCTCGACAAGAAGCCCGAGAACGGCTGCGAGTACTCGTGCAAGAAGACGAGCGACAACGAGATCTGCGACAGCAAGGACAACGACTGCGACGGGCTGATCGACGAGGACTTCGACAAGCTCAACGACCCGAACAACTGCGGAAACTCGTGTCAGGCCTGCGGCACGTCAACCGGCGGCCTGTGCTGCAACGGCGTCTGCCGCAACGCCTCGGTCAACGACTGCGGCGCGTGCGGACAGCCATGCACGCAGGGCATGCTCGTGATCAACGAGTTGATGATCAACCCGCACGAACCAGAACTGTCGGACGCCCAGGGTGAGTGGTTCGAGCTGTACAACACGACGTCGAAGCCCATCGACCTTCGAGGATTCACGCTCAAGGACGCTGGAAGCGACACCCACCCCATCACCTCGGTGGTCCCGGTCATCGCGCCTGCGTTGGGATATGTGGTCCTCGGAATCAACGCCAGCAAGTCGACCAACGGCAACGTGGATGTTGCCTACCAGTATTCGAATTTCTCGCTGGGCAACCCAGGCGACGAGGTCATCCTGCTCGGCCATGGCAGCACGGAGATCGATCAAGTCGTGTGGCCATCCAGCACGTTCGCGACCGACGGCGCAAGCAAGGAGCTTAGCGTCAATCACAGGACCTATCTGCTGAACAACACGCTCACGAACTGGTGCTCCGCCACCCAGCTCTACTACACCGCCAACAAGGGCACCCCCGGCGCGGTCAACACCTGCTCGAAGTAGCCGCCCCTCCCCGCGGCGTCCCCGTCCGCACCGATCAGCTCCTCCGGATCACGACGTGAAGCCTGCACTCCCCCGGCCCCAACCACACCGCGGTGCGCAGCCCGTCACGCGCCCCCGCCGGCACGCGCACCTCGAACACGCGCGGCCTCGATCGCGCTCCCTCTCCCCCACACGCCGAACACGGCCTCCAGCCCTCCACCCCCGTTGAACCGCATCGCTCGCACGCTTCCCGCCACGGTATCTCCAGCGGCACGATCACGCCCCGGTCCACCTCGTCGGCCGTGAGCGACAGCTCCACAAACAGATCCCGCGTGCCTGCTCCCCTCACGTGCGCAGGGCCGGTCCCGGGGGGCTTGCCGCGCGCCACGCGATGGTATCGCTCCGCCGCGGGACGGGGCTCGGCTTCGGTTCGCTCCCGCGCCTGACCGCAGTCGCATCGGGCCTCGGTCCCCCGGATCCGGTCGTAGGCCCACTGGGCGTCGCGCAGCCGCTCGCACGCATCGGGCGCGCTGCTCACGTCCGGATGCCACGCACGCACGGCTCGACGGTAGGCGCGCTTGATCTCGTCGACGCTCGCGGTCGATGCCACTCCCAGAATGTTGTACGGATCACGCGCTCTGTTCATGGCGAGCCGCGAACCGGCGCCGCAGGAGCGACGCCGGTCGTTTCGGTGGTTCGATTCACTCCATGGTGACGGAGATCTTGCGCGGCAATGCCTTCTCCACCTTCGGCAGCGTGAGCGTCAGCACGCCGTCCCGTACCTGCGCCGAGATGCGGTTCTGATCGATCACGTGCCCGAGCCGGAACTCCCGCGCGTAGTGACCCACGTCGTACTCGGCGTACGCGGTCTTCCAGCGCGTCTCCATCGGGTTCACCTTCGCTCGCAGCGTCAGCACGCTGTCCTTCACGTCGAGCTCGATTCCGTCGTTCGTCGCACCGGGGATGTCCGCGATCAGCACCAACGCGGTCTCGGTCTCGAAGATGTCGACATCCGGGGTGAAGTGAGGCCCCTCGTGCGTCGACTCCTCCTTGAGCTCCTTCTTCTCACGTACCTGCAGCTCCTGTTTCTCGTTCATGGCGCACCTCACCTCAGGAAATCGTCACCTTGCGTGGCATCGAAGCGATCGCGCGAGGGCACATGACCTCGAGCACCCCATTGCGGTAGGACGCCGCCACCTTGTTCCCTTCCACGTCGTCGGGAAGGCTCACGACCCGGTGGAACACGCCCATTCCCCGCTCCCTGCGGTGGAACGCGGCACCTTCGGGCGGTGCGAACGCGCGCTCTCCGCGGATGGTCACCTCGCTGCCCTTCGTGGTGATCTCGAGCTTGTTCTTGTCGATGCCCGGGACCTCCGCGCGAATCATGTACGACTCGCCGTCGTCGTAGATGTTGACGGCCGGGTACACGCCCGCTCCAGCGAATTCCCTGGTTGTCTGCCTGAGGTCTTCATGCACCCGACGCATCTCGTTGAGCATCTCCAGGGGGTCGGCTCCCCACCACCATCTCGCTCTCGGCATGGTCATACCTCCGTTGTTCCCCGCGCCATCGGCAGCGGGTCTGTTTCCTCTTATTCGCTTGACGACTGCTTCGTCGCGCACCGCCTTGGATAATCACAGCATCCGACGGGTCAAGGGGCCGATCGGATTCCGCGCGGAGCGAGGTCGTCCAGGGCAAGAGAGGGCGTCCCCGCGCAGCCGCGTTCGGTGTCGCGAGGCGCAGGAAACGCCGTTGTCAGGGGTGTCGGGATGGGCAGGAGGCGACGCACGCGATGCGTCGTGCGAGGAACGCGGTCATTGCTGCTGATCGACCGCGACGATCATGTTCGAGTTCTCGCCCTCGTCGAGATCGGACGCGAGCGCATAGCCCACGCCACGTCGATCGGCGACGGCGACCGAGTAGCCGTTCATCCTGCCGACGTACACGGGACCAGTGTCGGCGGTACGCTCGCGCAGCTTCGGCGTGGCGACCATACGGACCTGGCGCGGGTTGTAGACGTAGACGCTGACGCGGTGACCGTTCTGCATGACGTACTGGAGCATGGCCGCGCGGCTCTTGCGCACGGGCACCATGCGGGCGCCGATGAGGGTTCCGGGGTTCTGACGGAAGGTCAGGGGACGCACCGGCACGCCGACGAACTGATCGAAGCGGGCGACGTCGGTGGGGTTCGTCGTTTCGGGAGGCAGCGGGTGCGCGTGCTGATCCACGAGCTCCTCGAGCAGCGTGTCGAGCGTCATGAGGCTCGCCGCCGACGTCGTGGGTCGCTGCGAAGCGGCAACGTCGGTGTCCTTGTTCGCGCGGCTCATCGAGCCGAGGACCAACGACAGCATCGCCGCCGCAGCCAGAGGCCCGACCACGCGCCAGGGAAGCATGCGCGGAGCTGCCGTCGTCGCTGCGTCCGTCGTCTGTACGCTCGATCGCGAAGGCTCAGCGTCGTCGAAGTCCGCAGCGGCCATGACGCAAGCCATGCGGGCGCGGAGCCGATCGGGCGCCCGGACCGTGAGCACCGCAGTGCGCACCGAGACCCGCATCGCCTTCTCGAAGGCGACGCGCTCGGCGCAGTCGGGACACTCCTCGACGTGCTTTTCCACCGCGAGCATCGTGGAAGGTTCGAGCTCTCCATCGACATAGGAGCTCACGGCACGGTGGGTCTCGCGACAGTTGGAGGCGCTCATTCCGACACCGCCTTCTTGCGCGCCCGGTACTCGGTCAGATCCACCGGCGATTCTTCCTTCAACGCATCCTCTCGAATGATTCCCATCGACAACGCCTGATGATGAAGCCGCTCTTTCAAGAGCCGTCGTCCACGATGCAGCCGCGACATCACCGTGCCGATCGGACACCCGAGGACATCTGCGATCTCCTTATAGGAGAAGTCCTCGACGTCCGATAGCAGCACCGCCAGCCGGAAGTCCTCGGGAAGCTCGTCGAGCGCCCGCGCGACTTCCTTCTCGAGCATCGGCCGCAGCGCCTGGTTCTCCGCATCGTGCATCTGCCGCATCGACGCCACGCTCATCCAACCGTCGGACAGGGGACGGGCCTCCGGGCCTCCGAGCACTTCCTTCTCCAGGCTGCCTCGGCGGTACTTGTTGATGAACGTGTTGGTCTGGATCCGGAACAGCCAGGCCTTGAGGTTCGTGCCGTCGCTGAACTGGTCCCGACTCCGCATCGCCTTGATCAACGTGTCCTGGACCAGGTCTTCCGCGTCGGCGGGGTTCCGCGTCATCCGGCACGCCACCGCGTACAGCGAGTCCATGTGCGAGAGCACATCGACTTCGAACTCGGTCGGCTCGGCGCGTCGTCTTGCGGAAAACTGGGAGAAAAAGCCCATCGTGGCTCCGGGGGGGTTCGTCTAGCGTAAGCGCGAAGCGGCCTGCCGCAAGCGTGGGATGGTCCGTGCCCCGCTTCGGGTCGGAGGTTGGGCACGATCGCTCGGCTGAATACGCTGCTGGGAGGAGGATCGCTTGGACAGGCCGCTCGCACTCACGCCCGTTGCAACCGGGCATCGCGCCGGCCTATTCCTTCGTGGAGGAAGATTCTCCGCCCGGGATCGGGTCCCCAGGCGGTGACGCCGGGGAAGGGGAGGGGGGCGTTCCGAGTCGCGCCTCCAGTTCCTCGACGCGCTGCGTCAAGCGTCGCACCTCGGCCGGCAAGGTCAGCAGCTCCGACAGACCGGGAATCACCGCGCGAATGCGCTCGTCGATCGCGTGCTGCCACTCCTCGATGGTCTGACGCGAGGATGCGACCAGGTCGGCCAGACCCCGACGATGGTCCGCCGCAGGGACCGGCGGCTCCGTCGCGGGCTGCACCGGTTCGGCCGGAACCTCCGCCTCGGCCCCCTCCTTGTCGGCGCCCTGGCTCGGGATCAATCGCCCGATGGCCCCCTCCCGCAGCGAGGACAGCAGCTTCTCGCTCTGCTCCTGGATCAGCGTCCGCAGGGAGCCGAGCGGCACCGCTCGGGGCCGCGTCTTCAACTCCTCCGAGATCGCGAGGGCAAGCGTCACCTCGGTCTTGTCCTCCTTGGTCGTGTTGTCGATGATCTGCACATCCTCCCCTGCACGCACCATCTCCGCGATCTGAAGCAGCGTGACGTACCGACTGTCGCGCGTGTCGTAGAGCTTGCGGTTCGAGTACCGCTTGATCACGCGGCGCCTGGCTTCTTTGTCTGCCCCGTTCTCCACGTTGACTCCTTTCGCTGCCCCGGCTCTTCGCCTACCCGCATATCATCCGTTACGTCGTGAGCGTCAACGGGCTAACCTGCGGACGTGTCTTCCCCCTCCGGTCCGCTGCCCCTCGAGGCCATCGACGTCTCCGCTGGCTACCCCAATCGAGAGCCCGTCCTGCACGATGTCCGGTTGGCGTTTCCCAGAGGCACCGTGTCCGCCATCCTCGGCGCCAACGGCTCCGGAAAGTCAACCCTCGTCAAGGTCCTGACCGGCCTGCTGCCCCCATCCCGCGGCTCCGTCCGCCTCTTCGGCCTCGACCTGTCCACCGTCAGCCGCAGGGAAGTCGCTCGACGCGTCGCCGTCGTGCCGCAACAGGCTCCCGTGGCCTTCGACTTCCGGGTCCGCGAGGTTGTCATGATGGGGCGCGCTCCGCACCAGGGGCCCATGCTCGTGCCCACCGGCGAGGACCGCCGCGTGGTCGACGAGGTCCTCAGCCGCACGGATCTGATGGCGTTGGCCGCACGGCGTGTGTGCGAGCTGTCCGGGGGGGAGCAGATGCGGGTCGCGATCGCGCGGGCGCTGGCTCAACAGCCCGACGTTCTGGTGCTCGACGAGGCGACGGGGCCGCTGGACATCCGGCACACGGTGGCGCTTCACGCCCTGGTTCGCCGGGAAGTGGAGGAGCACGGGCTGGCGTGCATCACGGTCCTCCACGATCTGAGCCAGGCGGCGCAGAACGCCGACCACATTGTGCTGCTGGTGAGGGGACGGGTGCTGGCCCAGGGGCCGATCCCCGCGGTCATGACCTACCGGCTCTTGCGGGAGACCTACGGTGTGGACCTGTACGTCGGGGTCAACGAGCTGGATGGCACCCGGTACTTCGTCCCGATTCGGGAGGGGGACAGCCCCGGGACCTCGCAGGAGCCAATTGTCTCCACGAATCTCGACCGGGAGCCTCCGGCCGATCTATAAGCAACCGACATCATGCGTCCGCGAACCGTTGCAGCTCTCCTCGCAGCCTTGCTCTGCTGGCTGCTGATTCTCGCGGGGTGTTCGAGAAACGACGAGCATCCCCAGCTCCTGACGGTCCTCGATCTCACTCCGAACGAGGTGGATCTGGGGGACCGCGTGGAGATCATCGGTGTCGGGTTCCCAGAGGGACGCTCCGCCACCCTGGTCTTCCGCGGCGATCTGTCCCGGCCCGGGCGCCCCGCAGTTCGCGATGTGGAGATCCGCGTTCCCAACGCGATGAGCACGTCGTCGTCGCGCATCGACTTCCTTTTCACCGAGGGGCTCCAGAACCAGTTCACGGGAGCCGGCGACGCAGCGATTCACACGACGTTTCGCGGTGATGTCCGGGTGCTTTTCGAAGGGTCCCGGTCGGGGGCGATGCCGGTCGAGGGGACGATCAAGAACGCGGAGCTCGACATTCGTTCGCCCACCACGACGCGCGCCGTGTTGCAGGCGCGGGAGAAGGAAGGCGGGCGCGTCCTCGAGTTCATGGGGGTGACGCTCGACGAGAACCAGCCGACGGCAGGCGGTTTGCTGGTCAAGGCGGTTCGCGAGGAGTCCCCGGGGCACAAGGCGGGGCTGCAGGCTGGCGACGTGCTGGTTCGCATGGGTGGAGTGTTGATTTCCTCGCGTGCCGACGTGCAGCCGGCCGGTGGAGCGCGCTACACGGAGGTCGAGTTCAGGCGCGGCGACAACCGCCGCCTCGAGGCTCGCAACGTGGACCTGCAGGGCTTCCGCGGCGCTGCCCCTGCGGATCTGCTCGGCGCGCTGATCGTGTTGCTCGTGGCCGCGCTGATCCTGTTCATCTTCATGGCGCCCACCGCGGGGATCATCACCTGGGTGGAGCGTCGCGTGTCGGGACGCATGCAGTCGCGCATCGGACCGAACCGCACCGGTCCGCAGGGATTCCTGCAGTGGCTGGCCGACGGCATCAAGTCGATCATCAAGGAAGACATTATCCCGACGGAGGCCGACAAGCCGCTGTTCCGTCTGGCTCCGTACCTGGTGTTCGCAGGGGTCAGCGCGACTTTCGTCGTCATGCCCTTCGGCAACCACCTAATCGCCGCCGACCTCGACATCGGAATCCTGTTCGTCGTGGCCGTCACCGCGCTGGTCACCATCGGGCTGATGACCGGCGGGTGGGCGTCGAACAACAAGTGGTCGCTGCTCGGCGGAATCCGCTCCGCAGCGCAGATCATCAGCTACGAGATCCCGAGCGCGATCGCGATCGTGTGCATCGTGATGATGACCGGCAGCCTGCGTCTGCAGGACATCATCCGCGCCCAGGGCGGCTGGCCGTGGGACTGGTACATGTTCCGCAACCCGGTCACGTTCCTGCTCTTCTTCCTGTACTTCACCACCGCGCTCGCCGAAGGCAATCGCGCTCCGTTCGACCTGCCCGAGGCCGAGAGCGAGCTGGTGGCCGGGTATTCCACCGAGTACTCGGGCATGCGCTACGTGTTCTTCTTCTTTGCCGAGTGGGCCAACGTGTTCGTCATGAGCGGCATCATCTCCGCCCTGTTCCTCGGCGGGTGGCAGCTTCCCGGCCTCGATCCGATGCAGCAGTCCAACTCCTTCTGGCTGCAGGCCCTCGGCTCGTTCCTCTTCCTCTCCAAGGCCTGGTTCCTCGTGTTCGTCGTCATCTGGATACGCTGGACCCTGCCTCGCATCCGCATCGACCAGATGATGAACCTCTGCTGGAAGTGGCTCGTCCCGGGCTCCTTCGCCGCCTTCATCCTCACCGCCGGCTGGATGATCTGGAGCCCCAACTACTGGATCGCCAAGGGCATCGCCATCGCGACCTTCGCCGCCTTCGGCCTGCTCTTCGCCCACTTCGTCCGCCGCGTCGCCTTCAACATCCGCAACATGCAGGCGACGGTGCACGTCAACCCGTTCATCTGACGGGCTCCCCGCACCGCTCCGAATGCCTTTCGTGCTACGAACAAAGACCCGTGCCTCCTTCGAGCTGGAAGCGCGGCGCCCGTCGTGTACGGTTCAAGGATCCGATCGGAAAGGCTCAGTCATACAGGCAGCAGCGGAAGCCGACGGTCGGCGCCGCAGCGGAGCGCTGGTATCCCGAGGTTGCACCGCATTCGAGCTTGGACGCGTCCGATGCGTAGGAACCTCCTCTCGTCCGGCAGTCGTCCGTCCCTCCGCTGTTGTTGCTGCACTCATCGACCCACTCGGCCACGTTTCCGCTCATGTTGGTGACGCCTGACTGGGTCGCGCAGGATGCCTGCTCGCTGGCCGGGGCCGTGGTGCAGTCCTGGCACGCGGAGTGGGGGAACTGGTCGCCGTTGCACAGAGTGCTCTGGTACGCGGCACCGTAGGGGTACGTGGTCGTTCCTCCGTTGGAGCAGACGGACATCCAGTCGCTCTTGCCCGGGTTGTCGGCCTCGACGTAGCTGCCCTGGCACAGTGTCTTGCCTGCCCACCTGCAGTAAGCCAGCGCGTCGCACCAGGTCACGCACACGACAGGGTGGCTGCCGGGGGCTTCCGGCACGAGCCCTCCATCGGGCCCGGCAGGAGGATCGCAAGCCGGCTCGTGCGACTGTGCCCATTGGCAAGGCGACTCCATGGCGGCGAACGGCGTGAGGAGGAACTCGTCGTATTCGACGCGCGACACCTCGGTCTTATCCATCCAGAAGCACTTGCCGCTCGGGTTCTGGACGCGCGCCATGGATGCCCCTTGAATCGTCGGAGGGGCATCAGTGTCACACGACGGGGTTCCGCCTCCCGCGCCGGCTTGCCCGGAGGCACCCGATGTGCCCGCAGAGCCTGCCGTCCCTGCGGCACCGCCTTCTCCCGCAGCGCCCCCACTCCCTGGCGCCACACCGTCGCTCGCGCTGAAGTCCTCAAATCCACCCAGGACCTGACAGCCGGCCCCGAGACCGATCCCTGCCGCGCAAGCCCCGATCCAATACAGTCTCTTCATCGTCGTTCCGTTCATGCCCGCGCCTTGTCTCAGAACAGACCTCGAATCCCTGCTCCACCGAACTGCGGTCCCACCAACGGCTCGAGTCGGAATCCGCGTGACTGAGCCTTCTCCTGCACCGGAGCGCTGGAGCTCGACGTCAGCAAGAGAACAGCCGCGGTGCCGATCCCGACGATGCCGAGGCCGATTCCCACGTTGGCGATGGTTGCCCTCGACCCGGCCGTGTCGCGCTTGTCGATGGCATCGGCGGAGCACCCCGTCTTCGAAGGACAGGCATCCTCGGCATCTCCGTAAGCGGACAGCGCCAGGAATCCGAAGGTGGCGCCCACCCCGAGGGCGACCACACCGAGTCCTCCCGCGACGTAGGCGAGCGTGGGAGGACCCGGGCTGCCGGCAGGTGTCGATGAAGCCACCACCGTCGCAGACGTGGTGGGTATGGGACCGGCCGGTGCGGTCTCGCTTGCCCCCGGCGTGGCAGCAGCTGGCGCAGGCTCGAGCGGAGGCACGAGCGTGGTCTGCGAATCGGAGTCTGGGCCGACGGTCACCGTGGAGGTCCACTCGCGGTATCCTGGCGCGCGGACCTTGATGACGTGCTTGCCTGGATCCACGGGGATGCGGGTCCCGAGGGCACCCCGCTCGAGCCGCGTGTCGCCACGGAAGACCTCGACCCCCGGCGCGGCGGAGGCGAGGGTAACCACGAGATAGGAGAGCTTGGGCTGGAGATCGGAGGCGCGCTTCTGGGCCTCCTCGGCGCGATCGGCGCGTCCCTGCGTGCGCGCGAGTCGCGCGGCAGCGAGGAACTCGGCCCACGCCGTAGCAGTTTTGCCCTGCTTCTCGTGGCACAGCCCGAGATTGAGCAGGGTCCCCGAAGAAGGATCGAGTCGCTGACTTTCTGCGAACTTGTCGCAAGCAGCGTTGGTCTCTCCCTTCTCCATCAGCGCTCGTCCCTCCTTGAAGAGGGCCTCTGCCGCGGCGATGTCCGCGTGGGCCATCGAGCTTCCGAATGCCATCGAGGCCGCGAGCGCGAGGCTGGCGAGGATACTTGTTCTTCGCTCGGAGTTCTTCATGTGCGCGTGTCTCATTCGTGTGCCTGGTGCCGGGAAGCCGTGGTCGAGCGACGGCGAGAGCGCCATGCGAGGGCGACCGCGAAGAGCAGAAGGCCTGCTGCACCTCTGCGGTCACGAGATTCGGCGACGCGGCATCCGCAGCCGCCATCGGAGGAACCTTCCTGGGCCGGAGCCGCCGCTCCGCCGCCCGTGCCGGAGCCGGCTTCTCCTCCCGTCCCTGCGCTGGACCCCGCGCTTCCGGCCTTGCCTCCCGTGCCCGAACCGGCAGTGCCACCCGCGCCTGCGGCGCCGGCCGATCCGCCGTCGGTGGTCTGCTCACACTTGGATCCCTTGCACTCGTACCCGGGAGAGCAGTCGGCGGGCAGGTCACACGTGGTACGGCAAGCGCCCGCTTCACACTTGTACGGAGTGCAGCTCGTCTCGGTGCCGTCGGGCTCCTTGACCGTGAACGAGTCCTTGCAGGTCGCCGTGGTGATGGCGCACTGCTGCGTCTGCTGATTGCATTCGGCTCCCGTGGCACAGTCTGCGTTCACGGTGCAGCTCGTCTTGCAGTCCTTCGTCGCGGCGTCGCAGGCGTACGGAAGACAGTTCTTCGTGGGACCCGCCGCGCACGCTCCCTGACCATCGCAGACCATGGGCTTGGCCACGGCACCGTCGCACGTGGAGGACGAGCAGCGCTTGGTGTTCCCCGGGTACGCGCACTTGCTCATGTCGGCTGCCTGACAAGTTCCTTCGCAATCAGCGTCCATCGCATTGCACGCTGGGCGATCCCCGACCGGCGGGCCGTCGTGGCCGATGCACGTCCCCTTGGAGGACGGGTCGTTGCACACCGCGCACTGGCCGTCGCACGCGGTGTTGCAGCAGACGCCGTCCGCGCAGTGCTTCGAGCTGCATTCGTCGTCTTTCGCGCACGCTTCGCCGTTGGCCAGGGGCGCGCTGCAGGTGCCGTTCTGCAGGCAGACCGAGCCCATGGCGCACTGGGAGTTGGCGGCGCAGGAAGTCGTGCACTGGTCCGCCTGGCACAGGTACGGGGCACAGTCGGTCGAGCCCGAGGACCCGCAGAATCCGAGCCCGTCGCACAGCTTGCCCACCAGGTTGTTGCCCGAGCACTGCGCGTTGCCGCACTTGGTTCCGGCCACGTAGAGCCTGCAGGCGCCTGCGCCGTTGCAAGCCCCGTCCTTTCCGCAGTTCGAGGGAGGATCGACCGAGCAGTCCCCATCCGGATCCGCATCGGTCACGACGAATCCGCACTCGCCGTCGGCGCCGATACCCTTCTTTGCCGCCGAGCAGGCCATGCAGGGGGCGGAGCAGGCGCTGTCGCAGCAGACTCCGTCCACGCACACGCCGTACTGGCACATCGCGTTCGTGTTGCACGGCGCGCCATTGGCGAGCTTCGTCTCGCACTTGTTGGAGAGGAGGTTGCAGTAGGTCATTCCCACGCATCCGGTGTCGTCGTTGCAGGAGGTTGCGCATGTGTTGCCGCTGCAGACGTAGGGTGAGCAGGGGGTGCTCAGCGACGGGAGGCACTGACCGAATCCATTGCAGGAGGAGGTGACCTGGGCGCCGTTGGTGCAGGAAGGCGAGCCGCAGTTGGTGCCGTCTGGGTGGAGAGCGCAGGCGCCGGCGCCGTTGCACGTGCCGATGGATCCGCAGGAGGACGGGGGCTGGTCGGCGCACTCGGTGTCCGGGTCCGCCCCGTTCGTTATGAATCCGCAGATGCCGTCCTCGCCCTGGCCCTTCTTCGCCTGAGAGCAGGCCAGACAGGCGCCCACGCAGTCGGTCATGCAGCAGACGCCGTCGATGCAGAACAGCCCTACAGAGCAATTGGCCTGCACGCTGCAGGGCGATCCGACGCCCGCCTGGGGCACGCACAGGTTGGTGGTGTCGCAGAAGAACCCCGTGGTGCAGTCGGCGTTCGTGGCGCAGGTCGCAGCGCAAGCAGCCCCGTCGGAGCATTCGTAGGGGGCGCAGGAAGGGGAGCCTGGGAGTCCGGCGCCGGCGGGAGAACAAGCCCCCTCGCTGCCTGCCTTGTTGCAAAGGTCGCAGGATTGATCGCAGGCCGAGTTGCAGCAGTAGCCGTCGGCGCAGAATCCGCTCGAGCAGACCCGGCAGCCAGACTGCAGACAGTCCTGGCCCGATAGCACATTGCAGGTCTGCCCGTCGGCCTTGCGCGCCTTGCACGTCGCGTCGGCCGCGCAGTAGTACCCCGCATTGCACTGGGCGTCGGTGGAACACCCCTCGCTGCCCGTCGGGCACGTCGCCCCGCCGCCGTCGCAGGCGTAGGCCCCGCACGAGGGGCTGCCCGGATACCCGACCTGGGCGAATACGCAAGTGCCGTCGGGCGAGGTTGAGCCCGCGAGGCCATTCTTGCACACATCGCAGGCGCCGGCGCAGGCCGCCGAGCAGCAGACTCCATCCGTGCAGTAGCCGTCTCCGGTCCCGGAACAAACGCGGCAGGCGCCGCTGCCGTAGCAGTCAGTCGCGGTGTCGCACGAAGTGCCGACATCCTTGCGGGGCTGGCAGGTGCCCGCGCTGGAGCAGTACGCGGTGGCCACGCAATCGGCGTCCTTCACGCAGGTCGCACCGGGGCACGTCACCTGGGTTCCATTGCATACGACGGGCGCGCAAGAGGGGTCGCCGCTCCAGCCCTGAGGGACCGTCGTGCACGTTCCGCTCGGCGCCGTGTTGCCACCGAGTCCGTTCTTGCACACGTCGCAAGGACTGTTGCACGCAGTGTCGCAGCACTTGCCGTCGGCGCAGAACCCCGAGTAGCACTCGCTCCCGGACGTGCAGTCCTGCCCGAGGCTCTTCTTGCACACCCTGGCAGCGTTGCACACCTGACCCGCAGGACACGAATCGTCGGGCTCCCCCGCAGCTACCGTCGTGCACCTGCCGGGAGAGGTTCCGTCGCAACGCTCGCAGGTCCCGCACGTTTGCACGTCGCAGCACACGGTATCCGTGCAGAAGTCGTCACAGGAGTAGAGGGGATTGGACGGGCAGGTGCCGCCACGGGAGCGGAACTGCCACGTTCGGTAGCTGTACGTGCTCAGCATCCCGGTGAAGGCCATGCCTCCCTGCATCATGACCCGATTGGGGCTCACGGCCCATTGCATGGATGCAGAGGTCTTGTTGCCCGGTGCGCCGACGGGGGTTATCTGGGTCCAGGTGTTCGACTCGATATCGAACTCCCAGGTGTCGGAGAGCGGTTGGAGGGAGGCGTGATATCCGCCGTACAAGACGAGCACGCCGCGTCGGCGGTCGTAGGCCATCTGCGCCCGGTACCGCTCGCTCGGGGCCGGATTGCAGGCCGTGCAGACGGGCTTGAAGTTCTTGGCCGTATCGTCCCACTTCCACAGCCCGCCGACCACTTCGCCGTTCTCGTCGATTCCGCCGAAGAGATAGGCAGTCTCTTCATAGGTATCGACTCCGGTCACGCGGTAGACCTGGGCAACCGCCATGTGCCTGCGCCGCAGAAGGGAGCCCGCGCCCGGTGTCGAGGTCGCCCAGCCGTTCCCGTCATCGGTCACCATGGCCGAGGTCGGGATGAATCCGTTGACGTCCTCTCCGCCGAACACGTAGATGCGGTCACGCACGAGC
>CAYMUE010000127.1:0-1368 GCA_964393505.1 uncultured Polyangiaceae bacterium
CGGGCGAGGGCGGTGCCGCGGGCGAGGGCGGCGCTGCGGGCGAGGGCGGCGCTGCGGGAGGCGGTTGCGGGGAGCTTGTCGTTGCAGGGCCTCCCCAGGTTTCCGGCTCAGAGTACGTCTCCGTAGCAGTCCCCCTGAACGGTACCGGTAAGGCGGGACTGCCCACGCAGGTCGAGGTTGGCTTCAGTCCTCTCGGAATCAAGGCCAAGCACGCTACGCTCTACCCCAAGTGGACGCCGACGGCGTGGCCCGACGACTCGGCGGAGCTGACTGCCGATTATGACAGTCTCGACACTTGGGCATACTTCACCGGCAAGATCGACATCACGATGACCCAGGACGGCTGCACCTACGACCTGGCGATTCCCCTGGACTTCACGCACACGGGCGGGGCCTGCTCGACCCGGGCGGACTGCCACAACCCTTTCACGGACCTGTGTGTGGCGGGCGCGTGTGTCAAGCCGGAATGTCTCGATTCCAAGACCATGTGGGGTCCGTTCTACGCTGACTGCGCATGCCGCACGCTCGGAACCGTCGGAGGCGTGTGCGCGGAGAAGTCCTGCACTCCATCCGGATTCTACAACGGGGCTTGTCCGGTTGGTCACGTTTGTGACGACGACACGTGCGTCCCCCCCGATGCGGCCCTGGTGGGTGCAAGCTGCACTTCCACGCTCTCGAGCAGCGGATGCGAGCCTGGCGCGCGCTGTGACTCGGGGACATGTCGCTGGAGCTGCCTGGTGGGCGAACCTGGCCCCCATTGCCCCGCAGGGGACGTGTGCACTTCTGGCGTCTGCAGAGCGGCCGCGGACTTCGCAGCGCTCGGCGCATCATGTTCGGTGGAGGACGCGCCGTGCGCACCGAGCGACGGTGTGCTCATCGGATTCTGTCAGGCGGGGACCTGCGTGGTGAGGTGCGACGAGAACGCGGACTGCAAGGCGGGCGAGATTTGCGACGGATTTCACGAGTACTGTGTCCCGACGCTGTGCGGCAACGGAGTCACCGACGACGACCCTCCCTACAAGGAGACGTGCGACGATCACAATCAGACGGACGGAGATGGCTGCTCGCGCTACTGCGAAACGGAAGCCGCGCCGCTCTCGACCTGCAGTGCTCCCACCGTGGTCACCGTCGGAACGCAGACGATCGCTCTCACCGCAGGGTTGCCTCCCATGGACTGCGACATTGGCGATGCTGTCGCCAATGACTACGGGGCCACGCTGCGTCTTGCCGCACCGGGCCTTGGTTGGGGAAGTCTCACCATCTCCCAGAGTGTCGGCGGTGCGAAGATCTGGCCCCAAGTGGCAACACTCGACGGTTGCCCCGGCACCGCAGACGCCTGCGCGACATCGTCCTACTCGAATTCCACGG
>CAYMUE010000127.1:1468-9015 GCA_964393505.1 uncultured Polyangiaceae bacterium
CTCCGCGCGCTGGAGGGGTGCCCGTCGTGGACTGCAATGGATCTCGGCTGCGCCCGCTACGCCGCCACGGACCTCGTGCCGGCTTCCGTTGTCATCCCTGTCACCGCCGGACAACGGTACAGCGTCATCACCTCCACCTGGGGCGGGGGCAGCGTCCCAATCACCGTCCACCGCGCCGGCCCCTGAGATCTCGGAGGCTCCAGCGCCTGACCGCTTCGAGCAGTGCGAGCACGCCGACGTGCCCGGGCACCTCGGAGCGGTCAATCCCCTGCAAGCGAGCTCCCTCCGCCCCTCACTCCGTCAGCTGCGGCCCGATCACTCCCATCAGCGCGTTCACAACCGGTCGGTAGGTAGGCGAAGTCCGATGCCGAGTTGTTCGCCGCCTCTTTTTTGCGTTCAAATCGAGCCGAGCAAGCCGGCTCCGGTGAACCTGGATCGGCCGAGCTGACGCCACCGTCGCCCGCCTGCGCAGCGCATTGGTGGGGATTTGCTTCGCCAGGTGATCGAGGGGTCCGGGCTGCGGGAGGTGACTGGTCATCGCCTCGACAGATGACCCGGAATCACAGCTCCACGTGCATGTCCGTCAGCTCGCCGTCGCCCCCGTTGTCCTTGCACACCGCCTTGCAAATCGTGTCCATCTTGTACTCCACACACGCGCCTGACCCCACGTCGCACGCAGCGATCTCGTTGGTCGTCTTCTTGACCGTCTGGCCGTCCGTGCAGCCGCATTCCACCCACGACTTGTCGCTGTCCGACTTGCACATCTCATCGTTCGAGCACGTGCACTTGCCGTTCTTGCACTCGGTGTTCCCGCAGGGCGTCATGGTGGGACCGAACTCGGTGCAGGTCCACGCCGTGTTGTCGTCGTCGCAGACGGGCGATCCTCCTGGGCATTGAATAGGGAACGTGGTGCCTCCACCACCCGATGCTCCCGCCTCGCCGGCGGAGCCGCCATTGTTGGGCGCGCCTGCCGAGCCGGCCGCCCCTGCCTTTCCTGCCGAGCCGGCCGCCCCGGCCGCTGCCCCGCCGCTGCCACCTGCCCCCGATGCGCCCTCGGAGTCGTCGGAGCACGCCGCCGCAGCAAGCCCCATCCCGGCCATGCACAGCACGATCCACGTCAGATGTCTCATTCTCAAGTCCTTCCTCGGGTGTTGGGGAGACCCTGCCCGAAAACGCACGCAACGTGTTACCCGTTGGTGTGGCGGCATCTTCCTTCGGAATCGATCGCACGAGGAAACGCGTGTCCGGGAGCCGGCAGCACGGTGCGTTGATCCTTCGGATCCGTGAGGTGCCGCGCTTGATTGAGCCCCGTCCAGACAGGTACTCTGGTCACCCATGCCTCCCAGAGCTTTCCTCGCACTCTCCCTCCTCGCCTTGGGTTGCGGCGGCTCCGAGCCCGCTGACCACGACATCTCCGACGGTGCGCCTCCCGAAACCTCGCTGGCCGAGGCTTCGATCCCCGATGCAACCGCCGCCGACACGTCGGTCTCGGACGTGACCGCTGCCGATGCCTCCGGGATCGACGCGGACCTTGCCGACGGAGCGCCTCCCGACGCGGCACCCCGGCTCTGGCACCTCGGCACCTTCCGGTATCTGCCCTCCATCTCCGGAGACCTCGTCGACTTCGTCGGTGACCTGGAGCATCCGAACGCGGGCGGCTACGGCAAGCTCAGCGCCAACCGACGGCAGGCCTTCGAGAAGCTCGTGGCGGCGCTCTTTTCTGCGATCGACGCGAGCCGAATCGACGGTGACTCCGCGGACTGGTGCGGAGTACAGGCCCTGGCCGACGACGCGGGCTACGAGCTGTTTCGCTTCTACGAAACCCAGGAGGAGCGATGGCTCGTCTACGGACGCGATCGCACGTCCTATGGTCAGGCGTACTTCTTCGTCAATCCGGCGGCCAAACGCGACCTGGTGATCGAGGCGCCGCACGCCCCCTATGACGTGGGGACCGACGTCCAGGCCGCGCGGGTCTTCCTCGGCACGGCTGCCCGCGTCATGATTCTCAACAAGGAGCACCGCTGCTCGGACCCGGACCCGCCCGCGTGCGCCCCGGGCAGCGGCCCCTGCTCCGGCACCTACCGCGAGTCCGACGTCGCGCACGAGACCGCGAACGCCTTCCACGTCCTGCACCTGTTCCTCTCCGACGGCAGCGACCGCACCAAGTTCGCGCAGCTCCACGGCATGGTGGGCGCATCGGACGACGTCGCCGAGGTCTCCGACGGTTCGAAGAAGGACATGGATCTCGGCTCCGTGTCAGTGGCCTTCGTGGACCATCTCCGGAAGTACGTGCCCGCCCCTGACACCATCTTCTCCTGTCAGGGATTCGAGGGCTGGCCGCCCTCGCAGCTCTGCGGCTCGACGAACGTGCAAGGTCGCGCGACCAACTCTCCCGACGCCGACGAGTGTACGACTCCCGCGCAGACGGGGAATGGCCGATTCCTTCACATCGAGCAGCGGGGAACGCTGCGCGACAACGATGATTCCGACGGCTACTCCTGGGGCGACGTCCGGGACGCCCTGATTGACACGTTCCCGGACTGCAACATGGGCTCGAGCGCAACGGACTGTTCCCTCGGCGCGGCGCAGAGCCAGCCGTCGGATTGCACTTGCGGAGAGGGCTGCCCGTAGCGTCTTGAGGCGCCGCGAGCGTCATCTTCTCGCGATGACATTGATACGCCGCAATGGCGGTGTGACGGACGTGGGGGCGGCGTGGGCGCTCTCGCTGCGAGCGTGACAGTGATTTGCTGGAAGAATCGGCTATGGTCCGCGTGGCGGGCCGGACTTCACCCGCCGGATGGAAGGATCCGATTCTTACCGAAGCAGCCATCATCCTGACCCTGATCCTCGCGAACGCGGTCTTCGCTGGGGCAGAGATCGCCGTCGTGGCGCTGCGCAGGCGGCGCATCCAGGAGCTCGCCGAAGGGGGCCACCGGGGAGCCCGGGCCGTCCTCGAGCTCAGGCAGAACCCCGAGCGGTTCCTGGCAACCGTGCAGATCGGCATCACGGTGGTGGGCGCGACCGCCGCCGCGTTCGGAGGAGCCTCGCTCGCGCTGCGTCTGACGCCGCTCATCCAGAGGGTTCCCTGGCTGCGGAGCGACGCCGAGACGATCGCTCTGGCGCTGGTCGTAGGGATCATCTCCTATCTGTCGATTGTGCTGGGCGAGCTGGTGCCGAAGTCCCTCGCCCTCAGGAGTGCGGAGCGATACGCGGTGCTTATGGCCCGGCCGCTGGTCGCCCTCTCCTGGCTCTCGCGCCCCCTCGTGTGGTTCCTGAGCACCAGCGCAAACGTCGTGCTCCGACCGTTCGGGGACCGGACTACCTTCACCGAAGCCCGGCTCTCCGCGGAAGAGCTGCAAGAGCTGGTCGAGGACGCAGCGAAGGCGGGCTCGATCCACCGGACCGCGGGGGAGATCGCGTCGAGGGCTTTGGAGTTCTCCGGCCGGTCCGTGGCCGACGTGATGGTGCCGCGACAGGAAGTCGTGATGATCCCGAAGGGTGCGCGGCCCGACGAGGTCCGGCGCCTGCTGCTGGAGCGCTCTCACAGTCGCATGCCGGTGTTCGAAGACCGCGTGGACAACGTGGTCGGCTACGTCAATGTCCGAGATCTGCTCTCCGTTGCCTGGGAGCGGCAGCTCATCGTGCTCGAAGACGTCATTCGCCCCGCCTGGTTCGTCCCCGAGACCATGAAGGCCGTCGAGCTCTTGCACCAGATGCAGCGCCAGCGACTCCCCTTTGCGATCGTGGTCGACGAATATGGCGGCACTTCCGGAATCGTCACCATGGAGGATCTGGTGGAGGAGCTCGTCGGGGAGATCTTCAGCGAATACGCCGACGGAACGCTGCCCGGCATCCGGGTGGAGGCCGACGGGACCGCGATCGTCTCCGGGGGCATGCAGGTTCGCGAGCTGAATCGCGCTCTCGAAATCGATCTGCCGGAAGGGGAGACCTGGAGCACCCTCGCGGGGCTGGTGCTCGAGCTGTCCGGGCGCGTGCCTCAAGCGGGGGAGACGATCCGTCTGGAGCAGGGGATTTCCCTGGAGATCATCGACGCCTCACCTCGCCACGTCCGTGCAATCCGCATTCGCAGGCCCACCAAAGCACCGTCGCGCGAGCCTGGAGACACCAGGTAGGTCCACGTCGTCGCGACAGCGATGCTCAATGAGTCGCAGCGAGTGTGTCGGGCGCGAGCGACAAGCCCCGGCGAATGGAATCGGGCGACGGAAGCGCGCGGTCGCGGGACGAACCGATCGTTCGGTCACCGCGTCACTCGCGCTGCAGGCAGCGCGGGGACGTACGGTGGAAGGGGGAGAGGGAGAGAGGGGAGGCGATCAGGAGCGGACGGGGCTGGCCTTGAGCGCGGCGCGACCGTCCTTCACGTAGACGCTGAACTTGACGCGCTTGCAGGCGGTCTTCGAGATCAGCTGGTCCCTGTTCTTCTTGAGGGTCTGCTGGAACTTCTCGAAGGTGAGGCCGGAGGTTGGCTCGCCGCATTGCTTCTTGGTGCGCACGAAGTCCTCGTACACGGCGTGCCACTCGGCGATCTCGTCGGCTTCCTTCACAGCGGCGTGGGCGCCGCTCATGCTCGCCTCGAGAATCTCGGGGGGCACCGCCTGCACCATCGTGGCATCCTCGTCGCTGTCGTCGCCTTCGGTCGCGCTCATCACGGCCGGGACGGCGATGGGCTTGGGTGCGGGGGCCTGGATGACAGGCGCGGGCGCCTGAGCCGGTGCAGCGGCGGCAGGTTTGGGAGGAGGGGGCTGCACAAAGGGCTTGGGAGCAGGGGCCTGCACTCCGGGGGAGGAGAGGGGGACGTTGGGGGAAGACGCGAGCGCGGCGGGGCCGATGCCTGCGGTCTTGGGAGGCGGAGGCTGGACTGGACCGGGAGCGCCGGGCGAGCTGGGCGAGGGAGGCGGAGCAGCGCCAGCAGCGCCTTCCATGGGGAAGCTGAAGGCGCTCATCGACGGTTGCGCCGGGATGGGTCCCAACACGGACTCGAGGTCCGCCGCCTTGCGCGGCGCTCCGCCCTTGGCAGCCACCTTGTCCGTTCCGTCGTTCAGGTCGCTCGCGATCTTGCGGTACACGCCGCGGAACTTGCTCACTTGCAGGGCGTCGATCTCGCCCTTCGCCATGCGCTGGGCTTCGACGCGCAGCGTGCGCAAGGGGGAGGTGTGCTCGAAGATGGAGAAGACGATGCCGAGCACGGCAGAGAGGAGGAAGACGAGACCAACGATGATCCAGGGGACGCTCTTCTTGTCCTGCTCGTCGGAGAGCTGGATGAAGGCGAGCGGGGAGCTGGCGACGGCGGCAGCGCGGCCGACCACGTATCCGGCGCCGAGATCCCAGGCTTCGCCAGCGATCTTCGAGTAGATGACGCCGACATCGCCCATGAGGATCTTGGGCTTGCTCTTGCCCTTGTCCTGGTAGTCCTTGTCGGCGCTGAGCGTGCCGATGTCGCTGACGATCGTGTCGAGCTGATTGGGGTCGAAGCCCTCGGGGGAGGCCTTGGCCTTGACGGAGCCCTCGGCGTAGAAGCCGACCGCCGCGCCCGTGCGCTTGGAGAGCTGGCGGGCGTACTCGGTGTCTACAATGCGCAAGCCGACGACGGCTCCGGCGGGCATCTGGGCGGTGTCGGTTTCAACGGGGCGAGCGACGACGAGGTAGATGCGTCCGTCGAGCACCCAGGCATCGTCGCGGACCCAACCGTGGAGGGCGTCGGCGACGACCGGGTAGCCTCCCAGCTCGAAGCCGGGCATGCCGGCCGCTTGATCGAAGCCGATCGATCCAATCACGCGACCGTACTGATCGACCGCGAACATCGCGTCGAAACGGGTCTCTTCGGGTGTGCCGTCGTTGAGCTTCTTGAGGGCGTTCTTGACCTCGGTGGGCGCCTCCTTGGGGACGGCGTCCATCGTGTTGCTCGCCTTCGCGAGGTTCTTGCGGATCGCGTCGTCGAGACAGACCGACAGCAGCAAGCTCGAGCGGCGACGCGCGTCGTCGTTGAGGTACCAGCTGACGACCTGCGTGTCGGCTGCGAGAGCCTGATCCATCGCGTGTCGGCTCGCGCTGTTGTAGACGCGCGTGGCGAGGAACAGGCCGCCGAGCACGGCAGCGAGAGCGAGGGAGAGAATCACATACCAGAAACGTGAGAGCAGCATCCTGAGCCCCTACTTGGCCGGCGTTCCGCCGTCGCCAGTTTCTGCCACCGGAAGCGGCTGCTTGCTGATGTCCAGATCCTTCTTCTCGATCGTCACCGCGCGCGGCGTGCCGATCGGTTTGCCCGCGAAGTACGGCTGCAACTGGTAGTCACCAGGCTGCAGGTTGTTGAGCACGAAGGAGCCATCCCTTCCCGGGTAACCAATCGCTGCGACCTTCGGCAGGACCACTACCCACGAGCGTAGACTCGGCGCGAGATGATCGCGCAGCTCGTAGGTGCCAGGGCCGGGCGCGGTCCAGTCTCGCTCGGCGGCGATGGCCATGACCGACGGCGGGAAGGACGACTCGTTGACGGCGAACAGGTTGTGTTTGAAGGGGTCGTTGTTGCGGAAACGCAACCGCGTCTGAGGCGTGACCACGATCGTGACCGGCGTGGTGCGTCCTCCGCCAAGCGTCACCAGAATCGGCACCTGCGGCGGCTTGACGTCTTCGGTGGAGATCGCTGCGATGCACAGCTCCTTGGGCGCGAGGCCGAAGAGCTGGCGGAACTCCGCGCGCACCGTGGGCGAAGGCTCGCGCCACGTGAACCTGTGAGCGCCGGGTTTCGCCGCTTCCGCCCAGACCGGGTTGATCAGACGATCGTGCCCGGAGACCTGGCCCTTGATGGTGGCGGCAAGCGCAACGCCCGGGACGAGCAGGAGACCCACCCACGCGGGTGTCTGTCGAACCACCCGTCCGGCCAGCGTCGCCACCCACCGGGTCGACCGCGTTAGGAATGTTGATTGGGACATGGTTGCCAGCGGCGACGGTATCGAGCGCAGCGCCCGGTGGCAATGAAGAAAAAGCGAGCGGGCCGACGCTCACGCGCGGGCCCGCTCCAGACCTGGACCGCCGCGCCGTTGGCGGAAGCGCGCGAACCCCTGACCAAGCTAGTCAGGTGGGGAGCCGCGCTGCCGCTTCCGGCCTCCCGGTGAAGCTGTTCCGGGCCTGGCTCTCCACGGCATTGCAACCCCCCTGTTCGTTGCCTGTACGGGATCCATATTGGCTCCGCCCGGCGAACGCAGCAGAAGAGGCGTGGGGAACCTAGCATCCCCCCCCACCCTCGGCCAGGGGACACCTCACCCTTCCCGTCCTCCGATCCTTGCCAAGAACGAACTACTGGGCAGGACCGATCACAGTCCGCCGCATCGCTGCCCCAAGCACCTCATCCTGCTCCCACGGGACATCGTGCTGCTGGTTGTTCCTCCAGTACTCGACCTCGTCCTCTGCCGCCGTGACCCCGGGCGCCTGGTGACCCGCCATCGCGATGCGGACCCGAGGCCCCGAGGGCCCCAGCTCCACCACATAACGGAGGGCCGCACCCCGGGTGCCGGTGAACGATTGCGACGGCA
>CAYMUE010000127.1:9115-18755 GCA_964393505.1 uncultured Polyangiaceae bacterium
CTCCGGATCGTAGCTCGCCAGCATCGTCGGCTCGGTCTCCACCAGATGCAGCAGCGTGCGCAGCCCGAGGTCCCCAGGCAGGCTCCCCTGCACACCCATGCGCGCCAGCTCGTCCTGCAGCGTGAGCTGCAGCACACGTACCAGCCACGCGTTGAAGAGCAACGCGGCCTTGGAAGCCTCCGCGTCCGCTCCCTGCATCGAAGGGGATCCATCGGTCAGCCGCACGCCCGCGCGCGCGGCGAGCCCCAGCTCGCTCCAGCGCTGCATGCTTTCGATGGTGCTCTGGGCAGCCACCGGGTCGAAGCGATCGCTCTCGACCGCTGCGCTCAACGTCGGCCACGTCCCCGGCTTGTCGTGCTCTTCCAGCGCGCGCGTCAGCACGTCTACGAGACGCGGCGACAGGCGTGCACCGAGCGGCGAGCGTACATCGCTCTGCAGTGCGCCGACCCCTTCGAGGACGTGCGTGCCCGGCGCATCCACCATCGCGGCGGCACGCTCGTGCCGGAATCCGGGATCGAACAGGCACGCGAAGTACGCCGGGGAGCCATCGGACTGGACGTCGTTGGAGGGATCGTTGTCGAGCGTGGTCCCTGCGAGGTCGGCGCCAGCGGCCACGACCCATGCGCGCGATGGATTGCGCACCGACGGCACGTGCGCAGACGGCATCGACCCGTTCCATTCGGCGCCACCTTCGCCCGGTTGGATGAGGCAGGGCAGCCTCCCTCGTTGTTGGGCCGCGTCCCATTGGAACGCACTGCGCTCGCGCACGGGCAGCACCGGCTGCACGTCGACCTCGATCGAGCCCTCGCTGTCGGCGAACGTGAAGAGGTTCGCGCCGACGTTCCAGGAAGCGACAGCAGCGCGGGCGTCGGCAGTGGTGCGAGCCCTGAGCAGGGCAGCCATGCCTTCGAATGCGCGCGCGGAGGCGAGGCCGGGCCAGCGGAAGGACAGCGCTCCGACGGCGGCGTCGGGAGCGACCACCGCGTGGTCCTTCAGCCGAGGCAGGATCGGACCATGGTGGGGCACGATCAGAACCTCGTGCTCGATCGGTGAAGCCCCCTCCACCGGGATGGTCTCGGTGAGCTTCTGGAGGGCAACGTCGGCTCCGAGGAACGACACGGACCCGCCCCCTGCGGAGAGCGTCTCTGCGTAGAGATCTGCCTCGTCGAATCCCGATGCCCCGGGCGCCCATGCGACCGTCGCGTTGTTGCCGATCCACACGCCGGGCACTCCAGGAAGCGACGCGCCCGACACCGCGAAGCGGGGTTCCAAGGAGCCTGTTTCGGGCCGCACTTCGAGGTGCACGAACCAGAAGGCCGCGTCGGACGACAGCGGCATCTGGGGGGAAGCAGCGAGAATCGCGTTGCCCGAGAGGGTGCGTGCCGGGCCGATCGCCCACGCGCTCGATCCGCGTTCCGCGAACCTCGCGCGCAGCGTTCGAATCGTGGCGAAGGTGACGTCGTAGGCGGAGAGCAGGTCGGCAGACGCGTGCCGCCCAAGGGCGATCCCCGGCTCCTGCGGGGATGCGCCAGGGGAGAGCGAAGGGACCAGCGAAGCGCTGGTCGCCGGCGCGAACCGCAACAGATCCTGCACCGCGCCCGCCCGTCGTTTCAGTTCGGGTTCCGAAGCATCTGGGCGGAACACACCGAGCGCTCCGTCGAGCGCTGCCGTCAGATCGCGCTCCTCGTCGAGGCGCACCGAGTCGGCGAAGGCCCGGAGCTGCAGGACCGCCAGCGAGTCCACGGGCGTCCACTCCGAGAACCATTCGCGCGACGCACCGGCTCCCCCCTCGGGAAGGGGATCGGTGCCGTTCCGGAGCCGCGCGAAGGCGGCATCGACGCCGGCAGAGTAGGCCTCGAGCCACCGGCGCGCCTCACCCGCGGCAGGCAGCGCGTCGTGCGCGGCTCTTGCCCCGCGGTGCAGCCCCACCGACCGCATCAGCACGTCGGAGTCGATCCACGACGGATCCCGCTGGCCGAGGATCTCCGCCATGCGCCCCTCGGCGATGCGTCGGAGCAGCTCGAGCTGCAGCCCACGATCGCTCGCTGCCATGAACCCCTGGGCCCGGAACGCGTCGGCTGCGTCGAAGGCGTAGATATGGACGATGCCGTAGCGGTCCCGCACGACGTCCACCGGCCGGGAAAGGCCGGGGATCTCGCGGCTGTCGTCGACGGCCATGGCGGTCCCGAGGGGACCGGGCGCGGGGGCCGCGTCGGTGGGCTTGGGGGTGGGCCGGATGCCGACGGGCTCCTCGCACGCGGCGAGGACCGTGGCGATGGACAGGAGCGAGGCGGAGGCGATGAGCAAGCGACCGTGTCGCATGTGCCGAAGCTACCCCCACCGGAGGGAAACTCCTAGAGCTGGTGAGCGACGGGGGCGAAGTGCCGAAAACTTGGGCCAGGGGGGGAGGGCGTGAGAGCTTCGGCCATCATGACGGTCGCAGAAGGTCCGGAAGCAGTCCCCCACGAGCCCCGTGGCGAGGTCAGGTTCCTCGCTGCCGACGGGCGCGTGCGCCTTCGCGGCGCCGTCGAAGCCGCGGGGTGGCTGCTCGTCCACACCGACCCTCCGGGCCCTGGCGCTGGAGGACTCCTCGACAAGATCGTGGAAGAGGAGATCGAGCAGGCGCTCATGCGCCGAGGCGCCCCGGCGTCGGGAATCGGCGGGACCAGCTCCTTCGATGCGCTGCTCGACGATCAGCTCATGCGGGCCAAAGCTGCAGGCGCTCGCGGTATCGCCCTGGCGCTCGGACCGTTGGGCGCCCTGATCGGACCCTCGGGCGCGCTGGACCCCGAAGACAGCCTCACGCTGCGAATCCTGGCAGGGGCGTGTCGGGACAAGCCCTTCGCGCTTTGGCTCGCGGACTCCGACGATCAGCTCTTGGGCTACGGACCGCCGGTGCGTCTCAGCGATCTGCTGCTTGCGGAACGCGCTCCGCGTTGCGTCGAACCCCTTCGAACAGAAGAGCGCGAGCCCGAAGAGGAGCGTCCGTCGGATCCCGCCCCCGAGCCCGAACGTCCGTCGGTTCCGTGGCGGGTGTTCATGCGGGAGCTCGACGACGCGCAAGGGCCGAAGCCTCTTGCCGCAGTCGAGCGATTGTTCGTGGAACGATATGTTCCGCTGTCGCGGGCCGTGGTGGCCGGCGACGCGGAGGCACGCGCTCGGATGAGCCTGCAACGCTTCGCGAAGAGCTTCGAGAAGAGCTATCGCGAGGCCTTCGCCGCCTCGAAGGTCACGCGACGTCGGCCTCCGATGGTCCTGGACGCACCGGCCATCGCCTCGCGCGTGGCGAGGCTCCACGGTGCTCGCAACGTGGTGCTGCTGCTCGTGGACGGCATGCGCTTCGACGTGGGACTGCGGGTCCAGGAGCTGCTCCAGAGCGAGCTGTCTCCGAACGCGGTCTGCACCGAGCAGGTGCTGTTGTGGTCCGCGCTGCCCACTGTGACCTCGGTGCAGCTCGATCTCATTGCCCGCGGCGCGCAGGGACTCGTGGAGCCGCTGGAGCACAACGCCGAGCACGACATGATGGTGCCTCGCGGCAAGGCCGCCTCGACGGTTCGTCGCCTGCGCGCAGGGGGCAGGGAGCTCCACAAGCTCGACGTGATCCAGTCCACGCTTGGGGAGAGCGGTCCGCGCGAGCCGGAGCGAATCGAGGCAATGGCCCAGGACGTCGTCCCTCCCATCGTCCGGTTCGCCCACGGGCTGCAACCCCGCACGCTCCTGTTTCTCTTCGGTGACCACGGCTTCGAGCTGCCCGTCGGCGAGACGGGCACCGGCCCGGCACGTCAGGGAGGGGCCTCCCCGGAACAGGTCCTCGTCCCCGGACAGGCGTGGCTCATCGGCGGCATCCACTAGCCCTGTGCCCGCCAATTCTCCCCTCCCTCCTCGCAGCACCTGTCCTATCCTTCCTCCGTGTCCACCCGTCCCATCCTCACCTCGCGCCGCGGCCTCGTCGGCTGGCTCTCCGCATCCGCCGCCGCAGCATGCGCCCCATCCCTGGCGTGCGCTCCCGGTGCGTCCCCGTGTCCGAGCCCTCGCTCCCCCGCGCCGCCTCCCGAACCGGTTCCCCCCGGCCTGCTTCCGGAAGACCTCCATCTGCTCGCGTCCCCGGGTACCGAGCTGCCGATCGTTCAACGCATCCCTGACGGATCCAACGTCCTGCGGCGCGTCTCCCGGGAGCTGCGCGCAAGCGATGACGCGGGTCGGCTCGAGCAGCGCATGCGCGCCACGCTGCTGTCGTCCAAGGGCGTCGGGCTCGCCGCACCGCAGATCGGCATCGGCGCACGCGCCATCCTCGTGATGCACGGCGTGCGTCCCGTGACCCCCGGCGGCCCGACCGATCCCCATGTCGAATGGTACGTGAATCCTCGCATCGCAGAGCGCAGCGACGACGTCACGCTCGACTACGAGGGATGCCTCTCGGTCGCGGATGTCTGCGGGCTGGTGCGCAGGCACCGGCGCGTGGTGGTCGAACATGGAGTCGCCGGCGCCCCGCAACGGCACGTCGAGGTCACGGGCTTCGACGCGCGCATCTTCCAGCACGAGATCGATCACCTCGACGGCGTGCTCTACGTCGATCGTGTGGAGGGGGGCCTGCAGCCCAAGGAGCGCCTCAAGGAGTTGCGCGATCAGCTCCGGCGCGATCATCCGCAGGAGGTCGCGGCGCTGCGAGGAGCGGCAGTGACGTCCGTGCTGTAGATGGGCGTTCGGCTGCCCTTGCCGTGCACGGATGCCGACGCGGCGAAGCCGTGAACCCGGTGGAGCGGAGCTGCTTGTCGTCTGCGCGAAGCAGGCGCCGGAGGCGCGGGTCGCACGCGATCATGTCGCTTGCCGACCCATGTGCCGACGCGTAGCCTGCCTGTTGATGCTGAAGCGTTCCGCGATCTTGCCGCTCCTCGCCTTCGTTGCCTGCTCGGCGTGCGGAGGCACCCCGGTCGAATCCAAAACACCGTCGGCGCTGTCGCCGTCCCCCTCCGCATCGTCTCCCCTGCCGGACTCCCCGACGATTCCCGCGGCCTCCGCTTCCCCTCAGGAAGGTCCCCACGCACTGGTGGGCTCGTCGTCGCGTCGCGAGCCCATCCCCCTCGAGGTGGTGCTCCCCGCCGACACTCCGGCAAGCGCTTTCCCCAAAGCGACCGCCGAGGATTCCACGTGCTGGAAGAGCGTCGAGCTCATCGGGGATCACGACAAGGACTACGCCTCGCTGATCTCCAAGTGCGGCGAGCCGACCGGGATGCTGCCCTACACGCGGTTCGTGGAGAGCCGGCTTCACGACGTGGCACAGGGGAACAAGGGCGATCCTCGTGACTTCTACGCGGCCAGGCTGCGAGGCGGTATGTGCTACCGCTTCTACGCCGTGGCCGACGGGAGCATGGTGGCGCTCGACATGCATATCTACAAGGACGGAGGGGCGCTGGCAGCCACTGCTGAGACGCGCAGTCCGGCGTTGGTGATGCAGAGCCTGAAGCCGATCTGCGTGGAGCACGATGGGGACTGGATGTTCGAGCTCGACGTGGATGCGAACGGAAAGGGGCGGTACAAGTTCGCGGTCTGGGCGAGGCCGTCGAAGGGCTGAGCCGTTCTTCCCGGAGTCGGGCACCTAGGGGGTGGAAGCATGGAAGCCGTCCGAGCACCCCTGCGCATCGTTCCGCCGCCCGCACCGAGCGATGCGGACGGTCCGCTGTCCCTCGCGCAGGCGTACCGACTGTACTCCCGCTACGTGGCCGCCATCGCCGTGCGCCTGCTCGGGCGGGACGACGAGGTGGACGACGTCGTGCAGGATGTCTTCCTGCGGGCACACAAGGGGCTCGCGCAGCTTCGCGACCCCCAGGCTGCACGGGGATGGCTCGCGACGGTCACGGTGCGCGTGGCGCGACGCAAGCTGCGGTGGCGCAAGATCGGGCGGGTCCTCGGGCTGACCGAATCGGGCGACTACGACCAGCTCGCGGCCGAAGGAGCGAGCGCCGAGGACCGAGCGGTCCTGGCGAGGCTGTACGAGGTGCTCGACCAGATGCCCGTGGAACACCGGATCGCCTGGGCGTTGCGCCACGTCGAAGGCCAGAAGCTCGAAGACGTGGCGGATCTGACCGGGTGCTCGCTCGCCACCGCGAAGCGCCGCATCGCGGCGGCACAACAGACCATCGACGGAGCGTTCGATCATGAGCGCTGAGCTTCTCAAGAGGATCGAATCCGCCACGGGGCACGTGGGTGTCTCGTGGTCCGACGAGCGCGCTGCTGCGGTGAATCGAGCGATGATGCGACGCAAGCGGCGCCGCGAAGTCACTCGCGCGACCGTCCTCGGACTTGCAGGCGTCGTCGTGGTCATCCTTGCGTTGATCGGCTCCCGCCACATGCTCACGCACCCGTCCCGCGCCGTCGCAAGCACGTCCGCCTCCGCCTCGCCTGCAGTCCTTTCCCTGTCCGAAGGATCCGTCGTCACGCCGATCGGCTCCTCCGAGGTCCGCACCGTCGAGACCTCCCCCTCCCGCGTGCTCGTGCAGGTCGTCTCCGGCTCCGCTCGCTTCGATGTCTCCCGCAACCCCCAGCGCGTGTTCCGCGTCGAGGCGGGCCGCGTCGCCGTCGAGGTCCTCGGCACCAGCTTCGTGGTCGAGCGGCTCGACGACGAGCGCGCGCGCGTCGCAGTCGAGCGCGGTCGTGTTCGTGTGTCGTATGACGAACAAGCCGTCGAACTCGGCGCTGGCGAAGAGGGATTGTTCCCTCGAGCGGTGCCCGCGCCCTCCGCAAGCGCGACAACCTCTTCGCTCGCCTCTGCGACTCCGACGGCCGCCGTGCCGGTCCCCTGGGTGCCGAAGCCCACGAGCTGGAGGTCGTGGGCGCAGGAGGGGGACTTCGACAAGGCGTACGAGGAGCTTCGAAGGGCGGGCCCCGGTGCGGTGCGCGACGAGCCTGCAGATCTGATGCTCGCTGCGGACGTGGCGCGCATGAGCAAGCACTCGGACAAGGCCGTGGAGCCGTTGCGCAGGCTGCTGCAGCGCTACCCCGGCGATCCTCGCGCCGCGCTCGCCGCCTTCACGCTGGGACGCGTGCTGCTCGACGAGCTCGGGCGTCCGCGCGAGGCTGCCGATGCATTCGCCAAGGCGCACACCATGGGCGGGGCGATGGCGCAGGATGCGTTGGCACGCGAGGTGGAAGCGTGGTCGAGGGCCGGCGACGCTGCGATGGCCAGGACGCGTGCCGAGCAGTACGTGCGCCTGTACCCCGGAGGACGCAGGGAGCGCTCCGTGCGTCGCTACGGGGGACTGGAGTGAAGCTCCGGCCGCACCTCGCCCTCGCCGCGGCACTGGCCCTGCTCACGACGCGCGCGGCCGCCGAGGAGCCCCATCCCCGCGTGCGCCTCGATGTCAGCCCCTGCATCGGTGTCAGCGCGTCGGATGTGCGCCGCATCGTGGCAGTCGAGCTCGGAGCGCTGCTGACGCGCGACGGGGATCTCCCCGACGCGACCGCGACCCGGGTGGAGGTGCGGTGCGATCAGCAGATCGTGCGCCTCGTCGTCGAGGACCCGATCACGGGAAAGTCCCTCCAGCGCTCGGTCGATCTCGACGACTCGGCTCCAAGCACGCGCGCCCGCCTGATCGCTCTCGCGGCATCGGAGCTGGTGTACGCTTCGTGGGCCGAGCTCGCGGTCAACCCCCAGCCCGAGGTGCCCGTTTCCGGGCCGCGTCCCGCCCCCGAGATTGTCGCGGCGGTCCGCGACACCGTGCAGCGCAAGCTCCCCGTGCGCCTCAACCCGCCCAAGCCCATGAGGATCCTCGGCGTCGCTTCTCGGCGCTGGTTCCTGAGCGAAGAAGGCGACCTGTGGGGAGGCGGTGTGCGCCTCGCCGACGACCCCTTCGCGCTCTTCGGGTGGAGCGCCGACGCGATCGTCGAGCACGGCAGGATCAATGCCTCGCTGGGGAGTGTCGATATCGACACGGCCACGCTCGGCGGATCGATCGTGCTTCACAGGGAGTGGGGACCGCTGTCGATGCGCGCTGGAATGGGCCTTCGCATGGGTGCGGCCCGAATGTCCGGCCAGCCGCACCGCAGCGACCTCGCCATCGGTCGATCCGTGTGGGCGCCGTGGGGCTGGCCCCTCGGTGTCGTCGCGCTCAGCATCACTCCGATCCGACCCCTCGTCATCGAGGCACAGGGCGAGGCCGGCTACGTCGTGCTGCCGCTCGGCGGACGCGTTGGCGGCACTCAGGAGATCACCCTCGCAGGCGCCTTCGCTGTCCTCCAGCTTGGAGTGGGGATGTACCTATGAGTGCACGTCGCTCCTCTCAGTGCTCGGGCATCCGGATCCTCCCGGCCGTTTCCCTCGCCATGCTCTTGGCGACCGGTTGCGACGTTCGCTACGCCGACGTCCTCGTGCCTGCTCCGGGGGACGGCGGGGCGGGGGACGCCTCTCCTCCTCCCCCCGCCTCCCGCGTGGATCTGCTGCTCGTGATCGACAACTCGGCGTCGATGGCCGACAAGCAGGACATCCTCGCACTGGCCGTTCCCGACCTCGTGCAACGGCTGGTCGCTCCGCGTTGTCGCGAAGCATCCTCCGAGCGGACTCTCGAGCCCGATGCCTGGGGCAACTGTCCTGCGGGAAGCTCCCTCGAGTCCCGGGCACTCACCGACCTGCACATCGGCGTGATCACGTCGTCGCTCGGCGGCGTGGGGGCCGACTCGTGCTCGGATGCGGCGCCGATCCCGTACAGCCCGCGCACGCAGGACATGGCTCATCTCGTGGCACGCTCGCCGACCGATCCGGCGCAACCCCTGCCCACCTGGAACGACAAGGGCTTCCTGTATTGGGATCCGGCCGGGCAGGGGAGTCCCGCGGGGGAGACGAGCTCCGGGGTGTTGGTCGACAGGTTCGCGTCGATGGTCCGGGGCGCGGGTCAGGACGGCTGCGGCTTCGAGATGGGGCTCGAAGCGTGGTACCGGTTTCTGGTCGATCCTGCCCCCTACGCGCGGGTCGTGGCGACGGATTGCGCAAGCGGGCTGCCTGCGGAAGACGGTGGGTGCCGGGGTCCCGAAGGCGTGGATCCGACGGTGCTCACGCAGCGTGCGGACTTCTTGCGTGAGGACTCGCTGGTGGTGGTGCTGATGCTGAGCGACGAGGACGACTGCTCGGTGCGGGTGGGGGGGCAGAACTACGTGGCACTGCAGGCCTATTCGGGCGCGCAGCCGTTCGTGATGCCGCGGGGGACCAGCGCGTGCGCCGACGCTCCTGCGAGCGCCGAGTGCAAGAGCTGTGGAATGGCGGGAACGCAGGCCGATCCGGCCTGCATGGATCCACCTGATCCTCACGAGGACGCGCTGAACCTTCGCTGCTGGCACCAGAAGCAACGGTTCGGCATCGACTTCCTCTACCCGGTCCAGCGCTATGTCGATGCACTCACGAAGGACAGGCTCGAAGACGGATCATGGAGCCCGTTGTTCTGCTCGAAGCGGTCCGGCGACGGCGCGACCTGCGAGGGGAGCCCGAGAGACCCGTCGCGGATCCTGCTGGCGGGAGTGGTCGGTGTGCCGTGGCAGATGATCGCTCGTGACCCGAACGATCTGGCGTCGGGCCTCCTTCCCTCCACCGAGCTGTCGTGGGACGCCATCGCGGGCGACCCCTCGAGCTTCGTCGAGCCCTCCAGCCCCTTCA
>CAYMUE010000128.1:0-14946 GCA_964393505.1 uncultured Polyangiaceae bacterium
GTTCGCGCGGGCGCGGCGACCGCGGGAGGCGGCGCAGCGATCGGGCCGGGGCTCGAACGAGCGGGAGCGCGCACGGGAGACGGTGCGGCCGGTGGCGCCGCGGGCGCGGGAGCGGGCGGCTGGGGTGCGGGAACAGGCATCGCCGGAGCCGCGAGGGGGGGCGTCGGCTGCGTCACTCCCGGAGGGGGCTTGAGAGCCGTGGGGGCGGGCGCGGGATCCTCCTGCTTCGGCGGCGCATCGACGGCGGGTTGAGCGGCCATGGCGGCGCGACGAAAGAGGAAGCAGGGACCTCGATCGGAGGAACCATCCGGGATGACGGAGAACAGCTCCCATCCCTTGCTGTTCTGGTGGTCGAGGTAGTCGGAGAGCAACCGCTGCTCCTGCCCGGCGATCAGGGGTTCGATCACCGCGGGGCAGGCGACGACGAGCTTGCCCGGCTTGGGCGCTGCGTCACGGGGCTGCGGGTGGATCTTCAAGTAGACGGACTTGTATTCCCAGCTTGTGGCCATGGCACGATCGCTCGCGGACACAGGCCGCGGGCAGGCTCCGGAGCGCATCATACGTGCGGAGCAGCCAGCGGAACAAGATCGAGGACGAAGAGCACCGCATGAGCGCGGGGGGGGGGAGCCTGCGTGCAGGCATGACCGCGAGACTGCCGCCGGAGCGAGACAGCGATCGGGGGCTCAGGGGTGCACGAACAGCACGGAGCCGGTCAGGGGGCGCAGGACGGTGTGCCACCCCGGCGGCACCTTCGGCTCGGTCCAGAAGAAGAGTCGGCGAGCGTCTTCCGGCGCCAGGTTGATGCACCCGTGGCTCCTCGGCTTGCCGAAGTCATCGTGCCAGTACGCCGCGTGCAAGGCATAGCCGCCCTCGAAGTACTGCACGTACGGGATGTCCTGCAGCTCGAACTCCTCGCCTGTCACGTCGGAGTTCATGGTCGCCGAGAGGTGCTTGGTGTGGACGCGGAAGATGCCTCGCTTGGTGGACCGAGTCTTCTCCGGGTCGCCGAGTCCGGCCTCGCCGGTCGAGACGAGCGTTGCGTAGACGGCCTTGGTCCCCTCGAATGCGACGAGCGTCTGCTTGGTGATGTTGATGTCCATCCAGCGCTCGCCGTTCTTCCCCCAGGCGGGCATGCGCTTGGCGGGATCGAGCCGGGACGCGTCGCGATCGGACACCCAGAGGTTGTCCACGGTCTCGTAGTGGAGCCTGCCGTTGAAGAAGTTCTGCTTGCCCGTGAGCTTCACCGCGGATCGGCGCGGGAGCTGCTTGCCCTTCGACAGCTTGCCCTTCTCGTACTTGTAGCCCCAGACGTCGTCGATGCGGATGATGGCGAACGGGAAGTCGATCTCCTCGGGGATGCGATAGCCGTGGAACCTCGAGCCTTCGATGGGGCGGAGTCGATCGACCGGGAGCACGACGAGCTCGGAGGTGACGGCGTAGCGTCGGCCTTCGGCGAGCACCGTGTCGACGATGGCGAAGCCGTTGCGTCGTCGGGCGATGCCGAGCGTGAGGGGATCCTTGTCCTTGACGAGGCCGGAGATGTTGCCGGGCAGGAGGCGTCCGATCTGGAGGAAGGGCGGGAGCGGATCGGTAGTGTTGCGGGACCAGGCATCGGCTGCAGAGGGAACGGAGGCAGCGTCCTTCCAACGCAGCCAGTAGTCGGGGCGGAAGGCAGCGCCGTTCTCGTCGGTGGCCTTGAGCCATTTTTCGACGTGAGACGCGAGGTTGGTCTCCGCGGCGTTGGCCTGTTCGCGCGAAGGGATGCGCGAGTAGATCGGCCCGGGCTTTCGAACGATGCCGTACATGTACGGCATCGAAGCTTGCAGATCGGGGCGTCGCGAGAGCGCCTGCAGCACTTCGTGCTTCATGTCGAGCGTTGCGGTCGGGCCGCTGCAGACGAAGCCGAAGGGGGCGATGCGGAACCAGCCGCCGGGGCAACCGTCCTTGCCGACCGGGCCTTCGGCGACATCGACGACGCCGCCGGCGCGCAAGTAGCCGAGGACGCGGGACTGGGGAGAGGGCGAGTGATGGATGGGGGTTTGACGGGAGACGGCGCCGATCCGTTTGGGGCCGGAGCCCGGGGCTGACTTCAGCGGGTGGTACTGGCCGTCGAGGGTGACGACGGGTTGGTCCGCGCCCTCTTCGTACATGGGGGTGCCAGCGGAATCGACGGGAGCGGGGGAGGACACAGGCGACGCGGTCTGAGCGCTGAGAGGCGGAGCCTGGGAGGGATCGGGCGCGCCGGACCGGGAGCATTTGCAGGCGCTGGCGCAAGGCGAAGCGAGCAGAGCGAGGGACGCGAGGACGAGTTGGGTGGACCGTGTGAAATCGAGCATGGTGCTGCGGGGCGCGGACGCGGCGAGCGTGCGCAGGGCGGATCACTGCCAGAGCAGGGCGGGGGGTCAAGTTTTCGGAGGGAGGGGGATGACGGGAGAGGCGGTGATGGGGCTTTTCCGCCGGGCCGGATCGTGGGAGTCTCCCGGCCCGGAAGGCCCCCGGCCCCGGAGCGGGCAGATTCGCTTCACGGCGCCGGAGCTTCGACGGAAGCACGACTCATGGATCTGAACACGATAGCCAACGTGCTCAACAAGATGACGCAGCAGAACTACCTGAGCGGCATCAAGGCCGCCGTAGGGATCGCCGCGTGCTTGTTGATCTACTACGAGGCGCAGTCGGAGAAGCCGATCGCTCCACGGATCAAGCAGATCGTCGGGTCGATCCTGGCGGTGGCAGCAATCGCCTGCTTCTTCCAGTTCTTCCACCTGTCGTACAAGGGCTACTACCACCGGTGGGAGCTCTTCCATTACTACATGGGTGCGAAGTACGCGAAGGAGCTCAGCTACGAGCGCATCTACGTGTGCTCGGCGATCGGCGACAAGGAGACGGGCAACGAGAAGGTGGTCAAGCACCGGAAGATGCGCGATCTGCGGGTGAACCTGCTGGTTCCCTCGACGGAGGTGCTGGCGAATCCGGGGCTGTGCAAGGACCACTTCACGCCGGAGCGATGGGAGAGCTTCAAGGCGGACATGGTGTGGTTCCGGAAGGCAGCCGGTGGCGGCTCCTGGTGGAACGACATGCAGAAGGACCACGGGTACAACCCGCCGCCGGTCTGGACGATCGCCGGGCACTACATGTCGATGCTGCAGCCTGCGAACGACGGGTTCTTCAAGCAGCTTGCAGCGATCGACGTCGTGATGACCGCGCTGATGTTCATCGCCCTGGGGTGGGCGTTCGGCTGGCGCGTGATGCTGGTGGGGGTGATCTTCTGGGGTATACAGGAACCCGCGCCGTTCTACTGGACGGGCGGCGCGTTCCTGCGACAGGACTGGTTCTTCCTCGCGGTGCTTGCGGCGTGCCTGGCACGCAAGAGGTGGTTCTTCACCGCGGGCTTCTGTCTCATGTACGCAGCCCTGCTGCGCACGTTCCCCGTGCTGCTGTGGGGCGGCCCGCTGCTGATGGTCGCCTTCGGCGCCTACCGGTACTTCAAGCGTCGCAACGCCCCCGACGCCGCCGATCCTCGCACCGTCAAGATCGGTGAGCGCGAGCACCGCGACGATCGATCCCTCGTCGATCGGATCAAGGCCTCGTGGGATCGCGAGCACATGCGTCACGTGCGGCTTCTCGCGGGAGGAGTGCTTGCGGCCGCGATCCTGTTCCCGTGGAGCCTGAAGGTGGCGGACGGGATGACGGCCTGGAAGGAGTTCGCGCACCACATCTCGGTGCACAACAACACGCCGCTCACGAACCACATGGGGCTCAAGACGATCATCGTGACGACGCCGGAAGGCCGGATGAAGTACTCGCGAGACAATCGTCTGCTCGACCCCTTCGAGCGGTGGAAGGAGAACCGCCGCGCGCGCTACCACACGTACAAGCCGGTCTTCTTCGGTGTGATCGCGGTGTTCGTGGGGATGCTCGCGATGGCCTGCTGGAAGACCCGATCGATCTGGGTCGGCATGGCGCTGTCGCTCATCCTGGTGGTGAGCTTCGTGGAAGCGACTTGCTACTACTACTCGATATGGATACTGGCGGCGCTGCTCACGCGGGTGAGACCGTCGATGGGCCAGGGGCTGGTGTCCGTGTTCTACGCCACGATGCTCTTCCTGCTCTCGCGGGTGCTGGCCCGCAGCATGAGCGATTCGTTGGCGATCCTGCTGGTGCTGGGCGTGGGCGCCGTCGTTTACCACGTGTACTACGACGCCATCGCCTCCTTCGCGAACTCCAAGCGCTCGATGGAAATCGCCGTCATCGGCCTGGGCGTGCTGAGCCAGTTGCTCACGGTCCAGTTCTACTTCATCGACGACAAGTTCACGGTGATGTCCATCGTGTACGTCGCCTGGACCGCCGCCCTGCTCTGGGGCTTCGTGCGTCGCCCGCAGCTCAACGTGGGGACCGAAGCGATCCCGGTGCGCTCTTCCTGAGAGGTCGAGGATGAAGATCGGACGACACGACGACCCGCTCGATCACGACGGCGTCGACGTGTCGCCGGTCTCCAGGCGCACGATCGCGAAGCGACGTCGCAAGTCGTTGCGCGAAGACGCGCTGAACCTTCCCAACATGCTCACGATGCTGCGGATCGTCATGATCCCGATCGTGCTGGTGTTCCTGTCGCGGGGCAGCCCGTTCGACTGTTTCGTGGCGACGCTGGTGTACGCGCTGGCGGCGGTGACGGATCTGTTGGACGGCTACCTCGCGCGCAAGCGCAACCTCGTGAGCGTGCTCGGAAAGTTCCTCGATCCGTTGGCGGACAAGCTCATCGTGATGGCGACGCTCATCTGGATGATCACGATGGGCCGGATTGCCGCCTGGGTGGTGGTGCTCCTGCTGGCGCGGGAAATCACGATCACGGCGCTGCGCGCGGTGGCGTCGAACGAGGGCCTGGTCATCGCGGCAGGCAGCGGCGGCAAGTTCAAGACCGCGCTGCAGATGGTAGGGATCGTGTGCCTGCTGCTCGGTTACCCCTACCACATCGATCTGGGCATCGTGGACTTCGGGAGGATCGACCTCATCCACGTGGGACGCGCGCTGATCTACCTGTCGCTGATCTTCTCGCTGACCAGCGCGCTGCAGTACACGAAGTTCTTCGTCGACGCGGCGGAGGCGGCTCGCAAGCAGGGCCAGGGGGCGTGAGCCCCGCGAACGGACGTGGACAGCGGCCCGATGCGTTGCTAGGACGTGCCGGCTCTTGGAGGTTCGAATGATCGGTCGCGTGTGCAAGTGGATGCTGGTCGCCGGTTTCGTTTCCCTGGTGGTCGCGTGTTCGAACCAAGGCGAGGGTGAGCGCTGCAGCCGCAATGCCGGCAACGACGGCAAGGACGACTGCGAGCCCGGGCTGTCGTGCCAGCTCGTCAACAACCTGGAGCTGTGCTGCCCGTACGATCGTCCGGCAAGTGATCCGCAGTGCATCGCCAGCGTGGCGGTGAAGGACGCGGGGACCTCGGACGCGACGGCCTCGGATGCGGCGGAAGAGCCTGCCGTCGAAGAGGACGCCGAGGCGGACGCCGAGCTGGGCAGCGACTAGCATGGACGTGGGGGTTCTGGTCGGTCATGCGCAGCAAGCGCTGGTGTTGTCGCTGGCGGTGGCGATGCCCGTGCTCGCGGTCGCGGCGGTGATCGGGCTGGTGGTGGCGGTGGTGCAGGCGGCCACGCAGATCCAGGACCCGACGATCTCGCACCTTCCGCGGCTGCTCGCGGTAGTGGCTGCGCTCGCGGTTTTCGGCCCGTGGATGGGACGACAGGTCGTGGCCTTTGCCATCCGCGTGTTCTCCGGATCGTGAGGACGCATGGATAGCGCGCCTGCGGTCATCTCTCCGTGCGACGTCCCTGCGTTCCCCGCGGGCTGGCGCGTGCGCGTGGGGGGACGGATCATGGACGTGCGCGGTCGCGAGGTCGTGATCGCCGATGCGACGACGTCCATCACGGCGCACCTCGCGGAGGGCTCGAACATTCCCGTGGCGGGGACGTTGTGCGTGGTCGAAGGCGTGGCCGAGGGGATGCGCTTGAGCGAAGCCGTCGCGGTCGAGGAGTATCCGGGGAGCGGCGGGGAGATCGCCCGGGAGCACGATCGTCTCTGGCGAAGGGGTGTCGGCCGCGGCCTGGTGCAACGCGATCTCGGCATCCGGGCGGTGCGGGAGTGGTTCTTCGCGCGGGACTTCGTGGAGGTGGACACGCCTCTGCGCGTGCGTTCGCCGGGGCTCGATCTGCACCTCGACGCTTTCGAGAGCGAAGGCAAGTTCCTGATCACGTCGCCCGAGTACCAGATGAAGCGGCTCCTGAGCGGCGGGATGCCTCGCATCTTCCAGATCTCCCACTGCTTCCGTCGCGGTGAGGAGGGCCCCTGGCACGACCCGGAGTTCCTCATGCTCGAGTGGTACCGCGCGTTCTCGGGCATCGACGCCGTGATGGGCGACACCGAGCAGATCGTGCAGCAGGTGGTCACCCGGCTGCGCGGCGTGCCGGAGCTCGAGGTTGGTGCGCGGAAGGTGAGCGTACGCCCGCCGTTCGAGCGCATGACGGTTTGCGAAGCGTTCGCCCGCTTCGCCGGCATCGGGGAAGCCGAGGTGATTCGTTCGGCACACGAAACACCCGATGACTACTTCCGCATCCTGGTCGAGACCGTGGAGCCGGCGATCGCGTCGATGGACCACCCGGTGTTCGTCACCGACTACCCGGCGGAGCAGGCGTCGCTCGCGCGGTTGCGCCCGGGTGACCCGCGCTTCTGTGAGCGGTTCGAGCTGTACGTCGCCGGCATCGAGCTGTGCAATGGCTTCGGCGAGCTGACCGATCCCAAGGAGCAGCGGCAGCGTCTCGAGCGTGATCGGATCGAACGCCGCGAAGCGGGCAAGCCGGAGTACCCCGTGGACGAGCGTTTCCTTCGGGCGCTCGAGGATGGGATGCCGCCATCGGGAGGCAACGCGATGGGGCTCGATCGGTTGCTGACGTTGGCCGTCGGGGGGACGGGAATTGCCGACGTACTCCCCTGCCCTGCTTCGTGGGCCTGAGCGGTGGACTCGACGTGTTGCGGCGGAGCGAGTAGCGTCCGGACATGGTTTCGAGGGTGTTCTCGGGCGCGCTGACGACGATCGTGGTGCTGGCGGTGTGCGGGTGCGGCCCGAGGCCGGAGCCCGTCTCTCCCGTTCCTGCGGAACCCTCTGCACCCGCGGCCGATGAGATCCCTGCGACTCCGTGGGAGCGATGTGTCGAAGGCTTCGTTGCAACGAGCGATCCGGAATCGGACATCGCGGGGCTTGGCAAGAGCTGCGGAGCACGGCTGGGTCACAAGCCGATCACGGAAGTGAGGATGGGAGCGCAGGGGGAGGCCGACGCGGTCGATCGCTTCATGTTCACGGCGGTTGCTGGCAAGTGCTATCGGGTGATTGCGGTCGGAGGTTCGGGGGTCCGGGATCTCGACGTGCAGGTCGTGGCAGCGGATGGGCGCGTGATGGGGGCGGACGACGGTCGTGAGGGTTGGGCGATCGTGCCGTTGAGGGAGCCGCTTTGCGTGCAGGAGCGGGGAACGCTGGTGGTGGAGGCGAGCGTGAGCAAGGGGACGGGGCGATACGCGTTGCAGGTGTGGGGCGGGCCGCCGAGCTGACGACGCGCTGCGCCAAAATCGCCGCGGTTTTGTGCTGATCATGTGGCATTCGGGGAAGACCGCACTAGGGTTGGGCGGTGATGACGAACCCAACGGGCGCGGAGCCGGGCAAGGAAGCGGCGGAGCGAAGCGAGGCGAAGCTTGCGCGGCTGCGAGAGCGGTTGCGGGAGATCGGCTCGTTGGTGGTGTGCTACTCGGGGGGGCTGGACAGCGGGTTGTTGCTGGCGGTGGCGCGCGAGGAGTTGGGGGAGGCTCGCGTGGTGGGGTTCACTGCAACGGGACCGGCGCTGGCGCCGCGGGAGCGCGAGGAGGCGGAGAGGCTGGCTGCGCGCATGGGGGTGCGGTTGGAGCTCGCGGACGCGGGGGAGATGGACGATCCGGGGTACGTGGCGAACGGGCCCGATCGGTGCTTCCACTGCAAGACGCGCATGTATGTGGTGGCACGGGAGATCTGCGACAGGCTTGGGTTCGCGGCGGTCGCGAACGGGACGAACCTGGACGATCTCGGCGACTACCGTCCGGGGCTCGAAGCAGCGAAGGAGCACGGGGTGGTGAGCCCGTTGTTGGAGAGCGGGTTCAGGAAGGACGACGTGCGCGAGGCTGCGCATCGGCTCGGGCTCGAGCTGTGGGACAAGCCGGCGTCGGCGTGTCTTGCGAGTCGGATCCCCTATGGAACGGCTGTGACGGCGGAGCGGCTCGCGCAGGTTGCGGGGCTCGAGGAGGCGCTGAAGGCGCTGGGGTTCGTGCGCGTGCGGGTGAGGCACCACGACACGGTCGCTCGGATCGAGGTGGATCCGGGGGACATTGCGAGGATGGCCTCGAGTCCGATTCGGGAGGCTGTGGTGGAGGCTGGCAAGCGGGTCGGGTTTCACTACCTGACGCTGGACCTGGTGGGATATCGGGTGGGCAGCCACAACGAGGTTCTTGACGGACGGCGGCTCAAGACAATCGTCTGATCCGTGTCCCTGTTTCGCGAATAGTTGACCATGAATCCTGGCACCGCCTACCCTGAGAAGCTCGCCAGCCGCGCCAAGGCGCCCATGCAGGGGGAAGCGCCCATGCCATTCGAGCCGAAGTACGCAACCATCGTCGACCTGTTCGAAGAGAGCGTGGTGGCGTATGCGGAGCGCGAGCTGTTCGGCACGAAGGCAGACGGCGTCTGGCAGTGGCAGACCTTCGCGCAGATCAAGGCGAAGGTGGATGCGTTCCGCGGGGGGTTGAAGCACCTGGGGGTGGAGCGTGGGGATCGGGTCGCGGTGATCTCGAACAACCGCGTGGAGTGGGCGATCGCTTGTTTCGCGGCGCTGGGGCTCGGCGCCGAGTTCGTTCCGATGTACGAGGCGCAGCTCGACAAGGACTGGGAGTTCATCCTGAACGACGCGGGGGTGAAGGTTCTGGTCGGATCGACGGAAGCGATCTACGCGCGCACGAAGGAGCTCCCTGCGCGGGTGCCGTCGCTGCGACACGTGCTGTCGATGGATGCGCCGTCGGACCAGCCGCACGCGTTCGGGCACGTCCTGCAGATGGGAGAGGCTGCGCCGGTCGAGACGGTCCGCCCGGCGCCGTCGGACGTCGCGTATCTGATCTACACCTCCGGAACGACGGGGCAGCCGAAGGGCGTGATGCTCACGCACCGGAACATCGCGTCGAACGTGTCGGCGATCCACGAGGTGTTCGATGTGAGCCCCGAGGACAGGAGCCTGTCGTTCCTGCCGTGGGCGCATGCGTTCGGGCTCACGTGCGAGCTTCACACGCTGCTGTCGAAGGGGGCGTCAATCGGGATCAACTCGTCGGTGGACAGACTGATCGCGGAGCTGGCGGAGGTGCGTCCGACGATCCTGATCAGCGTGCCGCGCATCTTCAACCGGATCTACGACGGCGTGCGGAGCCAGATGAATTCGAGGCCGAAGATGATCCGCAACCTGTTCGAGGCGGGGCTGCGGGCGGCGAAGCGGAGGCGCGACGGGTTGTCGTTGACGGTTGCGCAGAGGATGACGCTGACCACGGCGGACGCGCTGGTCTTCTCGAAGATCCGGGCGAAGTTCGGCGGGCGGTTGCGCTATGCGATCTCGGGCGGTGCCGCGCTGGCGCGGGAGGTGGGGGAGTTCATCGACAGCCTTGGGATCACGGTCTACGAGGGCTACGGCCTGACGGAGACGAGCCCGGTGACGAACTGCAATTGTCCCGGAAATCGGCGAATCGGCAGCGTCGGCCCGGCGCTCCCCGGAGTGAGGATCGAGATCGATCGATCGGGCACGCAGGATCGATTGCAGGGCGAGATCGTGGTGTACGGTCCCAACGTGATGAAGGGATACCATCAGCGGCCGCACGAGACGTCGGAGGTGCTGATGCCCGACGGTGGGTTCCGCACGGGGGACATGGGGTTCATCGACGACAACGGGTTCCTGGTGGTGACGGGGCGAATCAAGGAGCAGTACAAGCTCGAGAACGGCAAGTACGTGGTCCCCTCCCCGCTCGAGGAGACGTTGAAGCTGTCGCCGTTCGTGGCCAACGCGTACGTGCACGGGGACAACAAGCCCTACAACGTGGCGCTCATCGTGCCCGACCTGACGGAGCTCGAGCGTTGGGCGCGCAGCCAGTCGATCGAAACGTCGGATCCCGACGCATTGGTATCGCTGCCCGAGGTGCAGGAGAAGGTCCGCGAGGAGCTCGCCCTGGTGAGCAGGGACTTCAAGAGCTACGAGCGTGTGCAGCGCTTCGCCTTGATCCTCGAGGACTTCACGACGGCGAACGGGATGCTGACGCCGTCGTTGAAGCTCAAGCGACGCAAGGTGTTGGAGCGTTGGGGCAGGATGATCGAGGGGCTGTACGCCAACTGAGGCGGGGTCACTGTTCGGCGGGGACCACGAGTGACACGCTGGAGCTGGAGTGCCCGTCGATGCGCTGCCAGCACTCCAGGGGGTCGCCTGCGGAGGCGGGGATGCGCAGCTCGTAGGCGCCGCTGGCGTTCGCGGACGTAACGCGGCCGACGTCGGTCTTGCGATTGAAGCAGATCACGTCGGCGTGGGGTTCGGCGTCGTACTCGTTGCCGACGACGACGGCCTGACCGGAGGAGAGGTGGACTTCGGCCCAAGCGGGAGGGGGCAAGGGCAGCGTGGGGGAGTTGCAGCCGTTGAGGGACGCGCTTGCGAGCACGGCAACGACGGACAACCACCTGCGCCAGGACGACAGCACGTTGGGATCTCCGGTGGGGGGCAATGGGCGTGGGTTCGGCCCTTGTCTCTTTGGGGTAGCACTTCCCGTGCCCCGAGGAAAACGCTTGTGGGCACCCACCTGAGCGATTCCGGGTGACAACGGGATTGTCGCAAGAACAACGCAGTTGGCGCGTCCGGGAACGTGCGAGACCGACCGCGTGAGCGGTGCGGGGCATTGCGTCCGGCGGCATCACAGGTCGCGGAGTGGCCACGGATCCTGGAAGGTGCTAACCGCCGGTGGCGTTGTCGAAGACGAGGTCGTCGGGTCGCATGCGTCTGGAAGTTCGCCATCTCCCCTGGCATCCGGTGCCCTGGGCGATCGCGCTGGGAGCAGCGTTTTCGGTAGGACGTTGCGCGCAGGTCGTGCAAGCGGAGACCCCTGCGGCCGCGCTCGTGCGCAGTCTGGAGGCGCAAGGGCTCGAGGCGCACGCGCAAGAGGTGGCCTGGATCAAGGCGCCTCGAACCTTCGGGACCGCGGTGGCCGTGGTGCGCGCATGGAAGCCCGGCGATGCCGCGGACATCTACATGGTCCGAATTCGCGTGACGCCTCGGGGAACGGTGCTCTCGTCGCCGGGGGTCTACAACCTGACGGCGACGCTCTCTGCGGACGAAGGAATCCCGAAGATTTCGGAGGGGAGAGCAGCCTTCGACGTGGGGCAACCGGGGTCGATCACCGGGGTGCGGGTGCTCGACCTGCGCGGGGAGGCCGCGCTGCAGGGGCGCTGGACGATGCTCGGTCGCATGCAGAATGCGCTGACCAACCTGCAGCAGACGGGACAGCTCTCGGGGGTAGGCGACGCCTTCTGGGCGGTCGAGCCGCCGTCGCGGCTGGAGCTCGATCACGCGGGAGGCGAGGTCCGGGTGAAGCTCGACGCGGGCGAGGTGCGTCTGCCTGCCGCGGGAGGCGATCCGCTCGACGCGACCGATCGGCTTCGATACCAGCGTGCGCCCAAGGCGCCGCCGGGCAATCTGGTGACCTGGGCCGTGGATCGCGTGCGCGCGTTCCCGTGGTTCGGCGACGAGCGGATGCAGTGGCTGAAGGCGGTCGCGTTCAGCGGGAAGGACTGGCTGCAGCGTCGGCGCGCACAGCTCCTGGGCGACGACTCCTCGGAGGACATCGCAGCGGATCTCGGAGAAATCGCGGCGAACAGCCCACCCACGTCGTTCACGGACCCGCAGACGGGGTGGCCGCCCCCGCCCATGGAGCTGTGGATCACGAAGTACCCGGTGGAGGGCGAGGGGCAGTGGATCCCTCTCGACAAGGATCCCTACATCGCGACGAATCCCGGCGCTCCGCCGGCGTTCGTGACCTCGTTCATCCGAGCGGATCGCGAGCGGGCGTACACGCGCGTCTACGTGACGATGTGGGATCCCCGTCAGGTCCGCCTTCACATGATGGCGGGCACGGTGGAGCCGCGGGGTCCGTCGGGTGAGGCGGGGCCGGGATTGATCCCGCGCACGCCGGAGACGATGAAGCGCCTGGTCGCGGGCTTCAACGGCGGATTTCAGGCTTTTCACGGGGAGTTCGGGATGATGGCCGACGGGGTGGTGTACCTGCCTCCGAAGCCGTACGCATCGACGGTGTTCGCAATGAAGGACGGCTCGACCGGGTTCGGCACGTGGCCCAACTCGGAGGAGGTGCCGTCGGAGGTGTTGTCGTTTCGTCAGAATCTGACGGCGCTCATCCAGGACGGGAAGCACAACCCGTACGGGCGAACGTGGTGGGGCGGCACGCCGCCGGACTGGGAGGATCGCGTTCACAGCACGAGGACGGGGATCTGTCTCACGCAGGAGGGATTCGTTGCCTACTTCTACGGCAACGAGATCGACGCGGCGCCGCTCGCTCGAGCGATGCTGCAGGCCCGGTGCAAGTACGGGCTGCACCTCGACATGAACCCGGGCCACACCGGCCTGGAGTTCTACCGCGCGGCGCCCACCGCTTCGTTCCCTCCCTTGGGGCGTCCGATCCAGAAGGACTGGGAGGCCGAGGGGCAGGTCGATGGGATGCCCGGGTGGTCGTTCCGCGGGCGCAGGATGATCCGGCACATGGGGCTGATGAACTTCCCGCGCTACATCCAACGCGAAGCGCGGGACTTCATGTACCTGACGCTGCGTCCGGTGCTGCCGGGAGAGGACATGCCGCCCGCGATCGAGCCGGCCGAGCCCGACGAAGGCAAGTGGCGGGTGAAGGGGCTGCCGCAACACGGGTTCCCCTACGCGTTGGCGGTGACGACGTGGCGCCCGGATCCGTCGCGTCCGCAAACGAAGCTGATGATCCTCAAGCTCGATCCCGGGACGCTGAAGCCCTCGGAGTCCGCGGAGGCGGACCCGGCGAAGACGGTGGTGAGTCTCGGCAATGCGATCGCGGAGGAGCGTCGTCCGAGTCTTTGGTGGGGAGACTCTGGGGTGACGGTGGGGGTCGAGGCGCCCGGGGCGGGGGCGCGAGCGATCGTATCGGGGATGGATCTGGAATCGCCGGAGGGAGCCGCAGCGGTCGCGGGGTTGGGGATCCAAGACGAGGACGGGATGCTGGTCTACGTCGAGGTGCAAGGGGAGAGGCGACGCGGGCAGGATGGCGGGTTGGTGAAGCAGGCGCTCGCGAAGCTGGGGTGTTCGACGGGTTTGCTGCTGGACAAGGCGTTGGGGCCGGCGTTCGGAGGAGAAGCGGTGCGGGGACCGGGCAGTGAGCGGGTGGTGCACCTGACGCGAGTGGATCGCGCCGCATCGCGCATCGTCTTTCCCGACACGCCGGTGGTGGGGGTGAAGGAGTGGTACCCGCTTCAGGCCAAGCGGGTCCGGTACTTCAAGAAGCCGGAGGCCCCATCCGCGTCGTCGGCGAAGGACGGGACGAGTGAAGCGCCGGCGGCTGCAACTCCGCAGTGAGGGAGGAAGTGCTGGAGGCGGCAAGCACTCGTTGACGGTGATCGGCTCAGCGCGGTAAAAGCCCTAGCGCATCGCCCCCCCCTGATCGTCTTCGGGAGCCCAGGTTGTGAGTCGTCCGCAGCCCTTCGGTCCGTACGACCTCATCGAACGTGTCAACGTCGGTGGGATGGCCGAGGTGTTCCGTGCGGTGCACCGCGAAACACGCCGTCGGGTGGCGCTCAAGAGGATCCTGCCGTCGGTGGCCGAGGACGACGAGTTCATCTCGATGTTCCGGGACGAGGCGACGATCGCGAGCCAGCTCGACCATCCGAACATCGCGAAGATCTACGACATCGGGCGAGTGGATGCGTCGTACTACATCGCGCTCGAGTACGTGGACGGCCGCGACATGCGGACGATCCAGGCGCACTCGTCGAGGATGCGGCAGTTGATGCCGTTGGAGTTCGTGCTCTACGTGACGACGAGCCTGTGCAAGGGGCTCGACTACGCGCATCACCGCAAGGATGCCCACGGAAAACCGATCGGGCTTGTCCATCGCGATGTGAGTCCGCAGAACGTGCTGGTGTCGTACGACGGCGAGGCGAAGCTCATCGACTTCGGGATAGCGAAGGCGGCGGGCAAGCTGGCGCGGACGCAGGTGGGGGCGATCAAGGGGAAGTTCGGGTACATGTCGCCGGAGCAGGTGCGCGGCCTGCCGGTGGATCTGCGCTCGGACGTCTTCTCGGTCGGGATCTGCCTGTGGGAGTTCCTGACGATGCGGAGGCTCTTCGACGGCGACAACGAGATTGTCGTGATGGAGAAGATCCGCAATGCGGAGGTCCCGCCTCCCTCGACGATCGTGTCATCGGTCCCGGTCGATCTGGATCGGATCGTGTTGCGTGCTCTAGCGAAGGACGCGGACGATCGGTACACTTCGACGGCGGATCTGCTAGCGGAGCTCAGCGCATTCGCGCACACCGAAGGAATCCCGCTGCAACGCGAGCGCGCTGCAGCGTACATGCGACAGAACTTCAGCGACGACGCGGCCCGGATGGCCGCACCCCGTGAGGAGGCCCACGCCATGGCGGACAACAAGGGCGGATCGGACCTGGACGTATTCGAGGGCCTAGCCCGAAAACCCCAGACACGACCCGCGAACCCGCCCCCATCCCTACCGTTGCCAGCGCCGGGAGCGCGCGCGAGCGGAGCGCCGCCTCCGCCTCCACCGGCGAGAGCGAAGACGTTGCTTGGCATGTCGCCGATGGTGCCGCCGCC
>CAYMUE010000128.1:15046-16832 GCA_964393505.1 uncultured Polyangiaceae bacterium
CCCCTGCCCGCTCCGACTCCGCCGCCGATGGCGGTTCCTCCGGTGACCGCGCCTGCTGCTGCCGCGCCTGCGACAGTGGACATGGATTGGGACGACGAGGACGAGAAGACCCACGTCTACGACAAGGACAACGAGCCTTCGGCGGGTCCTTCGAACCGGCCGATGCCTGCCGCAGGAACGCCTGCGCCTCCGCCGTCGGCTGCTGCGGCCGCCGCGCTCATGGCGCGTTCGGGCAACGTCGCTGCCGCGATCCCGAGGCCGCCATCGATTCCGCCGGGCCCGGTGCCGAGCCAGGCGCCGACGGTCCCCGCGATGCGCGCCGCGATGGCCGCGCCGGCGGGGCAGCCTGCACCCGCGGAGCCCGCGACGATGCCTCTGCCCGCCAAGGGTGGCGGTGCGGGCAAGGTTGTTGGCATGCTGGTGGCGGTGATCGCCGCGCTCGCGGTGGTCGCAGGGGTTGCGTTCTTCGTGCTCCGGCCGACCAACGGCACCCTGAAGATCTACGTTGCGGGCGCGGGCGGCAAGGATGTCGAGAAGGTCGAGATCTTCGTCGACGGCCGCAAGGTCTGCGACTCATCGCCGTGCACGCTCGAGCTCAAGGAAGGGCGTCACGACGTGAAGGCGATTGCGGAGGGATACGAACGACCTGCGCCGCAGACGGTGGATGTGAAGTCGGGAGACCAGACGCCGTTCAAGATGGAGCTGAAGTCCTCGAGCGCGGGGTCGGGCTTCACGGTGGCGGGGTCGCAGGAAGGCGTGAAGCTCTCGATCGACGGCAAGGAGATCGGGCCGCTGCCGCAGACGATCAAGGATCTGACTCCCGGAGAGCACAAGCTGCGCTTCGCGGGGAGCGAGCGGTACAAGCCTGAGGAGAAGACGATCAACGTCACGGCCGACAAGGTCGAGGATCTGGGCACGATCAAGCTCGCGGTGATCAAGGGCAAGGCGAACCTGCAGCTCGTCACGCGTGGCGCGCGGGTGATCCTGGTCGCCTCCAACGGCGAGAAGCGTCAGATCGAAGAGAAGATGTTCAAGGACGGCCTGCTGCCGATCGACATCGACACCTCGAAGAGCTGGCAGCTCGAAGCGACGAAGCAGGGGCACGACGATCTGAAGATTCCGATCTCGTTCGAGGACGGGGTGGCGGAGAAGACCTTCAAGATCGAGCTGTTCGAGAAGGGCAAGGCGCCGCCTCCGGAGAAGAAGGACACGCCGACTGCTGCGGGGACGCCGGACACCAAGACCCCGGACACCAAGACCCCGGACACCAAGACCCCGGCAGCGGAGGCGAAGGGCGACGGGACGCTGAACATCAACTCGATCCCGCCGGGTGCAGCGGTGCTTGTTGACGGTCGTCCGGTTGGCAAGACGCCGCGCTCGGGCGTGAAGGTGGCTCCCGGAACGCACACGGTCACGTTCATCCACCCCGAGAAGGGGAAGAAGGCCACGAGCGTGACGGTGAAGGCTGGCGAGACGAAGGGCGTCGGCGTGAAGTTCTAGGCCCGTTCGCACCCTCCCCTGCCCTGCCCCCTCATCCTCCACACCTCGGCCTCACCTGCTGCGATATCGCCGCGGCGCGCGTGATATCGTGCGCCGAACATGTCTGAAGAGGCTGCCCGGTCGCAGCGATCGAACACGCTCTCGCGGTGGATCTGGCTGACGAGCCTGGTGGTCGCGTCGGCTGCGCTGGTTGCGACGCTACATGCCGTCCCCTACATCCCGACGAATGACGGTCCTCAAGCGGTTCTGATGGCGTTCATCGAGAACCACTACTCCGATCCCGGAG
>CAYMUE010000128.1:16932-18606 GCA_964393505.1 uncultured Polyangiaceae bacterium
TGAGCCTCCCAGTGGGCGAAAGGCTTGCCCAGCTTCCGCACCTCATCTGCCCGGGGCCTGCGTATCGCGCCTGGAGCCTGCTTGCCGCTGCCGTGGCGGCAGTCGTCGTCGTGTATGCGCGATGGAGGCACGTCGGCAAGGCGGACCGGGCGCTGGCGTGCGCATCGACGGCGCTGATTGTAGCGGGGCTGGTTGCGCCGCTGCACATGCCGGGCTGGCAGTTCATCTCACCGAGGTTCGTGCCGATTGGAGCCCTTCTCGCGCTCGGCTTGATTCCATTCGACCTCCTCGCGAAGGCGAACCATCGCCGCGTGGGCGTAGCCATTCTGACGTGCGTTGTCTTCGCTTCGCTCTGGGGGTCGACGACGCTGCATCGGAGCCTGTACGCGAGCTGCGCCAATGAGCTTGCGGGGTTGAGCCAACCGGTGCGACGCACGTCGATGCAGCTTCCGATCCTGCTCGGTCGAGGAATGGATCCGTCACTGAGCGCGCAGGTGCCTCACCTCGATCCTGTGCTGCATCTCGGCGCGCTGTACGCGGTCGAGCACGGGGGATCCATCCCGTACCTCTTCACCGGAGCCAGTGCGGTGTATGCGTTTCGTTCGAAGAACTCCGAGCGGCGCGTTCGTCCCATTCCTCCCATCGATCCGTACTGGACCCTTCTGGGTACCGAAGAGTTCGAACACGACCCGATCTATCGCAACAGGATCGTGGATGAGCTGTCGGCGTTCGGGATGTTCTACGAATCGATCGTCGCGTTGCGCGCTCGGCCCGAGGACGTCGAGCGCCTCCGTCTGAGAGGGTACGAAGCGGACTGGGCCTCCGGCTCGTTGTTCCTCGGGCACTTCGCGCCTTGCTCGGCATCCGTGGAAATTGTCGGGGCGGGCCCGGCCGCGAGGATCGCTTGGGGGCTGTACCCGTTGCCCGACGCCTCGCAGAGGATACCTCTGCCTCCTGCTGCGCAGCGCGACGCTGCACCTCTCCGGATCGACTTGGAAGGCGTCGCGTGCGGAGAGATCTGGGTGCGGCTCGAGGGGAGCGACGCAGCTCAGCGGCTCCCGTGCCGGGAGGCGAAGCCGAGCGGACTGTTGGTGGAGAACGTGCGGCGCGGTGTCCGGGCGCAGTTCCGATGTACGACGCCGTGAATGGGATCTGCAGCGTGCACGGGGAACGCCGGGCCTACTCCACTTCGCGGTTCACGTGCAAACCTGGCAGAACGACGGCGTTCTGCCCGGGTCTTCGCTCGCCTTCGACGATGAACGTGGAGGTGACGCCGTCGCCGTTGAGATCGCCCTGGGCGATGGCCTGGAACCAGATGCGCGCCGGGTCGGTGGCGACGTTGTACTGGAACGCGTAGTAGTGGGCGTTGGAGAAGGAGAACTCGAGTTCCTTCCACGTGGGGTGGTCCCAGGTTCCAGGGGGATCGGTGACCGATCGACCGCGCGGGATCTCCGCTGGGGTCAGGGGTGCGGGCTGCGGAAACGACGCCGCGATCTCGCGTCCCTCGGACAGCGCGACCGAGCGCGCGGCGATCCGGTGGATCCCGTCGATGGCCTCGGAGGTGCGGGAGGCGTGCAGATCGCGGAGGAACGTGGGTGCAGCGACCGCGAGCACGGAGCCGCCGACGGCGAAGACGGCAGCCATTTCGACGGGGGTCATGGATCGCATGGGAGG
>CAYMUE010000129.1:0-2752 GCA_964393505.1 uncultured Polyangiaceae bacterium
CTGCTGGTCGCGCAGGTACTTCGGAAGCTCCGTCTTGAGGGCGAATTCGCTCATAGTGTCCCCTGGTGCGCGACGTTGCCGTGCGCCTACTTTCCCTTGCCCAGGAAGTCCTTGATGCTTCCCATGATGCCGTCGCGATCGTGGATCTCGCTGACCACCAGCCGATCGTCCTCGCCCAGGTGGTTGCGCAGATCCTTGATGAACTGGCCCGAGCCGTAGGGGCTCTCGACCTGTCCGTAGGCGAACATGTTGGAGCGCGGCAGCAGCTCCTTCTTGAGCAGCTCCACACACACCATCGTGTCGTCCATCGACCAGTTGTCGCCGTCCGAGAAGTGGAACGGGTAGATGTTCCACTCGTCGACCGGATAGTGATCGGTCACGATCTGGTTGCAGAGCTTGTAGGCGCTGGAGATCATCGTGCCGCCCGACTCGCGCGTGCGGAAGAACGTGTCCCGATCCACCTCGCGCGCGGTGGCGTCGTGGATGATGTAGCGGGTCTCGAGCCCCTTGTACTGGCTCTGCAGCCACGCATCGATCCAGAAGCTCTCGATGCGCACGATCTCCTTCTGCTCGTCGCCCATCGAGCCCGACACGTCCATCATGTAGATGATCACCGCGTTTGCCACCGGCTCGGACTGCGTCTTCCAGGAGCGGTAACGCTTGTCGTCGGGCATCGGGATCACCACCGGCCGATCCGGGTTGAAGGTGCCGCTGGCGACCATGCGCTTGAGGGCTTCGCGGTAGGTGCGCTTGAAGTGCCGCAAGGACTCGGGGCCGACACGACGGATGCCCGTGAAGCGGTCCTTGGCGCTGATGATCTTGCTCTTGCCCCGGTTCTCGATGTCGGGCAGCGCCAGCTCCTCGCCCAGGATGCTCGCCAGCTCCTCGAGCGTCACGTCGACCTCGAGCACGTGGTCCCCGGCTTCCTTCCCCGCCTTGCCCGTGCCGTCGCCTTCCTGCTCCTGCCCGCCCAGCGGATCGCCTGGCTCGCCGTCCCCCTGCCCGGTTCCTCCGGTCTGCTTCTCGCCGAAGCGGAAGCGGGGGATGTCGATCTGCGGGATCGGAATGGAGACGACGTCCTTGCCCTTCCGGCCGATGAGCTCGCCGTGGGAGATGTACTTCTTGAGGTTCTGCCGGATCCGGCCGCGAACGATGGCCCGGAAGCGGTTGTGGTCCTGGTCGATCTTCAGGGACATGTCTTGCAGGGAGTCTAGCGAAGCCACCCCGGGTGTCGATAGCCCCGGCCCGCAGTTTCCCACGCGAGAGCGTCCCGCATGAAGCCCCCGAGGGTTGCCCGGAACGGCCCGTCGTGCGCAAGCTGGATTCCGCCCATGATCGCACACCTCGGAACCCCGCGCTCCGGCGAGACGCGCACGCGAACCTGCCTGATCCTTCTGCTCTGTGTCGCAGCGAGCGTGTGCGGCTGCCGATCGAGCGACCCCTCGGCCGACGCTGGAGCGGCGCCGACGGAGCCCTCGGCAGCCGCTTCGACTCTGGCGGTGCAGACGCCCTCCGCTGCCCCCGCCCCTCCCTCCGCCAGCGTCGAGCCCCCCGCCGTCGCGCAGCACGAAGGCTGTCCCGACGAGATGATCCTCGTGCCCGCACGCAAGCCGGTGTGCGTCGATCGGTGGGAGGCGATCCTGGTGGACAAGAGCACCGGAGAGCGTCTGTCTCCCCACTACCCGGTGCACCGCAAGCTCGCGCTCAAGCTGGAGGCCGACTGGCAGGAGAAGCGCAAGACGCTTGGCAGCGCGCAGGCGCAGGCGATGCCGGTGCCGCCGTTGCCTGCCTGGCAGCGGGACAACGACGCGGAGCCGGTGGCGATCTCCCGTGCCGATCAGGTGCCCAACGGCTACCTCTCGGGCAAGGTCGCGAAGCTCGCTTGCGAGAACGCGGGCAAGCGGTTGTGCAGGCGCGACGAGTGGGTGCGCGCGTGCCGGGGCAAGCGCGATCTGCAGTATCCCTACGGGGAAAGCTACAAGCAGGGCGTGTGCAACGTGTTCCGCTCGAGCCACCCGGCGGGCGTGCTCCACGACGATCCATCGATGGGGCACCTCGACCCGCGGCTGCTGCTCGTGGAGGACAAGGACGGGCCGCTGCTGCGCAAGACGGGGGCGGTGACGAAGTGCAAGAGCGCGTGGGGGGACGACGCGCTCTACGAGATGGTGGGGAATCTCGACGAGTGGGTGGAGGATCCGAAGGGGATGTTCGTGGGAGGGTTCTTCTCGCGATCGAAGAAGGACGGTTGCGAGTCGGTGATCACGGCGCACCCGAACGACTACTTCGACTACTCGCTCGGGGTGCGTTGCTGTCGCGATCCGGAGACGTGACCCGGTCCGTCGCCGCGTGCTTCCCTTCCTTTGCGCCGCGTCCTATCCTGCGCGGCATGAAGGACATCCTTTCGAAGATCAGGCTCTTCCCGTGGGCTGCCATCGCAGCGGTGGCGCTGGCCGCGGGGTTCGGAACGGCGGCATGCGGCTCGGACGACGACGGTGGGACGACCCCGCAGGGAACGGGCGGCACTTCCCCCGGCGAGGGAGGCGCTGCGGGTGAAGCGGGCGCCGCGGGACAGGCTGGCGCGTCCGGCGCGGCGGGACAGGCTGGCGCGGCAGGGCAGGGCACGGGCGGCAGCGCGGGCGGGTCCACCGGGCCTGCGACGCTGGTGATCAACGAGATGGACTACGACCAGGTTTCGCCTCCGGACGACGCCTCCGAGTTCATCGAGATCCTGAACACGGGCACCGCGGCGGTT
>CAYMUE010000129.1:2852-18359 GCA_964393505.1 uncultured Polyangiaceae bacterium
CCGGAATCGTTCGAGGCGTGCGCGGCCGCGCTCGACGCCATCGCGTTCCGCAGGACGGTCGGGCTCGATCTGTCGGGTCGCGAAGCATTGGCGTTCCGCACGTCAGCGGGGGTCGCTACGGCCATGCAGCGTCTGGATGCCGCGTGGAACCGCGCTCGCGGCGGGGCGCTGCGCCCGATGATCGGCCGCGCGGGCCTTTCGCTCGCCATGTTCCGCGGCGATGAGACCGCGGCAGCGACATGGAGAGCGCGGAGCGGGTGCGTGCGCGCGGCCACCGTGGCCGGTCCCCTGCACTGGGCGGCCCTCGGACAGCTCTCCGCTCCCCTCGCCTTGGAGACCCCCTCCACTCCGTTTCCGTCGTCGTGGCCCGGACTCCCCCCCTTCGGCGCCGATGCCAGGCCGCAGATCGTCGAGGCCGATGGCTGTGAGCTCGGTACCCGAGGAGCCTCCGCCGCCGTCGGGCTGCGCGTGGCCGCAGTCGACGTCGAGAGCAGCGCCGAGCGCCCGCTCTGGATCGGGCTGACCTCGACGAGCGCAGCGGTGGTCAGCGTGGGCGGTACGACGGTGCTCCAGAGGCCGTTCCACGCCGGGCCGTCGCGTGTGACGCGGATGGCTCGCGTCGAGGTCGGCGCCGGGCGTGCGCGGATCGTGGTGAAGGTCGCGCAGCGCGACGACGGCGACAGCGTGGTGTTGACGGTCGCGGACGGGGAAGGGCGACCCGTGGCCACGAAGGCTCCTTCGCCGGGGGATGTGGCGCCCGCGCGCGGCAGCGATGTCGGCGCCGTCGGCATGGAGGTCCCGGGTGCGGGAGCGGATGCGCTCATGCTCGCAGCGAGCGCGCGCATGGCGATGGGCGACGGCCGCGACGCGGAGCGGTTGCTCGAGGGCTTCGCGCGCGATCCCGGAGCATCGGGCCTCGCGCTGCTGTCGTATGCCCGTGCGCTGTCGGTCGGCTCTGCGATGCCGGAGACGCGCAGGATCGAGCGTCAGAGGGAAGCCTACGGTCGCGCGATCGCCGCGATGCCGCGCTCGTGGGAGGCGGCCCTCGGCGTCGCGACGTTGGCGGGGCAACGCAAGGGCGGGAACGAGGGGAGGATCGAGAGCCTCGCGGAGCTCGAGAAGCTGCGCGGTCGCGGGCTGCCCCCGCATGCGAACCTCGATGCCTTCGAAGCGCACGTGGCGGCCGCGGCCGGGATGCAGGATCGCGCGCAGGCCGCGTGGCAACGCCTGCAGGCCAGCACCGCGCCTGCTCCCATGGAGCGTCGGATCGATCGGCTCGTGCACCGTCGTACCGGCCAGGAGCTCGTGGCAGCATCGTGCTCCGCGGACGCGGATCGGGGCGCGCTCGGCTGCTTCGAGGCGCACGTGGCGAAGGGCGACACGCGTGGAGCGCTCGACGAGATCGGGCGAATGCGCCGGCTGCTCGGGAGCCCTCGCGCGCTCGGTGAGCTGGAGCTGGCGCAGTGGGTCGCGCGGGGCGACGCTGCGAAGGTCCTCGAGGTGTACGACGCGATCGAGCCTTGGAGGCGAAGTGCGGCCGCGCTGGGCCTGATCGCGCGCAGCCGACCGGAGGAAGCGCGGCAGCGGCTCGCGCGGGATCTGCCGGTGATGGTGGACGGTCCCGGGGCTGCGCAGGCGCTGTACTCGGTGTTGGGGGCCTGCGAGGCGGGGTTCGACGACGGCGGCGAGAAGCGGGTGGCCGAGGATCGCGCGAAGCCTGCGATGAAGGAAGCGGCCACGCTGGTGCTCGATCACAGCGAGAAGTACACGATCGGGGAGCGGGGCGAGCTGTTCTACACGATCCACGATCTGAGACGGGTGGCGGGAACGACGGACGTGGAGCAGGGGGCCGAAGGGGGCGTTGCGACGATCGAGGGGAGGTCGGCGCACCAGGTGATGCGCAAGCGCATCCACAAGAAGGACGGCCGGATCCTCGAGCCCGATCAAGCGCGACAAGCCGCGCAGGGGCACGCCGATCTGTCGCAGCTCGAGCAGGGGGATTACGTGGAGCTGCTGGTCTCGGGGGTCGCGCTCCCGGGCAACATGGGCCAGCTCGTGGTGGACACGCCCGATCTGCTCCCCGCGCGCACCAGCGTGCTGCACGCGTCGGTGCAGGTCCGCTTCCCCAAGAACGTCGCGCTCCACCGCTGGGCCCATCGCTCCCTCGGCAAGGGGGTCGAGCGCGAAGATGGCCCGCAGAAGGTCTGGACCGTCGAGCTGGACAAGCGCGGACCGCGGCGCATCGAGAGCGGAATCCCCAAGATGGAGCAGGAGGTCAATGTCTCCTTCGGCACCCAGACCTGGGCCAACGTCGCCCGCGGCATTCGCGAGTCCACCCTCGCGCTCGAAGCCGCGGACCCCGTGGTGGGAGCGTTCGCGCGCAGCGCTGTCGGCGACACCACCGGCGACAAGGCGCTCGAGCGGATCGTCTCCGCGGTGGGACGCAAGGTGCGCGTGGCGAGCGGCGCGGCGTTGAGCGACTCGGCCGGTGCGTTCGCCTCGGGAGCGCAGGAGACCACTGCGCGCACCATCCTCGAGCTCGGCCAGGGGAGCCGCACCTGGCTCGCCTCGCAGGCGCTCGCTCACCTGGGCTTCACCTCCGAGGTCGTCGTCGCGGAGTCAGAGCCGTTCGCATCGGATCCGACCTTCCCCGCACACGTCGGACGCTTCGAGCACCCGCTGCTCGTCGTTCGCGTGCCGTCGTCGGGTGCAACAACGGAGACGTGGCTCGACCTCGACGTGCAGGGGCCTCCGCTTCCGCCGGGCAAGGTGAGCCCGGAGCTGCGCGGGCGCAGCGCGATTCGTTCGAGCGGTGAGGTCGTCACGGTGCCAGCCGGGAGCGAGTCGGGGCCCGACGAGGTGGACATGCGTCTGACGGTCGACGACCGCGGCGACGCGAAGGGGACGGTGACGCTGCTGCTGCGAGGGCGCGCGGCGCAGGTGCTGCTCGACGCCTTCGAGGAGCTTGCGGGGAGCGATCGCAAGGACATGCTCCGCTCGGTCGTGCTGGGCTGGATCCCGTGGGCCAATGTTGACGACGTGGTGACCTCGTCCGCAGAGGGATCGTGGGAGCTCGGCGTGCGCGCGTCGGTGTCGGTACCCGGGTTCGCGCAGCCCGAGGGGGGGGCCTACGTGCTCGCGGGCGTCGCGCCTCTGCACGCGGTCGTTCCCCAGCCCGTTTCGACGACGATCGCATCGACCTACGCCGGGCAAGGAGCGAGGGAGGATGCGCTGGCCATCGAGACCTCGTGGCACTACCACCTGCGACGGCGCATCGAGCTGCCGGCGGGCTGGACCGTGGCAGGGGTGCCCGGCGGGGTGAAGGTGCAGGAGCGGCAGCTCCAGGCGGAGCGTCGAGTCGAGGCGCGCGGGACGGTGGTGGAGGAGGACTTCACGCTGTCGATCCCGACAGGCACGGTGGACGCCGCGGAGTTCGAGCAGTTTGCGAGCCGAGCGCGGCAGGTGGACGACGGATTCCTGTGTGGCATCCGGGTGAAGGGCCCGGCAGGGAGGTGAGCATGAACCTGAGCACGGTGACGATCGAGAAGCCCGAGGACGTGAACCTGATCTTCGGGCAGTCGCACTTCATCAAGACGGTGGAGGATCTTCACGAGGCGATGGTGACGAGCGCGCCGGGGGCGAAGTTCGGCGTTGCGTTCTGCGAGTCTTCGGGGGACAGGTTGATCCGGCGCAGTGGCAATGATCCGGTGATGGTGCGGCTGGCGGTGGAGAACCTGGCGCGCATCGCGGCGGGGCACACGTTCCTGATCATGATGGCGGGGGTGTACCCGATCCACGCGATGCGGGCAGTGCGCGACGTCCCGGAGGTCTGCCGCATTTTCTGCGCGACTGCGAACCCGCTCGAGGTGATCGTAGCCGAGACGGAGCAGGGGCGGGGCGTGATGGGGGTCATCGACGGGCAGCCTCCGCTCGGCGTGGAAGACGAGGCAGCGGAGGCGAAGCGCAAGGGGTTCCTGCGCATGATCGGCTACAAGCTGTAGCGACGCTCCGGTCGGGCTCGACGCAACGCGGTGGATCCGGCGGCGAGGTGCACCGTCCCGTCCGGGGAATCCGCTTGCCCGCGGTCTGCCGCCCCCTAGAATGCATGACGTCCTGCGCCCCAATGCGTCCGTCTCCCCCCAATCGGACCGGAGGAATCTCCCGATGAAGCGTGCCCCTCTCGTTGCCCTTGCCATCCTTGCCTGGGCCACCACGGCTCCTGCCCTCGAGCGTCATCCCGGCCCCGCGGGCCTGCGATTCTCCGGCGAGCCCTCCGTCGCCGCTCGCGCGTACCTCGCCGCCCACGCCGAGCCCTTGAAGCTCCACAACGTCGACCTCGATTCGCGCGCCGCCTTCCCCATGCTCGGCATGCACACGGTGCGCTTCGATCAGACCTACGCCGGGCTGCCCGTGATCGGTCGCATGGTCGCCGTGCGGCTCGGTCCCGACGGCTCCGTCATCCGGTCCGTGCTCGACGTCGCGCGTGACCTGCACGTGTCTCCGACGCCGTCGATCGACGCGATCGCCGCGCGCGGTGCGGTGGCGGCTGCCGAGGGAGTCGCCTTGGATCCGACCTGGTCCGCGATCCTCGCGGTGCGTCCCGACCGCCACGGCGGCAAGCTCGTGTGGCAGGTCGATGCGTGGGGTGTCGAGGGGCCGACGCGCTTCGAGGTCGACGCGCACAGCGGGGCGATCCTGCGATCGGGTTCGCTGATCAAGCACGCACTGGGAAGGGTGTACGAGGTCAACAAGGTCAAGACTCCGACGCCGACGGACAAGGAGCTCAAGAACCTGACGTCTTCCGATCCGCAGATCCTGACCGGCAAGGCGGGCAAGGTGGTGCGCTACAAGTCGGGCAGCGTGGAGACGAACCCGCCGACGCTGACGGTGGACGGCAAGGTCGTGACTCCCAACGCGGGCGAGGACTTCCTGTACGACCCGCCGGGGACCGAGCCCACGTTCGACGACGGCTTCGCAGAGACGAACGTCTACTACCACCTCGATCGGATGAGCACGTGGGTGGGAACCACGCTCGGGGTGGACACCAGCGCGGCGAAGTACTCGCTGATGGCGGTGGTGAACTACGGCCCAGGGCAGAAGGCGTACGACAACGCGGCGTACATGCCCTACTCGATGGCCGACGACGACGGCGTGAAGCACCCGAACGTGATCGTGATCGGGCAGGGGACCAAGGGCGACTTCGCCCATGATTCGGACGTGTTCCTGCACGAGTACACGCACTACCTGAACCACAACGCGATCGGTTTCAGCCAGTCGGTGTACGGGCTCGACGAGTACGGGCTGATCACGACGCCTGGGACGATCGACGAGGGGAGCGCGGACTACTTCTCGAGCACGGTGAACGACGACGCGGTGGTGGGGGAGGCGTCGCTGAGCCTGCTCGGGCCGTACGCGCGCAATCTCGAGGGGGAGTCGGGGACGTGCCCGGACACGATGTACGGCGAGACGCACGAGGACGGCAAGCTGATCGGGACGGCGGCGTGGGCCGTGCGCAAGGTGATCGGCAAGGAGTTGTCCGACCCGATGGTCTGGGCGGCGATGACGATGCTGCCCAACGATGGCGCGACGCTCGGTGACTTCGCGAAGAACGTGATGGATGCCGCGGCGGATCTGAAGACCCAGGGGAAGGTTACCGACGCGCAGATCACCGAGTTGCAGAAGGTGTTCGACGATCGCGGGCTCACCGAATGCTTCCGCTCGCTCGACACCTCGCCCACCAAGTCGCGCAAGACCAACATGATCGGCTTCGACATCCTGGGCCAGATGATGGGCGCCTCGTGCTCGATGATCCGCAACTACGGCATCCAGCTCACGAGCCTGTTCCACTTCAAGTACCAGCCCACCTCCGCCGACTCCCGCGTGACCTTCAAGGTCTCGATGACCCCGATCATGGGCGGCGGAAAGGACTGGGATTGGGACATGTACGTGCGCCGCGGCGACATGGTCACCTTCCTCTCCAACTCCATGACCATGAGCATCCATCCCGACGAGTTCGACTACTCGGTCAAGGAGCTGTCGACGGCTACCGGCGAGATCACCATCGACTCCAAGTCGAGCCCTGCGTTCGATCCCTCGCAGCCCTACGACATGGTCATCATGCACCGCAACTGCCCGAGCGCAGAGGTCAAGGTCGAGGTGGTGACCAGCGGGGAGATCCCTGCGGAGCCGATGCCGGAAGCCGGACCCGACGCGCAGGTCGAGGAAGACGCCGAGGTGCCGGAGGAGGATTCCGGAGAGCCCGGGATCCCCGCGACCGGCGAGCCCTCGGACGATGGCGGCTGCGGTTGCCGGACGGCGCCTTCGCGGTCTTCTTCGTGGGCGGGAGTGATCGGCCTCGGTCTCGCAGCGGCAGCCGTGGCGCGATCGCGCCGCCGTCGCTGAGCTGACGCCCTCTCGAATCCTCCCTCGACTCCCTCACCCTTCGATGACGCCGAGCTTGCGGCCCACGGCCGTGAAGGCGGCGATCGCCTGATCGACGTGCTCCTCGGTGTGAGCGGCGGAGAGCTGGACGCGGATGCGCGCCTGGCCCTGGGGGACGACGGGGTAGTAGAAGGCGAGGACGTAGATGCCCATCTCGAGCAGCTCGGAGGCCATCCGGGTGGCGAGCCGCGCGTCTCCGAGCATCACGGGCACGATCGGGTGGAAGCCGGGCTTGATGCTGAATCCGGCGTTGGACATGCCATCGCGGAACCTCCGCGCGTTGCTCATCACCTGCTTGAGCAGATCGGCACACTCGTTCTCGAGCAGGTCGAAGATGATCAGCGAGGTGGCGGCGATGCTCGGCGCCAGCGTGTTGCTGAACAGGTAGGGCCGGGAGCGCTCGCGCAGCAGGGCGATGATCTCCTTGCGCCCGGTCACATAGCCGCCGCTCGCGCCGCCCAGGGCCTTGCCCAGCGTGCCCGTGATGACGTCGACCCGGTGCTGCACGTTGAAGTACTCCGGCGTCCCGCGCCCGCCGGCGCCCACCACGCCCGCCGCGTGCGAGTCGTCCACCATCACCATCGCCTGGTACTTCTCCGCCAGCGTGCAGATGAGGTCGAGCGGCGCCAGACACCCGTCCATCGAGAACACGCCGTCGGTCGCGACCAGACGCAGCCGCATGTTCTGCGTCTGCTGCAGCAGCTCCTCCAGATCGCGCATGTCGCACGACGTGTACCGGTGCCGCTCGGCCTTGCACAGCCGGATGCCGTCGATGATCGACGCGTGGTTCAGCGAGTCGCTGATGATCGCGTCGCGATCGGTCAGGATGGTCTCGAACAGTCCGCCGTTGGCGTCGAAGCACGACGAGTACAGGATCGTGTCCTCGGTGCGGAAGAAGTCGGAGATGCGCTGCTCGAGGGCCTTGTGGACGTCCTGGGTTCCGCAGATGAACCGCACGCTGCTCATGCCGTAGCCGCGGTGATCGATCGCTGCCTTGGCGGCCTCGAGGACCTTGGGGTGCGAGGAGAGCCCGAGGTAGTTGTTGGCGCAGAAGTTCAGCACGGTGCGGCCGCGCGTGACGATCTCCGCGCCCTGCGGTGACGTGATGGTTCGCTCCTGCTTGTCGAGGCCCGCGTCGCGGATCTCCTGCAGGGCGGTGGCGTAGATGGAACGTGCCTGGTCGAACATGGGCGCAGGACTACCGCGCAAAGGTTCGGAATGGAACGTCGCGGATGCGAAGATCGGAAGCGTGAATCGAACGGGTTCCGGGACGGAGCCCGCGCCGCCTGCGCGAGGCGAGGGAGGTCAGCGGGCGGATGGAGGCAGGGGATTCGGCGTGCGGCCGTTCAGCACGTCGGCGAGCCACGGGATGCTGGTGACTTCGTAGGGCTCCGGCACGCGGACCGCGCCGATATAGCGAGCCCCGGGCTGGAAGTAGACCGCCGTCGGATCCTGGTAGAAGCGGAACTGCCCGTATTGGAAGCCTCCACCGCCGGAACCGCCCTGCCCGCTCATGCCGCAGAGCTCGCCGCACGTCCCCGTGATGCACTGGAACATCTGCAGCGCCGTCATGATCGAGGTCATGTTGTTGTCGAAGCACTCCATCAGGCACGCGTAGTCGATGCCGCCGCTGCCGCTTCCACCGCTCCCCCCGCCGCCGCTCGTGAAGCACGACGTCGCTGCGCACTGAATCCCACTCCAGCAAGTCGCGTCGTTGTAGCAGGCGTTGATCTGATCCCCGCACTGCCCCTGCAGACACGACAGGCAATCGCCGATCGGTCCACCGTCCGGAAGCGGCGGGAGCGTGTCGAAGAAGTCCTTCGCGTCGCTCGGCGCGTCCTTCGGCGGCGGCCCGTCCGGCGGCACCGACGTGTCGTTCGACACATCCGAGGACACGTCGGCCGATACGTCGTCGGTCGATGTGTCGGATGTCGAAGTATCCTTCTTGCCCCCTTCGATGACCCCACCACCGAAGCTCGGGGAGGCGTCGAGCAGATCGTCGTACTCGGCGAGCTCGATGCCGCTGCGGCCTCCGCACGATGCTGCCAGACCGATGATGGTGAGGCTGATCAGGGCGAGCTTGGCTTCGACGCGCATGGACTGGCTCCGTGGCAGGCGGGCAATCAAGCGCCTGCGAACGGAGCATACCAGAGATCGGGCAGACGAAGGCCGGTGGACTTTTCCGTGACAGCGAGCATGATTCGCGCGGCCGGGGAACCTCCCGGCAGGAGTAGTGCCGTGTCCGCCAAGGAGTCCAAGAAGCTCACCGTGCCCGCGATCCGGGCGCGAAAGAACGCAGGTCCGAAGATCTCCGCCGTCACCGCCTACGACGCCACCATGGCGCGCCTGCTCGATGAGGCCGGCGTGGACGTGATCCTCGTGGGCGATTCACTCGGCATGGTCGTTCAGGGCCTTCCGAACACGCTGCCCGTGACGGTCGACGAGGTCTGCTATCACGCCCGCGCGGTGGCCCGCGCCACCCGTCGCGCCCACCTCGTCGGCGACCTCCCCTTCATGAGCTACCAGGCGTCGATCGAACAGGCCCTGGTGAGCTCCGGTCGCCTCCTGAAGGAAGGCGGCTGCGAGGCCGTCAAGCTCGAAGGCGGCGAGCCCTTCGCCGACACCGTGCGCGCCATCGTCCGCGCCGGCATCCCCGTCATGGGCCACGTGGGGCTCACCCCCCAGTCGGTCCACGCCATGGGCGGCTTCCGCGTGCAGGGCAAGGGCGAGGACGCCGCGGCGCGGATCGTGGCCGACGCGCGGGCGATCGAGCAGGCCGGGGCCTACAGCCTGGTGATCGAAGGAGTGCCGGCCGACCTCGCGCACCGGATCACCGACGCGGTCTCCATCCCCACGATCGGGATCGGAGCGGGCCCCGCGTGCGACGGCCAGGTGCTCGTCTGCTACGACCTGCTCGGAATGGTGCGCGATCTGAAGCCGAAGTTCGTCAAGCGCTATGCCGAGCTCGGCGACGCCGTCGTGAGCGCCACCCGCGCGTTCGCCGAGGAGGTCCGCTCCGGAGCCTTCCCCGCCGCCGAGCACAGCTTCGGTATGGCGTCGCCACGCACCGTGGGCGAGCCGACCGGGACCACGCCGGTCGTGGGATCCCTGCCGCCGCCCTACGGTCCCGCCGAGGAGTGATCAGTAGATGCCGGGGAACTTCACGCGCGCGGCTGCAACGACCGTGGCGCGCGGGATCTCGCCTTCTTCGTCGATCCCGTAGTTGTTGCGTTGCACCTGCAGAAGGCGCGTCGCCGTCACGTCCGCCGTGCCCTTCACCCGGTACTTGAGCTTCTCCGAGCCCAAGGTCTGCGTGAGCAGCGCGGGCACCGTGGCCCACGGGATCACGACCGGCACGTCGACCATGGTGGTCTGGTCGGCGCCGAGCCAACGGTTGGGGCTGTACTGGATCGGCGCGAGGGCATAGCCGGCCACCACCACCTGCACGTTCACGTCGCGGACCTGGACGTCGAAGCTGTTGGTGTTGTTGACCTTGACCACGACGTTCATGGCGACGCCGGCGAGGCCGATGCCGTTGATCTGAGCGCTGTGGAGCTCGAGGGTGGGCTTGTGGACGCACGCGGGGGCGGTAGCGAGCAGCGCGGTCAGTCCGAGCACAGCGAGCGTCGGTCTCGTCATCGGAAGTCTCCTACGGGGACATTGTACGGTGAAAGACGGGTCGATGTCCCCGGTCGTTAGAGGACGGGGAGAACGCGACGGAACAGAGCCGGCAGTGTCCGGACCGCGGTGCGCGCGAAAGGAAGGGAGCACGCCGATGGCGTGGTCCAACGATGCGGGGGGTCACGGGCACGCCGAGGGCGTGCCCCTCCGACGCTGGGGTGACCCTACTTCACGTAGATCTGGGCGAGGGCCATGCCGGCGCCCTTGGTCGCCTTGACGATGACCTTGGCGGCGCCGCCCATGGGCAGCGGGTTCTTGAAGCAGGACCCCTTGCCGCCCAGCGTGGCGTTGCCGCCCGTCTGGTTGTCCTGCGCGAGGATCTGCGCCGGCATCTGCGCGATCGGCTGGATCGCGATCATGACGTCGAGCTCCTGGATCCCCGTGCCCACGGCCACGACCGAGTAGCACTTGCCGGCGTTGAGCGTGAAGGCCTGCTCGTAGGTCTGGCCCTCCTGGAACTGCGCCGCGAACGAGGAGCCGTCGGGCTGCATGCCCTGCACGTCGGCAGCCGCCATCTGCGTGAGCAGCGGCGTGAGCATGCCGGCGAGCGTCGGGTTGATCGCCTGGGCCGAGCCGCCCGATGCGCCCGTCGGCGTCGTCGTCGCAGCGGGAGTCGCCGTCGCTCCGGGCGTCGCCGTCGCCGTGGGCTGCGTGTAGCCCGGCTGGGTGTAGCCAGGCTGCGTGGTCCCAGGCTGCGTGTAGCCCGGCTGGGCGTAGCCAGGCTGCGTGGCCCCAGGCTGCGTGTAGCCCGGCTGCGTCTGCTGATAGCCCGGCTGCGCGTAGCCGAACTGCTGCTGGGAGGGATCCGTGGTGCTGCTCTGCTTGCTGCCGCAACCGACGGAAACGAGTGCGAGCAAGGCGACCGGAACGAAGATGATCGAACGCATGGAGATCTCCTTGGGAGCAGAAAAGCCGCGTGGGATGACCGCGCAGGCACAAGACGAACCCCCCGTCGTACTCCTCGGGGAGGCCACGCCGCGTTGGACGGCGCGGCTGGGTCCGATCTTCTACACTGGATGAGGACAATTCTCCATCCCCCGGGTGGCGTGGAGGGGGACGGGGGTTGCCGGGACCGAGACGGAGCTTCCGACTCCGGCGCGAAGCTTCCGGATCCTGGGGCAGCGTTCTGGGAGCCGAAAACAAGGGCTTCCGCATCGCCGCGGAGAGCGTCCGGCGGGCGCTCCCGGCTTCCGGCTTCCAAGTAGCGGGATCGACGTGGGTTTTGGAGCTTCGTTTCGGGCGCGGAAGGTTCGTTCGGAGCTCGGAAGCCTGGTCCCGGAGTCCGGAGCCTAAAATCAGGGCGTCCCGGGCGTTGGAGGCGCGTCGGTCTCCTTCACCGCGTGCCGGCGGTTCGCCAAGCCGAGTCGGATGAGGTAGCTGCGCTTCTTGATCGATGCACGCGCCACGGCCGACCACTCGTTGACCCAAAGCTTCAGTTCGAGCAACGCCTTGCGTCGCGCTTCGTCGTGTGCCGCGCGCGTTTGCTCGAGCGGCGTGGTCGGCCCGAGCGCGGTCTCGACGAGCGCGGACAGATGCTTGAGATGTTTGGCTGTCAGGCCGCGCTGCTCGAGCAGCTCGAAGGCCTTTCGGTCCTCCTTGCGGGTTGCCGTGCGATTGGGATCAGAACCGTCTCGCAGCGCTTCGACCCGCGCCTTGAAGGTCGCCACGCCTCGAACCGCATCGATGCCGCGGGCAGCCGAGAGCTTGTCGAAGACGAAGCGGGCCTGCGCAGGGAACCGTCGGACGAGCGCCGCCTGGTAGCGGGCGAAGTTCGGCTCGTCCCACTCGTCCAGCTCGACGACCGCCTCCCGCTGTGATCGGGAGGCCTCGGTCTCGGTGACGATCGGGGAAGCCGAGGGCGCGGCGAGGCAGGCGAGCAGCAGGTTGCGCCCTTCGATGATGTCTTCATCCTGCATCCCGGCGAGGTGCAGGGAGGTACGGATCGACGGCTCGGCACCGATCGCGCCCAGCAGCCGGGTGGCGTCAGCGGGAGCCTCATTGAGGGTCTCGTCCGTGTACGATACATCGATTCCTGCCATGGTACCTCCTCACGACCGGGGAGCGGCGCTCCGGCCACCCTCCAGATGAGGAACGGATAACAGAAACGATCCAGGGAAGCAACAGGAGGTTAGGGGCGGAGTACCGAGCTGGGGTCGAGGGCGGCAACGGCGCGACGCTCCATTCTACGGGCAGTCCTCGGCAGCCTCCACCTGAGCGGACAGGCCGTCGGGGCAGACGTGCCAATCCGATCCGGCGAGATAGGATTCCGGCCATGTCACCGGTGACAACATCACCTCGCTCTCTCCGCCGCCCGTGTCTCGCTGGTAGCAGGCCGCGAGGTCGTAGGCCAAGCAGGCGTTCTGAGGGTCGAAGGGCATCAGGGCGTCCATGCAGTCGTAGGGAACGGAATCCGTCGTTGCGTGGACGCGTTTTCGGCAGGTGGCCGTCGTGGACCAGAGGTACACGTCGCCCTGGAATGCACAACAGCGCGTGTTGTTCGCACTGGGACTACACTTGCCGTCGGCGAGTGGAGCGCATGCAGCGCCCGTGTCGTTCGCGGCATCCTGTGGGCCGGCTTCTCCTCCGTTCGAATCCTCGGCTTGAGCCTCCGGCACCGAGGTCTCGACACCCGCTTCGCCCGCGGCCCCAGCGCCCGAGTCGAGCGCGGAGCTTTCGGCATCCTCGGAATCACATCCTGCGCAGAGCAGGACAGCAATCAGTCCAAGCTTCAGGTAGGTGGTCATGGCCGTTTCCTTTGCGGGTGGAAGTCAATGATTCTCAAGCGGTCCTGAGTGGTAGTAATCGCAGGCAAATACGTCTCTAGCCTGTCCCTGCGGGATGTGAATCGCATAGATCTTCACGCGCAGGCACTTGTTCGCAATGCTGGCAGAGGTTAGGCGGAGCCGGCTACGGCTGTCGCGCCCGCTGTCAACCGCCACCGTGACGGGGGGGCCGCCACCCGGCGGGCACGTGTCCTCGACAATCGATCGGTCGAGTTCAGCGCCGCGAGGGCAAGGCCCTGTCTGAACGAGGCTGGCGGATTGACGCTGCGACTCCCCGGGTCTCCCGCATTGCCAGCCGCGTGCACGTTCAAGAACCCTGCCGCCTGTGAGTTCTGCTCGGCCTGGAGGTAGTCGCCGCCGTCACAGGACTTGTCGCACGGGTTGCAGATGAACCCTGGGCGTTGTTCGGAGACCGACAGGTTCCCGCGATCGGGGGCGAAGGCGAGTGGCCGTGGGCGAGGCTCGGACATGTGTCTCAGTATATTCCGGTGTTCATGCCGCGCGCGTAAAGAGCGGCTCTGATGGCACGAGTCTGCGCGGCGCTCAGTTCCTTGGAGGAGTGATACTGGTAGTTCTCAATATTGGTTAGCGGAACCTGGAACGCGCCTCCGCCGTCTGGCTTCGCATAGGTGTAGCTGGTGGCGGACGAGAAACAGTACTGTGTTACCAGGGGCCAAATGCACGGTTCCGGCCCCGTGTCGCTGAATCCATCCCCAACGGTTGATGTCCCGGGATCCCAGGCGAGAATCTCGTTGTTTCCACTCGACCACAGGAAAGCATCAGCGTCGGCCTTGGAATTGTAGAATCCGCCGAAAGTGTGCTGCAGCCCAAGAAAGTGCCCGAACTCATGCGCAACATGGAAGTCGTCGAGGATCCCGGCGCTGCTTCCGCCATCCGGAAGCGGGGATCCGTTGCACACCAAATCCGGCTGCGCAGGATTGGAATTCGGATTTCGATCTTGCGATACGAGGCCGTCTGATAGCGCCCCTGCGAATCCCTGCTTGCCCGATCCCGCCTGCCAGCTGGCCGGGGCCTGGAACCCTCGCACGAACACGACCAGCTTCGTCGGGTAGCTTGCGGCAATGGTGTTCACGTGGGGAATAGCGTCGTAGTCAGCCCCACCGTTCAGGCAGCTTCCATTGCCCCAACACCACACTTCACTGTCATCCAACGCTGCTTTGTCTGTCGCTGGATCGTATGCTAGGTTGATTCCATAGGCGGAAAACACCTCGTTCATCCGAGCGACCAGCGATACCATATCCAGATCGGGGATGATGCCCCGTTTGGCCTCGTCGTGGTCGTTCTGCGTAACCTGGACAAGCTGCACGTGTCGACGGGAATATCCGGAGACCCGCCACTGCTGACTGTCGCTTGTGCTGCTGCACGCCTCGGTGATGAGCGCTGTCCCATCGGTGGTGGCGGCGTTGTAGACACCCAAGCACTGGTTGTTTCCAACGTTCCTAATCCGCGTTTGATCGCCATAGCGATAGCTGTCGGAACTGTAAGAGGCGGAGAAGTACCAGCGCTGCATCAACGAAGCAGTGTCGCAGTTCTGCAGCGTCACCTGCGATCCCGACGCCTCAGCGCAGAGCCCGCCGGACAGGAGCCGATGGTACTTCACACCAGACTCCGTCCCTTCCGCGAACGTGAATCGAATGTTGGTTCCCGGGTTGTTGCAAGCATACTGGTAGAGATACGAGCCGGGTGCCTGAGTAATGGAGCGTGCGCACTTGTTGCTGTGCTTGACCATCAGGACATCATTGCCATCGGGCGCAATGGAAAACCCCCACTTCTGGTAGTCCGCACCGTTGCACACGTCTACGTAGATGTCTCCGGTTGAGTTCCGGTTCGACAGGCATTTGCCGGAACCTCGGGCGATGACTTGGTAGTGTGTTCCATCCCATTCGAGGCGCCAGAGCTGGGATGCGCCATAGAATCCCTCGTGGATCACGGCATTCGGCTGTCCATCTCGGAGAAGCAGTTGACCAGCCCCGTTTCGAATCTGGTAGTATGAAGCTCCACTCCACGTCCCAGCGTAGACCAGGAACCACGTGGTGCTCTTCCCTCCAACTCTGTAGTACTGGTGCACAGAGGCGCCGTTCGTTCGAGCCTCCGTGGCGGCAGGTGCAATGCTTCGCGAGGACACTGCCTTGTTCCAGATCTTCACTGGAACCATGTGGTAGAGAGCGCCCAGCCCGGAAGCGAAGCTCTCCGTGCCCTGAGCCCCGAGCGCCATCGGCACATCGAGAGCTGGGCCTTCCGTGACGACGGGGGTACTGACCGCGCATGGGCTGGTGAACGCATTTGACGGGGCCTCCATGGCGAGCTGCGTTGACACCGATGACGTTGTCGATTCGGGACCCGACTCGCCGTGTGTCACGCACGAGGTTGCGATGGATCCTCCAATTGCTGCAACGGATGCCGAGATCGCCAGCCCCAATCGAACCAACTCCAAACTTGACATCACTGACTCCCTGGATGCTTGTGGTACGCCCCTACAGGGGACATGCCACGTGTTGAGCGTGCTTGTCAAGCCGACGAGGGCGACGGGCAGGTTCGCTCCATGGTCCCCAAGGCATCCCCTCGCTTCCGAGTCCACCAG
>CAYMUE010000130.1:0-18175 GCA_964393505.1 uncultured Polyangiaceae bacterium
TGTAGTCGTTGCAGGCGGCGCCGTCGTCGGACGGGTGGACGCAGACGCCGGCCTGGCACTGGTCGCGCGTGCATAGCTGTCCATCGTCGGTGCAGGCCGTGGAATCGGCCATGAACACGTCGTCGGGGCACGCAGACGAGGTGCCGCTGCACGCCTCGCCGACATCGCATTCCCCGGCGGCGGCCCTGCACACCGTGCCGGCGTTGCCGGCGGGGTGGACACACAGCCCCGACTCGCACTTGTCTTCGGTGCAGGGCTGATCATCGCTTCCGCAGGGGGTCCCGTTGGGCTTCACCGTCTCCGTGGGGCAGCTCGGCGTGACTCCGTCGCAGACCTCCTCGACATCGCACTCGCCGCCCGAAGGCCTGCAGACGTTCCCCGCCTTTCCGGCGGGATGGGTGCAGCTCCCAGCGATGCACCAGTCTTCGGTGCAGAGATTGCCATCGAGCGAGCACAGCGTCTTGTCCGGCTTGGCGACGTCCGACGGGCAGTTCGGATTGACGCCGTCGCAGCTCTCCGCGACGTCGCACTCGCCGGCGGCAGGCTTGCACTCCGTCCCCGCGTTGCCCGCAGGGTGAGCGCACACGCCGTCGATGCACTGATCCAGCGTGCAAGTCTTGTCGTCGGCCGTGCAAGCCGTGCCGTTCGTCTTGAAGCCGTCCGCGGGGCAGTCTGTCGCACCTCCACATGTCTCCGCGACGTCGCACTCACCGGTGGCCGGACGGCACACGGTGACGTTGGGGGCGGCGACATGGGCGCAGGTCGTCCCCTGGCAGACTTCGGTCGTGCAGGGGTTGTCATCGGCGGTGCAGGACTGCCCGTTCTTGGTCACATCGGCCGGGCAGACGAGGGCGCCGCCACAGGTTTCGGCGACATCGCACTCGCCGACCGAGGGACGGCACACGGTGCTTGCGGCGACGGGGGAGCAGGTGCCGGGGGAGCTGGCAAGGGCGCAGGAATCGCAGACTCCTCCGGAGCAGGGGGTATTGCAGCAGACACCGTCGACGCAGTTGCCGGTAGAGCACTGATTGGCGCCGCTGCAGACATGGCCGTTGGCCCACTTGTCGGTGCAGACACCACCGGAGCAGAACTTGCCAACGCCGCATTCGCCGTCAGTCGAGCAGCCACCACATTGGTCGCCATTGCATACGCTGGGCGCGCAGCTCTGGGTCTGGGGAGCAGGGCACGCAGCGGCGCTGCCCGTGCAGTTGGCGGCAAGAGTCACGATCGCGTCGGTGCAGCTCGGCTCCCTGCACTGCAAGGAGCTGGGCTGGAACGCGTCGGGGGGACAATCGTTGGCCGTGCCGGAGCAGATCTCCGCGACGTCGCAATCCCCTTCCGCCACCCTGCACACCGTACCGGCGGGCTGCTTGGAATCGGGGCACACCGTGGAGGAGCCGCTGCAGACGTCGGCCTTGTCGCAATCCCCGGTGGCGGCCCTGCAGGGGTCGCCGCCATTTCCGGCGGGGTGCTGGCAGTCGACGTTGGTGCCGTCGCAGATATCCGACGTGCAGGGGTTGGTATCAGCCGCACAAGGCGTTCCATTGGGCACCCTGACGTCGTTCGGGCAGGTGTTGTTCGAGCCGTCGCACTTCTCGACGAGGTCGCACACGCCGCCCGCGGTGCGGCACACGAACGAGCTCGGCTGCTTGCTGTCCACACAGTCGGGATTGACTCCGTCGCACGCGTCGGCGACATCGCACACGCCATCCGCCGCTCTGCACACCGTTCCCGAATTGCCTGCAGGATGCGTACAGCCCGCGCTGACTCCGTCGCAGATGTCTCGAGTGCAAATCAACGAGTCGGCCGTACAGGTCGTGCCCGCGCTCTTCTTCGTGTCGTCGGGACAGATGTCCGTCGTGCCAGTGCACTTCTCGGCGACGTCGCACTCCCCGACTGCGGTTCGACAGACGTAGGTGCTGGGCTGCTTGGCATCGGCGCACTCGGTCGTGGTGCCATTGCAGAAGTCGGCGATATCGCAGGCGGAGCCATTGGCCGCGCGGCATTGGGTGCCCGCGTTGCCGGCCGGATGCGTACACGCATTGCCGGAACCGTCGCAGATGTCCTGGGTGCAGGGATTCGAGTCCGCCAGACACTCGGTATTGGCCGGCACCTTGGCGTCGTTGGGGCAGGCCATCGCGCCACCACACGTCTCGGCCTGGTCGCATTCGCCCGCGGCGGGACGGCAGACCGTGTTCGCGGGGACCGGGGAGCAGGTGCCGACCTGGTTGACGTTGGTGCACGAGTCGCAGAGACCCGCGTTGCAGTCGGTCGTGCAGCAGACGCCGTCCGCGCAATGCCCGCTCGTGCACTCGTTGAGGGCGCTGCAAATGGCGCCGAGCGCCTTCTTGGCGGTGCACACGCCGCCGGAGCAGTAGTACCCGTTCTGGCACTCGCCGTCGGTCGAACAGCCTCCGCAAATGGTTCCATTGCAGTGGCTCGGGGAGCAAGACTGGGTGACCGGATCGGGACAGGCCGCGCTGTTGCCCGGACAGTTGGCGGCCAGCGTGGCCACGTCGCTGCTGCAGCTCGCCGCCCGGCACTGCACGCTGTTCGGACTGAACCCGTCCGCAGGGCAGTTGTTGTTCGCGCCGTCGCAGAACTCCGCCTGGTCGCAGGCCCCCGCAACAGACCGGCACTCGAAACTGCTCTGCTTCTTGACGTCCGTTGGGCAGTTGACGGAAACGCCGGTGCACTTCTCCTCGGCGTCGCAGACACCGATGGCGGCGCGACAGAGCACGCCCGAGTTGCCGGCGGCGTGCATGCACGCTGGCGTCGTGGTGTTTCCGTTGCACAGGTCGGTCGTGCAGACGTTGGTGTCGTCGGAGCAGGGGGTATTGACTGGCTTGACGGCATTGGCAGGGCAGGCGGAGGCGCTCCCGGAGCACTTCTCCTCGTAGTCGCACTCGTTGGCCGCAGCCCTGCACACGATCCCGGCATTGCCGGCCGCGTGCACGCACGTGGCCGAGTTGCCGCTGCACAGGTCGGTCGTGCAGATGAGACCGTCGTCAGCACAAGCGGTGCCTGCGGACCGGTAGGAGTTGTTGGGACAGACCGCAGAGCTGCCCGAGCAGAGCTCGGCCACATCGCACTCGCCCGCGCTCGCGCGGCACACGGTGCCCGCCGCCTGGAAGCCGTCGTTCGGGCACTGGAAGGTATTGCCGTCGCACATCTCGGCCACGTCGCACCCCCCTGCGCTGGCGCGGCACTGCACGCCCGCCGCGACAGGCTTGCAGTAGCCGGGCTGCGAGGCATTGCATGACTGGCAGTCGGAGGCGACGCCGCCGCCGCAGCTCGACTCGCAGCACACTCCGTCGATGCAGTTGCCGGACAAGCACTCCTGCCCCGCCTGGCAGCTGGTGCTCAAGTTCTTCTTGGCCACGCAGTACGAGCTCGCGCAGTAGTAGTCGGTCGCGCAGTCCGCAGACGTGCCACACGTCGTCTTGCACGCACCGGCCGAACACGCGAAGGGCTCGCACTCCGTGATCGCCGTCACGCAGGTGCCCGTGCCATTGCAGGACGAGGTCGTCAGCGTGGAGTCCGCGCAGGTTGGAGACCCGCACGTGGTGCCCGAAGGCCACTTGGAGCAGCTCCCGGTCCCGCTGCAGGTGCCGGTGGTCCCGCAGGTCTCCGGCTGCATCGCGACGCACTCGTCTTGCGGATCGGTACCGGCAGTGATCGATCCGCATTGACCGTCCACTCCGTAGCCCTTCAGCGCGGCCGTGCACGCCTTACACGTCGTGCTGCAGAGTTGGTCGCAGCACACGCCGTCACGGCAGATCCCGCTCAGGCAATCCCCCGCGTCGATGCACGCCACACCGAGAGCCGCCTGGGCCGCGTGCAGCTCCGCGGTGGCCAGCGCCGCATTGCTGCTGTTCCGCCCGCCGGCCACGAGGAGCCGGCCGTCGGCCAGCTTCGTGGCGGTGTGGGCGCTGCGCGCCGTGGTCAGGGCCGACTGGGTCACCCAGCTCCCGGCGTTGAAGCGCTCCACCGAGCTCAGGTAGTCCGAGCCGTCGTAGCCGCCGATCGCCCAGCCGAAGTCGGGATCGAAGACGGTCGCGTTGCGCTGCACGTTGAACGCCCCCTGGTTGGCCCAGGTGCTCGTCAATGTGGCGAGCTTCTCGGTCTTGGCCGTAAGCGAAGGGAAGCCGCCTGCAACGTACAGCGCGTTGTCGAACCAGGCCACGTGGTCGTACCGCGCATAGGTCATCGCGTCTCTGGAAATGGGGCTGTCGCCCTCCTCGTGACTCTCCACCGCGGCGAGCGCGCCGCTGGCACCGTATCCTCCCGCGAATACGGTAACGGTGCTGGTGACGGGGGTAGCGGTGTGCGAATGGCGCGCCGTGATCAGCGTCGCGACGCTGTACCAGGCGCCGGTGCCGAGCGTGTCCGCGGACTTCTCGATCGAGTTGAGCGGAGAGGTCCCGTTGGTACCGCCCGCAGCCAGCATGTAGCCCGCGGAGTTGAACGTCACCGTGTGGCGGGCGCGGGCGTTCTTGTGAGCCCCGGCCGAGCTCCAAACGCCGCTGGACGGCAAGTACCGCTCGGTGGAGGCAAGGACAACGGGGTTCCGCCCTCCGCTCACGAGAACGCGGTTGTCGCTGAGAACGACGGCCACGTGGTCGTAGCGTGGGTCAGCCATGGATCCTGTGGCTGACCACTGTGCGGTCGAAGGATGGAAGAGCGCGGCGGAGCCGAGGGCCACGCCGGAAGCGTTGATGCCGCCCGCCACCAACACATTGTTGGTCGACAGAAGCGTCGCCGTGTGCTGCCGACGGGCCATACCCATCGACCCGGTGGTGGTCCAGGCGGGGTCCACCACTGCGGGGTACTTCACGTCCTTCCAGCTCACCTTCACCGTGCATCGCGAAGCGCCGGGCGCCACCACCTCCCTGTCCCAGGGAGCCGCGGGGTTCGTGTCGTAGCGGCACCCCTCCACCGCGAGATGTGCGGCGACGGTTTCGCCATCGCTGCCGACGACGTACGGCGGAGCGACGCGCAAGGTGGGGGAGCCGGCTTCGCTAACAAACTCCAGCGTGTCGGCGACCAAGCGCAATCCTGGCACCTGGCTTACGTCGACCGAGTAGGAGAGCTCTTCGACCGGCGGCCTGGATTCGAAGACCACGAAGTCCTCGGTGCCTTCGAAGTGGGGACGGTGGATGATCGCGGACTCGAAGGGACCGCCGCGGTCGTAGACCGCGAGGCCGTCGGCGATGCCGACCTCTCGGGACGACGCACGCTCGAGCACGAAGCCGATCTGCATGCCGGACTTGTCGTCGGTGATCGCACCTCGCCGTCGGCGCGCTCGGGGAGGATCACCCTCGCCTCGCACGCAAGGCTCGGCTTGCCGGGACGCACGGGGATGACGGGGCGCAGGCCGTGATCGACGCGTTCGAAGCGCGAGGCGATGGCCTCGGGGAGGACGGGGAGAAGTGGCTCGAGGGCGGCCTGGAGGGCGGGGTCGAGAGCGAGCAGGCTCGGGGTGGGGCGGGGCGTGCGTACGAAGCGGGAGCGCAACGCGCGGGTGATCGTGCGAGCGGATTCCGAGTTCGGAATGGAGGCTGTTACGCGCAAGGCATCGACGGAGGCGTCGGGAGGATCACTGGATCCCTGGTCGGAACCGTGGCTGGCGCAGCCGTGCAGAGGGAGCAAGGCGGCAGGCATTACCAACACGAACCATCGCGAGCGCATCGTCGTCCTCCAGCCCCATGCCCCTCCCCCTCGAATCGGCCTGTTCGAAGGTTCGGGTCCCGAACTCATCCATCCTCACGGGCACCGGCGGAACTTGCGAGCACCCGACGGGGCAGAGTATACTCAGGGACCTGGTGAATGAATCTGCAAATCCGCAGCCGGCGCGAAGCCCGAGCCGAGGGGACCAACACGACGGGCGCTAACGAGACGTCATCCGCCTGCGTCTTCCCCCCCACCGCACCCCTGAATCCACGTCGCTGAGAGGACCCCATGGCGCTCGAAATCGGCCAGACCATCGATGGCAAGTACCGCATCGTCAGCCTGATCGGCGAAGGCGGAATGGGCGCCGTCTACGCTGGCGAAAACATCAAGATCAAGCGCAAGGTCGCCATCAAGGTGCTGCACGCCGGCGTGGCGGAAGACGCCCAGACGGTGGTGCGGTTCGAGCGCGAGGCGCAGGCGGCCGGAACCATCGGCAATGATCACATCCTGGAAATCCTTGATCTGGGGGAGCTCGCGGGCGGCGAGCGCTACATGGTCATGGAGTTCCTCGACGGCGAGCCGTTGAGCCATCGAATCCGACGCCTGGGGCGCATGACTCCGGAGCAGATTTGCCCGATTGCCCGACAAATGCTCGAAGGGCTCCAGGCTGCTCACGCCGCCGGGATCATCCACCGCGATCTGAAGCCGGACAACATCTTCATCCTTCGCGAGAAGGCGGGCGTCTCCGACTACGTCAAGATCATCGACTTCGGCATCTCGAAGTTCCAGCCCCTCGGCTCGGACGCGAAGAACATGACCCGCACGGGCGCGATCATGGGCACTCCCTATTACATGTCGCCCGAGCAGGCACGCGGGAGCGCCGAGGCCGATCTGCGCAGCGACCTGTACGCCGTCGGCGTAATCCTGTTCGAAGCGGTCACCGCCCAGGTGCCCTTCGAGGCCACCTCGATCAACGAGCTGTTGTTCAAGATCGTCCTTGCAGACCCTCGCCCCCTATCGCAGATCGTGCCTGGAATCGATTCCGCCTTCGCCTCGATCGTTTCCAAGGCGATGGCACGCGAGCCCTCGCAGCGATTCCAGACTGCGGCCGAGTTCATCGCGGCGCTCGACGGTTGGGCGCACGAGGGCAAGGCGGTCGTCGTGCCGCAGCCCATCGATCCCCGGGCCTCGGTCATCGCAGCGCTCGAAGGAAGGGACTTGCCGACGCAGGCCACGCAGCCGACCGGCAACACCTGGGCCCATACGAATCCCGGACAACCGAGCCTGCCCCCCGCAGCCGCTCCACGCGTCGCCCTGTTCGCCGTCCTCGGTGTCAGTGTCGTCCTGCTGCTCCTCGCCGGCAGCGCCATCGCCTGGAAGGTCACCTCCGGAGAGTCCAGCGCCGCGCCCGCGACAGCAGCCGCTTCCTCGCCGACGGTTGCCGACTCCGCGACCGCTGCCCCCCCCGCCGCGAGCGCATCACCGACTCCGATCCAGCCTTCTGCTACGGCAGCCGTGGCTACGCCCACCGCCTCCGCTGCGGAAGACACGAAGGCTCCGATTCCGGTCAGGACCGCAGCCACGCCGGTCATCAAGGACAAGGTGCCCGCTGCCACCGCCACGGCTTCGAAATCTCCGCCGGCGAAGACCGCGAAGCCTGCGACCAAGACGCCGGACTTTGGATACTGACGGGCAGTCCCCCCGCGTTCCTCGACTCCACTCCACCGTGCGGGCACCGCGCGATTCCGGCTCGTGATCGACGCTGCTGTTGTCCCTCCCGGCAAGCACGCAGCGACACATCTCCGTACCAGGCATCGGGCGGGCGGGCGACAGACATCCGTGCCCGGAGGCATTCGGCTTGCGAGAGGGGCTTGGCTTGCGGCGTGGCTCGATCAGGGGAGGCTCTTGCAGCAGCGGATTCCGACCTCCTGATTGCGGATCATGGCAGTCAGGTCACGACGGAATCCGCAGGTGTCCCCATAGGTGGTGGAGAACGAACCTCCGCGCACCTGGCAGGTCAAGGTGCCCTCGCGGGTACAAGCATTGACCCACTCGGCGACATTGCCGTTCATGTCCTTGAGGTTCTGGTAATCGCCAGTCCCCGAGCAACCCTTGGTCGTGCCCACGGGCATCGTGCCGGATTCGGCGTTGTTGACGTTGCAGAGCCGCACCCCGGTGCTCCCCTCTGCAGTCGTGAAACGGCCCCCGGCCGAGCAGGCGGCGTACCACTCGTCCTCGGAGCAGGAGAGCTCGAGGCTGGTGTCGCCGGGAAGAGGCGCGCCATCGGGGATCGCCCCGCACAGGCGCTTGCCCTTCGACTTGCAGTAGGCCAGGGCGTCGCACCAGTCCACGCCCGTCACAGGGTAGTCGTCCGCTCCGCTATCGGGTGCCAAGGGCGGCGAACCCTCCGGTTGGAACGAGAGGTTGTCCGCACACTCCGGCGGCTGGTCCGCCGGATTCGCGAGCGCGACAAATCCCATATAGTCGGTCCAAGTGGTCTCGTTGAAGTCGATACAGTAGTTGCCGGGGACGTCGAGCATGTCCGCAGGGCACGGCGAGCCCACCGGGGCCTTGCCCAGCGCGTCGATGCACGACGGCTCCGCAAGATGGTAGTCAGCGTCGAGCCCGATCACGTTCGAGCAGGCCCCGATCGATGCCATGGCAAGCGCGATGGCCGCCACCGACGGCAAGCGTTGGGCTGCGAGTGCATTCGAGGTTCTTCGCCCTGGATTGATTCGCTTCATGGATTCCTCACCAGGTCCCCCGAACACCGATCATGGCGTCCCGTGTCCCAGAGGTGGTGGCCACCGGATGCCACGCCGCCTTTCCGGACTTCGACTCCTTGGAGCCGCTTCCGCTGGTGGCGAGCAACACGATGCCGGTGACGAGCCCCACGGCTCCGACGCCGAAGCCGATCGTGCTGGCCAGAGCCATGTCGCGGCCGGAGTTGACCGCGGACATCCCGTCTCTGCTGCACGCCGTGTCCTTGCACTCGTCGTCGGCCTCGCCCTTTTTCTGGAGCGCGAGCACGCCGCCGATGGATCCGACGGCGAGTCCTGCGACGCCGACACCGAGCGAGACCCATCCCCAGGTGCGACCGGCGCCACTCGAAGGCTGGACCGAAGCGCCATGGGTGTCGCGTTGATGTGCGACGGGGGGTGTCGCAGAGGGAGAGGCTGGGGGGGCAGCCGTTGCGGACGGCGCTGGCCCAGAGGGAGGCTCGGCCGAGGCCACGGGCGCCGGGGGAGGAAGCTCGATCTCCAGCGTGACTTCGCGCTTCTCGGCCTCGGCAATCGTGAGCTTCTGCACGTGCTCGGGCCCGCCCGGCACGGTGGTCGCGATGATGTGCTCGCCCGGATCGACCGGCAGCGGCGTGCCGATGGCAGGGTCGTTGAGCAGGATGCCATCGCGCTTGACGCGCGTCCCGGCGGGGGCGTCCTTGGGCAGGGTCAGCGTGAGCAGGGGAATCCGCGGCTGCAGGGCCTGCTTCTGCTGGGCGGCAATCTTGTCGCGACCGCGCTGGCCTGCCTGCTGCGCGCCGGTCATCCGCGCGTACAGCTCGAGGTACTCGTCGTAGCGCGCGGAGGCCGAGGCCACCTTGCCCCCCTTGGCGAGACACTCGGCGAGAGTGAACAACGCCCCGGGCTGCGGGTCGAGCCGGTAACTCTCCGCGAGGGCCGGACACGCGGCGTCGAACCGCCCCGCCTGCATTTCGGACAGTCCTTTGTCGAACAGCGCGGCCGCCGTCGCGCTGTCCTGCGCCAGCAACGGGGTTGCGCCCACCAGACACACGAGCCCCAACGCTGCGGCGAAGGCCCGTCCTGTACGACACGACATGGGCGGCGAGGTTACCCAAAGGGCCTGCGGACGACAACCGTGCTCCCGGGGCGCGCCCGGGTCGCGTCAGAAGCGCGAATACACGCCGCCGGTGCTGGCAGGTTGCGCCGTCGCCGGCGCAGCCGTCGATGTCGCCTTCGGCTTCGCGGTCGCGTCCGCCTTGGCGTTCTTCTTATCCGGCGGTGCTGCCTCTTTGCTCCCCGTCACGGGAGGCGCGTTCCCCGTCGCCGACGGAGCCGATGCGACCGATGCCGTGGGCGGCGCATCGGGAGCGATGACGATTGAAGCGGGAGCGGTCGCGGAAGGGGGGACGCTCGGAATGGAGACCACGGGGGAAGCTGCGGAGGTCTCGGGCTGCACGAGGCCGCTGGAAGACGGCTCGTGCCTGCTGGCGAAGAACAGCGCCGTGCCGACCGCCGCGACCGCAAGAACACCGCCCCCAAGCACCAGCGGCATCACACGCTTGTGGGGTCGCACTCCCGTCGTGGAGGCGTCGGTCGCGAGCGCCATGTCGGTCGCGGCTGACGCCTGGCGCTCGGCGCGAGGCGAGGCTTCCTCGGGCGCGAGGGAGAGCGCTTGCGGGCGTGCTGGAGAGGCCACGCCGCACGCTTCGGCGAGGGACTGGACGAGCTCGATGGCGCCGGCATGGCGCAGCTTGGGATCCCGGTTGCAGGCCTTGGCGAACCAGGCGTCGAAGGCCGGCGGCAGCTTCACGCCGCGCTTGAGGGCGTACTGCGAGGCGGGGTCCTGGACGCCGCGCATCACGCGCCCGGCGAGCACGAACACCGACGCCTCCTCTTCCTCGTCGGGCTGCCAGTAGGCCTGCCCCACGAGCAGGGTGTAGGCGATCATCCCGAGCGCATAGATGTCACACGCGGGCGAGACCTTCCCGTCGAACTGCTCGGGCGCCATATACAACGGCGTCCCGAGGGTCTGCGTGGCGTTGGTCCGCGCCGCCTCGACCACCTTCGAGATCCCGAAGTCCAGGATCCTGATCCGCGGCGATCCGTCATCGCGCCGAGTGAGGAAGAGGTTCTCGGGCTTCAGGTCGCGGTGCACAATCGACGCGTTGTGGGTCTTGTGCAGGGCGAGGGCGGCCTGGTGCAGGTAGGTCACGACGAGGTCGAGCGGGAGCGGGCCTTTGGCCTCGATCTCGCCGGACAGGTCCTGCCCCTCGAGGTACTCCATCACGAGGAAGGGCATCTCGGTCTGCTCGTCGACGCCGGCGTCGAGGACCTCGACGATGAACTCGCTGCCGATGTTGGCGGTGATGCGGGCCTCGCGCTTGAAGCGGTCGCGCAGCTCGGAGTTCGAGACGAAGTGGGGGAGCATGACCTTGAGCGCGACGCGTCGGTCGGTCTCGGTATGGAAGGCTTCGTAGACGGCGCCCATGCCGCCGGCAGCCACGCATCGGGAGATGCGATAGCGGTGGGCGAAGACCTGGCCTTCCGAGAGCGCGGTGCTGTCCATGCGATGCCTCGCGAAACAGTGTACGCGAGCCTCGGGTCCTACCCAAGCCCTCGCTGAAATCGTGGGAAGAAACGTGGGGGGGGCCGTTCGGCCTGCGTGCGCTGGTCTGGACGAGCCGGTCAGCCGCTCCTCAGGGCATGTAGGTGCACTTGCCCTGCATGCAGTAGTAGCCGTAGCCGAGGGCGTAGCAGTCGGTGCCGCAGGCGCCGCAGTTCGAGGGATCGTCCATCCAGTTCGACTCGCAGCCGTTGTAGGCGTCCTTGTCGCAGTCGTTCCACGGCGGGTTGCACGCGGAGATGGCGCACTTCACGTTGTTCGCGCACGTGGCAGTGGCCTGCCAGAGATCGGTGCAGGTGGCGCCGCACATGCCGCAGTTCGAGGGCCCCAAGAGCTGCGTCTCGCACCCCGTGCCGCTCGCCCCCTCGTACAGATCCTGGTCGCAGTCGCCCCAGCCGGTTTCACAATCGATCTGACACCCATCGGTGCACAATGCGATCGCGTGGACCATGCCCGACTCCGGCTCAGGACAAGCGTTCCCGCAGGTCATGCAGTTGCCCGGATCGTTCATCAAGTCGGCCTCGCAACCATCGGAGGCGAGATCATCGTTGCAGTCGGTCCAGAAGTTGTAGTCGACGCTGACCTCGCAAGGACCGCGGCACTCGCCGTCGAGACAGTAGGACTCGACATGATTGGTCGAGCAGACGTTGCCGCAGCCGCCGCAGTTGAACGGGTCGTGCTGGATGTCGACGCACTTGTCCACGCAGAGCGTGGAGCCGGCGCCGCACTGGATTTTGCACACGCCCAGGATGCAGGCGGTGCCCGGGGCGCACGCGGTGCCGCAGGCGCCGCAGTTGGCGTTGTCGGTCTGGGTGTTCGCACATGACTCGCCACACTTCTCGAGCCCCGCCTGGCAACTGGTCGCGCACACGCCCGCCGAGCAGACCTTGCCGGCGCCGCACGCGGTGCCGCAGGTACCGCAGTGGGCGTTGTCGGTCTGGGTATTCACGCACGCGCCGCCGCACTTCTCGAAGCCCGTCTGACAGGTGAGCGAGCACACTCCCGCGGAGCAGACCTCGCCCGCACCGCAAGCGTTGCCGCAAGCACCGCAATGGGTGTTGTCGGTCTTGATGTTCGCGCACGTGCCGTCGCACTTCTCGAGCCCCGCCTGGCAGGTCAACGCACAGGTTCCGTTGGAGCAGACCTGGCCCGGATCACACGCCGTGCCGCAGGCGCCGCAGTTGCGGTTGTCGGCCTTCGTGTTGACGCAGACGTCGTCACACGGCGTGAGCCCCTGCTGACAGGTGATGGTGCACTTGCCTTCGGTGCACACCTGCCCCGCGCCGCAGGCATGGTCGCACTCGCCGCAGTGGAACCGGTTCGTCTGGGGGTCCACGCAGAAGCCGCCGCACTGCAGGAACTCCGTACGGCAGGTGAGCTCGCACTTGCCGGCCACGCAGATCTCGCCTGCCGCGCAGACCGTGCCGCAACCGCCGCAGTGCAGGTTCTCCGTCTGCAGGTTCGCGCAGATGCCCTCGCAGTCGGTGAGTCCATCCTGGCAGGTGACCGAGCAGACACCCGCGGAGCAACGCTCCCCGGCCTTGCAGTGCTTTCCGCAAGCACCGCAGTGCAGGTTGTCGTTGAGCAGATTGGCGCACATTCCTCCGCAGTCCTCGAGCTGATCCTGGCAGCTCAGGGAGCACTTGCCCGCCGAGCAGACTCGCCCCGGATCGCAGACATTCCCGCACGCCCCGCAGTTGTCCACGCTCGTCTGCTTGTTGACGCAAGTGCCGTCGCAGTTGGCCAGCTCCTGCTGACAGGTCAGCGAGCACGTGCCCATGGAGCACACCTGTCCGGCGCCGCAGGTGTTGCCGCAGGCGCCGCAGTGATCGCGATCGGTCAGCAGCTCCGCACACGTCCCGTTGCAGTTCTCCAACCCCGCCTGACAGCTCAGCGCGCACGTTCCCGCCGAGCACACCTGCCCCTCGGCGCATGCGTTGCCGCAGGCGCCGCACGAGGACCTGTCGGTCTTCAGGTTCTCGCAGGAGCCGACGCAGTTGGTGAGCCCGGACTGGCACGAGACCCGACACTCGCCTCGCGAGCAGACGTTGGCCTTGTCGCAGGCCACGGAGCATGAGCCGCAGAACGCAGGGTCCTTGGAGAGGTCCACGCATTGCTCCCCGCAAGCGACCAGTCCCTCCTCACACGTCACCGTCCCGGAGCTCTCCGAGTCGTTTCCGCCGCAACCGGCCGCGAACAGCAGCATCGCGATCGCAACCCCTTGAGCCACCCTCGTTGTCCAACGCTTGCCGAAGCAATCCATCGAGCCCTCCAGTGCACGACGCGATCCCGCCATGCGCGCGACGGCGATGGTAGCCGACACGGGAACGCTGCATAGGTGAACATGCGGGCGGCGGTGACACACAGGCGACGAAATCATCGACCGGATGCCGCGCCGGGTTCCATTCGCCGCGCTACTTCCGGGCGCTGCGGGTGAGTCCGTAGACGCGGATCAGCTCGTTGAGGTGGAAAAGCGCGAGCAGCCGATCGGCCAGGGGAGCGATGTGTCTGGCGAACAGCTCGGCGAAGAGAAGTTCGTTCGGGCCGAGGGACTTCGCCCCGGCTCCGCCTTCGAGATAGAGCACCCCGAGAGGCGATTGCCCGCCGGTGGGGGGTGCAGAGGACCGCCTGCAACTGCAACGCCTGCACGCTCGCCTGGTCCTGGAATCGCGGGTCTTGCTGCGCGTTCACCGTGGTGATCGTCCACCCGGCCCGCATCGCCTCCGCGATGATTTCGATCGACAGATCCTGCCGCACGGACGCGATCTTCTGGCCGGTGAATCCGCATCCGAGTCAGAACTGCGGAACGCACTGCGCGCCCCTGCGCGAAGTCGTGCCACCCGCCTGCCCGGTTGGTTCATAATGACCAAGCGCCATGCCGCCGCACGAATCCATCATGTCCCGACTCCAGCCCGGTACGAGGCTGGATCGCTTCGAGCTCCTCGGGCTCGTCGCACGCGGAGGCATGGCCGAGGTCTGGCTCGCGCGCCTCGTCGGTCCCCACGGCGTCGAACGCCTGTTCGCCGTCAAGACCATGCTCCCCCAGCTCATCGAGGACCCGTCGCTCCACAAGCTCTTCATCGACGAGGCCCGCATCGCCTGCCGCATCGACCACCCCAACGTCGCGCGCCTGCACGAGCTCGGCGAAATCCACGGTGAGCCCTACGTCGTCATGGACTGGATCGACGGCGATCCCATGAGCGTGGTGCTCAAGCAGCTGGGCGAGTCCGCGGCCCTGCCGATCGGGATCACCTGCAGGATCATCGCGGACGCATGCGCTGGGCTGCACGCTGCGCACGAGCTGCGCGACGCAGACGGGGAGCTGCTCGGCGTAGTGCACAGGGACATCTCCCCCTCCAACATCCTCGTCGATCGCCATGGTGTCGCGCGAGTCATCGACTTCGGGATCGCCCGGGCGCGAGACCGTCTGTCGGAGAGGACCGCGACGGGCGTCGTGCGCGGCAAGCTGTCGTACATGTCCCGGGAGCAGGCCCAGGGCGCCATGGTGGATCGGCGTTCCGACGTGTGGGCGATGGGCGCGGTGCTGCACCACCTGCTCGCGTCGCGCCACCCGTTCGAGGGCAAGACCCCCCTCGAAAACGTTCGCATGGTGCTCGATGGGGTCCCTGCCTCTGCGCTGCCCGACACGGTTCCCGAGAGGATTCGCGAGGTGGCGGCCCGAGCCCTCGATCACGACCTCGAGACGCGCATTCCATCGGCGGCTTCGATGCGGCAGATGCTGCTCGACGCGATGGGGGAATCGGGACTGCACACGACGACAGACGATGTCGCGGAATACGTGGGCAAGCTGCTGAAGCATCGCAGGGCGGAGCGAGCGGAGTTCGTGGCCGCTGCGCTGGAGTCTGCTCGCGGCCGCGCGGAGCGCGAGAGTGCAGCGCCGGAGCCGTCCAGGGAGCCCCGCGCCGCGCCCGCCGTTGCCCCGGGGCCTTCCCACACCGCGTCGCCCGCGCAGGCGCTGACGCCTGCCATCACGCCTTCCCGCGGGCACACGCATCCAAAGAAGTCGAGATCGCACCGGCACTCCCGCCCGTCCTCGCAATCCACCGCACAACTCCCCCCGAAGTCCACCGCCAGAAGCGCCCGCCGGCGCACCGAGCCCAAGCGAACGACCGTCGTGATCGCCTGGTTGGGCGCTATCGCGCTGCTCACCGTCGCAGTCGTGATCTGGCTCACACGGTCGACAACTGGCCCGTCGGCTCCCTTGCAGCAGCCGATACCCGACACCGTCTCGATTCCTGTCCCTCCGGCCCCGGCCCAGCCTCCGTCGCCCCCCATCGCGAGCAGTGCCTCGGCACCGGCCGCGTCCCCCTCCGCGATGCCCTGACTCCCAACGACGTCCGGCTCCGGACGCTCCCCCGGGCCGCGATCCACCGGCTCATCCTGGATGCGAGACGATGGGTTCTGATTCCACCCGATCCCCGCTTCTCGGCGCCGCCGCCCCCAGGCAGCTACCGCTTCGAGCCGATCAGTCGTTTGAACCACGCCACGACGCCGCCACGGCGTGCGTTGGGGGACGCGGGAATCCCGACGACAATCGGTGCAGGGGGCAGGGGGCTCCTGATTCCAGCCCTGGTGGCGGCGAAGGAGGGGACTGGCGTGGGCGGCGGAGGATCGGTACAACCGCGCACGACGGGCTTGGGAGGGCGGCAGGCGGTTTCGAGATTGTGGACCGCGTCCTGCTCCGCAAGCGCCGGAGTGTCGCCACGCCCCTGCGCCACGAAGACCGTGCGCGTGACTTCGTCGGGACCGGGGACCGGCCGCGGACCGGTGCCGATCCAGGGGAGATCGTTGGCCCCGCCCAGCAGCTTGGCCACACAGAGCCACTGGCCCTCCGCGATCTGGACCGGCTTGCCGATCTCGAGCCGGGTCCCCGGGAGGATGGGCTCCGGCCCTTCGTCCACGGAGGGGGCGTCGTGATCGACGATGATGTCGGGATCGGTGTAATTCACGGTCGGTAGTTCGCAGGACGACACAGTCCTGCGAGATCGCTTGCCACCTTGGACCGGGGGCGTCAACCCCGTATCCCCGAAGCCGGCGAGTCAGCGCGCGCCGATCAGCTCGGTGCCCGGCAGCATGATGGTGAATCGCGTGCCGAGGGGGACGACGCTCGACACGGAGATCGAGCCGTCCATCAGCTCGATCTGGCGCCGGCTCAGGTACAGGCCGAGGCCCGTGCCCCCATCGTGCTCGCGCCCCGTGACGAACGGCTTCTGGAACAGCTCGCCCGCGAGCTTCGGATCGATCCCGCGGGCATCGTCGGCCACCTCGATCCGCAGCGACTTGTCCGCTCGCGAGATCCGGTGCGTGATGGTCACCTGACGGGCACCCGCCTTGACCGCGTTGCGCGTGAGGTTCGTCAGCACGGAGCGCAACGCGTCGCCGTCGCCATGCACCAGGAACGCCTGCGAATCCCCTTCGACGTGAAGGCTGGCGCCGGGCAGCTTCGCGGCGGCGCCGAACGCCCGGATCGCCTCGGTGGCGTCGAAGGTCACCGCGTGCTCGTCTCGGGAGCGGCGCAGCTTGCTCATGGCGCCCTCGAGCACCTCGCGGGCCCGTCGGAAGCTGTCCAACGAATCGGACACCGAGGCGCGCACGTCGGGATCGTCCGGGAGGCTCTCGTGGAGGTAGTCGAGCCCGGCGCCGACGACGCCGAGGTGATTGCGCAGCTCGTGGAGGGTGTCGCCGACGGTGAGGGCGGTGCGTGTGAGGGCGAGCTCGAAGGCTCGATTGGCGACGCCGTCGGTGGTGAGCAGGGCGTCGCGAAGCTCGGTGTTCCTGGCTTCCCTGAGCATCCGCTCGCGCGTGAGGTTGCTGGCCCACAGCGTGATCGTGTAAAGGGCGACAGCGATCACGAGCACTTCGCTCTCGACGCCGAGGAACGCGACCGCCACACCGGGCAGGACCAGGACCGGTATGGCCAGCAGCGCGGCCAGCACGACGGTCAAGCCGTAGTTGCTGGCGTGCTGCGTAATCAGGACGACTCCCTGCAGGGCCGCATACGCGTAGCGGACATGGCCCGTTGTCGTGAGAACGGCGAGCGCGAACGCCGTCTCGGAGAGCAGCGTGTCCAATGCCGTGAACGCGGGTCCCAAGGGCCGCTCACCCCGCACCCGATGGAACCCGTAGGAAGACAGCGTGGCGGTGCAGAAGATGCCAAACACCAGCCAGTGGAACCGGATCCCTCCGTAACGAGCCAGAGGAGGAATCCACGCAGGAACGACGATGAAGAGGAACGCCCCGGCCGCAGCGCCCACGAGGGACGTCGGGGTGCACGTCTCCAAGTTCCTCAGCCGATCATAGGATGCGCAGAACGCCTCCCACGCTCCTCTACGGGGCTTGTCCGCACTCATGAGTCCTCTGCGTCGGACTACGGAGTGAACGACGTGAGGGCTTCGTTGCCCACCGAAGCGGCACCGAGCGCGGCATCGAGCCTGGCGTCGAGCGCCGTCCGGCGTGCTGCATCCCCCGGCGTCTTCACCGTCACCTCGACCTCCCCGCCCGCAAGCACCGTGTGCATGGCGCGCACCAGCTTGTCGACCGGAGGCGAGAACCCTCCCGTGCCGTCGGCGGTCACCACGAAAGCCCCGTTCGAGGCGAGTCCCTCCAGCCAGTCCAGCAGCTCACGAGTGACTGCGAAGCCTGCACCTGCCATGGCGTGTTCCTCCGGGCGGTTCCGAGTTCGGGCCAGCAGACAGGACATGATCGCATGCTCGCGTGGCGTGCGTCAACGCCCCTCTTGCGTCTCGATGCGAGGAATCACCGAGCGCATGCGCTCCACCGCCTGGGAAGGAAGTGCCCGGAGCGCCGCGTCGAGCTCGATCCCGACTCGCGCCAGGAGGCCCTCCCGCTCCGACTCCGGCAGAGACATGAGCCTCGGATCCCCCGAGCGCATATCGGCTGCCAGGTGCATCATCACCCCAAGCGCACCGGCCGGACGCACCAGGGGCTCTGCATCGACCCTGGCCGCGTGCGCCGCGATTCGCGCATACGCCTCCATCTGTAGCCCCCCCGTCGCCCGCGCCATGCGCTCATAAGCCTCGATCGACCAGCCCTCGAGCGTGAGCTCCCCTCGCTGTCCACAGAACATCCCGGAGACCCGTGCCGCTGTCTCGGCTGA
>CAYMUE010000131.1:0-18150 GCA_964393505.1 uncultured Polyangiaceae bacterium
CCGTACCAGCGCGGGTGCGGGCTGGTGTAGCGCAGGCGTCGGAGCTCCGGGACCTGCTCCGCAATCGCACGCAGCAGCGCCGCAAAGCCGGTGCCGTCGTTCGGCTCCGACCGCAGCTCGCCGCTCGGGTCGCGGTATCCGTTGACCGTCTGCCCGAGGAGCACGACCTCGAGAGCGCCGTGCTGCACGAGCGCGCGCACCTCCGCAACGATCTCGGCGGAGGGGCGGTGGCGCTCCGGCCCGCGCGTGCTCGGCACGATGCAGAACGAGCAGCGCTCGTCGCAGCCTTTGCTGATGGAAACGAACGCGCTCGGCGCGGCCTGATCCGAGGTCAACGCAAGGAACGCCGGGCGCTCCAGGTCGAAGGTCGTGCGGACCTCCGCAGGGGCACCGCCGTCGGCAGCAAGCGCCAGGGCCGGCAGCTCGCCGAGATGATCGGGACCGAGCACCACGTCGATGAAGGGCATGCGTCGCAACACCGCGGCTCCGCGCTGCTGGGCCACACAGCCCGCCAGGACGAGGACCGGACGCCCCGATCGTTGCTTCTTCAGGCGCCGGAGCTTGCCGAGCTCGGAGTCGAGCTTCTGCTCGGCCTTCTCGCGCACGGAGCAGGTGTTGACGACGACGAGGTCCGCCTCGCGGGCCGAGCCGACGGGCTGGAGGCCGGCGGCGAGGAGCAGCCCGTGCATGCGCTCGGAGTCGTGCACGTTCATCTGGCAGCCGAAGGTCTCGATGAAGAAGGTGTGCATGGGCTGGCCCGGCTGTGTAGCACACGCGGACGCCCACGCCGCAACCGGGTCGTGGTTCAATGGGGCGGTGAAGCCCTCTTCCCGACACCTCCAATCGGCCGCACTGGTGGTCTTTGCCAACGCAGCCGCGTGCTCGCACCCCTCCCCTGCCCCAACCCCGGCGCCGTCTCCCGCAGCGCCGCCCGCGAGCGCCGCAGCGACGGCACCGTCGGACACCATCCTGTTCCGCAAACCTTCGCGTTTCGGCGAGGTCTTCGTCGTCCAGAACGGCCCGCAGCGGTGCCTCACCCTGGACACTCCCAAGGACATCCAAAGCTGCATCGTCCCCGCGGAGCCCGGCAAGGTCGTGCACGAGTACGTCCGCTACCTCACCGCCGGCCTCCTGGTCACCCCCGATGCCCCCCGCACCCTGATGATCGGCCTCGGAGGCGGCAGCGTCGTCGGCATCATGAGGTCCGCTGCTCCCGGCATCCGCTTCGAAATCGTCGAGATCAACGACGCCGTCGTCGAAGCCGCACGCCAGTGGTTCGGCATCACCGAGAGCGATTCGCTGCGCGTGCACGTTGGCGATGGTCGCGCCTTCGTCGAGGGGGCTCGCGGCGCCTGGGACATGATCGTACTGGATGCGTTCTCCTCCGAAGGGATTCCTCCGCACCTGGGGACCGAGGAGTTCCTGCGTGCGATTCGCGGACGCACCGGGCCCGGCGGAGCGGTGGTCGCCAACCTGTGGAACACGGAGCCGGTGCTGTACAAGAACATGCTGCGAACGTACCGGGAGGTGTTTCCTTCGACGTATGTGTTCGAGGGACGGGAGTCGGGGAACGTGATCGTGATCTCGCTGCAGAGGGAGCTGGACGGGGGGTGCGGGACATTCCGGGCCCGTGCGGGTGACGCCCGGTGGAACGCGCGGCTGAGCTTCGACTTGCGCGCCGTGGCGGCGGTGTGTACGCCGATTGCTTCGGTGGATCTCGAGGGGAGCCGGGTGCTGCGGGACGCGGACTGGAAGGGGATGGGGGACGGCGGGGCCCGGTGAGGCAGAGGAAGCTGCTATCCGTTTACGGATAGAGCTCGCGGCACTGCGCGCCGCCCGGCCCGCAGTAGGGGTCGGTCTCGTTGACCGCTCCGGCACAAGTGCATCCGGTGTAGGTCGGCTCCTCGCAGCCGGTCACCCACCCCGGGAACTCGTTCACCTTCGTCACGCGCCAGACACCGTTGTTGTCGTAGCGCATCGCGGCGGGCTTCCAGGTGTCGAAGTACTCCAGCGGAGCAGAGAAGACGGCATCCTGGTTGGTCCCGTCGATTTTCGCTAGCTGTCCGTCCACGTATATCTTCACGGTCGCCGTCACCAGGTCCGCCGTGTACGCGTCCTTGTCGTAGCAGAGCGCCGTGGGATCGCCTTCCACCGTGGTGCGGTGTCCGCGGAACTCGCAGTAGTAGTGGACGAAGATGCCGTAGGTGCTGTTCTTCTGCGGCAAGGGGCCGTTCGCTTCGCCGAAGCTGATGTTCTCCGGGTTGCATCCCGCCAGGTCGTCGATGTCGAGCGACGGATCCACCGTGCCCCAGTCGGGGTTCGTGGCGCCCCAGTAGCACGTGTCAGGATCCCCGAACGTTGCAGCGTCGTCGTTGACCATGTGCAGGTCCATGTCCACCGGTCCCGACCAGGTGAGCTCCACGTGGACGCTGGTGTTGGGGCGGACCTGCACGAGGATCTGCGCCTCGGCGCTGCGGCAACCGGTGGCATCGACGGCGTTGACGCCGACCACGTAGTCGCCGACGAGCTGGGCGAAGAGCGTCGGGCTGGCTTCGGTCGAGACGTCGTTGGGCAGCGCCCCGGGAGCCCCGGACAGGCCGGCCGTGTTGCCGGTCGGAGCCGAGATGAGCCGCCATCGGTAGCTCATCCCCGTCGCACCATCGACGTCCGTCGCCGTCGCCTGGAACGTCAGCGTCTCGAGCGGCAGGACCTTGATCGCCGCCGCCATCCCGGCGGGCAGTGGCGTGATTTGCGTGCCCGCGGGTGCCGCGACCGTGGGCTGCACGGCGGGATCGTGACGGTCGAGCGAGCTCGAGCAGTCGAGATCCGAGACCGCAGCGTAGGGAGCACCCGCAGCAACGCACGCGTCGAGCGCCGCCGGCAGCGTCTGGCCCTTGCACTCGCCCCAAGCCCCCGCGGCGCATGCCCTGGATCCGGCCGAGCACGTGCCCACGTTCTTGGTTCCCTGCGGTCCCGAGTAGCACTCCTCGTTGGTCCCATTGAGACAGGTGCACCCGGGGTTCAACTCGCCCGCGCCCACACAGCTCGGATGATCGCAGTCGTTGGGCACCGGCGCTACCTCGCCCGTACATGGCCCCCAAACGTACTTGCCACCCGTGAGCGTGCAGACTTGCGTCCCTTGCTTGCACGTCCCCTGACCGAGCGTCGAAGACGGTCCCGTGTAACAGCTCTGGTTCGATCCGGCTGCGCAAGTGCACCCCGCCGCCGGGTTGCTCGGCGTCCCGTCGCAATCGTGGTCCGCTCCGTCGCACTCCTCCGCCTCCGGCAACACCTCGCCGGAACATGCATCCCACGCCGAGCCGGCAGCCGTGGCCTTGCACACCTGCGTCCCCGCCTTGCAGATGCCCACGTCCTTGGTCGACACGTCCCCCGAGTAACACGAGGTGAACTCACCGACGATGCAATCACACCCGGGATTGGGGCCGCCAAGGCAGGAGGCCTTCTCGCACTTGCCGTCCTCGGGCTTCACCACGCCCGTGCACGCCCCCCACACGCCCTGCGCGCAGGTCTGCGTTCCAGCCTTGCACGTCCCCTTGCCCTCGGTCCCCGACGGACCGTCGTAGCAGGACTTCGTCTCGCCATCCGTGCAGTCGCATCCGCCTGGCTTGTTGTTCGGCGTGCCGTCGCAGTCGTGATCCTTGCCGTCACACTGCTCTTGCGCCGGTCCGACCGCATTCAGGCACTGCCCCCAGACACCATTGGCGCACTTCTGGGTGCCCGCCACGCACGCGCCGACATCGGTCCCGCAGGCCTTCTGCTCACCATTCGAGCACACGCCTCCGTCCGGTACCGAGCCTCCGCCAGTCCCGCCCGAGCCGCCCTTGCTCCCCTTGCCGGCCATGCCGCCGTGCCCCGTTCCTGCGGCACCCGCCCTGCCGCCCGTCGAAGTGTCGTCCTCGACCGTCCCGGATGACTCGCAGGCGGCAAAGAGCGCAAACGAAGCCACGACCGAGAAACACAACGAAGCGTAACGGATACTCATCGAACCCTCCTGACATTGCGGGACCGCCTCCCTGCCAAGGCAGACACGGTCTCCCGCTCAACCGTAAGACGAAAAGTGATTGCTGTTGACGAGGCGCGAAACCTAGCCCGTATGCGTGCGAGGAGTCAACGCTGCCTGGAGTCATCACAGACGCCGGTCAGGCGCGTCGTCAGCCTGTTCCCGGGGAGGTACTCCCCGGAACACCGTCCCATGCTGCTTCCCGACTCACCGCCGCGAGAGCTCACGCTCTCGGTCGCCGACCGCGCTCGCCCGAGCATTGACTCGCAAGCGGCACGCCTCGACTCCGCTCCACTCGCTCCGCTCGTCAATCCGCCAGCAGGCCCCGGATCTGCCCCATCAGCCTCTCGGGCTCGAATGGCTTCTGCAGGAAGGCCTCGCCATCGACGAGGAGTGTCTGCAAATCCGCAGCCTCGGGACTGTACCCCGAAATGAACAGGACCCGGATGCCCTCGCGCAGGGCACGCAGCTCCACGGCGACTTCCCTTCCGGACTTGCCGGGGAGCACCAGGTCGGCAACCAGGACGTGAATGGGCCTGGACCACCCCCGCGCGACATCGATGGCGTCTTCACCGCTTGCCGCCTCGAGGACCGTGTAGCCGTTCCGACGTAGCGCCGCGGCGAGCATCGTGCGCAACGCGGACTCGTCTTCCACGAGCAGGACCGTCTCGATCCCCGCTGACTTGCGAGCGCCCTCCGAGGGGAGAGGCTCGGGCTTCTCGGAGCACGACGGCCACAGCATCGTGACCGTGGTGCCCGCGCCCGGCTGGGAGTCGATTCGAAGATGACCGCCATGCTGCGCAAGAATGCCGAACGTCGTGGAGAGCCCCAATCCCGTCCCTTGACCGACCGGCTTCGTCGTGAAGAAGGGCTCCACCGCGCGTCGCACGGTCTCCGCGTCCATGCCGTGTCCGGAGTCGCTCACCGCGAGCTCCACGTAGTCTCCGGCCGGCGCACCGGGCCACGCGGGATCCCCCTGCGGATCCAGGCGGGCGTTGCGCGCGGTGATCACCAGCGTCCCGCCCGAGGGCATCGCGTCGCGGGAGTTGGTCGCGAGGTTCAGCAGGATCTGCTCGAGATGCGTGGGGTCGGCGCGAACCGTGGCGAGGTCGGACGCCACGCGAAGAGAGACGGTGACCCGCTCTCCGGCGATTCGTTCGACGATGGATCGGACCCGGCGGATGACCTGAGCCGGATGGATGGGGCGCACGTGCGCGGGCTGCCTCCGGCTGAAGGCGAGCATCTGCCGGACGACGAGGCCAGCGCGACGGGCGGCATCCTGGGCCTCCTCGAGAGCGGTGCGAACTTCGGGGTTGGGGTGCTCGGCCTCGATCGCGTAGCTGAGAGACGCCTGGATCACGCCGAGGACGTTGTTGAAGTCGTGGGCCACTCCACCGGCCAGGCGTCCCATGCTCTCCATCCGCTGGGAGAGCTCGAGCTGGCGTTGCAGCTCCGAGGCTTTCTGCTGGGCGGCCTGCTCGGCGACGCGCAGCTCGCGCTCGCGCAGTGCGCTCTGCTCGAGCTTGCGACGCGCATGGTCGACGAAGGCGAAGGCCGCAGTGCAGGCAAGGGAGACGGTGGCGAACGCGAACGGTCGTCCGCCCGTGGTCTCGTGCACGCGGAGATTGGCGCGAGCCAACGGGGCGATCGGAATGACGCCGCGAGACTCGAGGAAGAGGACCGTGCCGTAAGTGACGACGATCACCGCGGTCGCGAGCAATCCCACGCGAGGACGCGCGCTGAGCGTGGAACCGAGGACGGCCATGACGAGGAACAGCGCGACCGGAGTGGTCACGCTGCCCAGCGCCCACACCAGGTACACGAGCAGCGCGACGTCGACGAGCACCAGAGCCGCGCGTCTCCATCTCGGGAACAGGTCGTGTCGAGCCGCGTAGAGGCCGAAGAGCGACGACACGACGACGGCGAGGAGAGGTCCCCAGAGCAGCACCTCGGAGGAGCGCCTCCACAAGACCCAAGGGAGCGAGCCGGCCGAGGCGACGAGGCGGAGCAGGTCCGCCCACTGCTCGCGGCGCAGATCGGAGGCCGCCGCGACGGGGTCCGACTCCGCACGGCTTGGGGCAGAGGACGTGTGCACCCCCGAGGTCATCCGGCAGGGGTCTAGGTTGGGTGCGAATCCGCCGCAAGACGAGACGGCATCCGACGCATGAGGAAGGAAGTGCCGTGGTTCAGCAGTGAGGAAGGGAGAAGCTCGACGCGGTGGGAGAGGGGGCGTTCAGCGTCGGAAGCCGCCGCCGCGGGGGCCCGATCCACGCGACGGTCCGCCTTCGCGGCGCGGGCCACGGTCGCCTTCGCGACGAGGGCCGCGGTCACCGTCGCGGCGCGGGCCGCGGTCGCCTTCCGGGCGAGGGGGACGCGGCTCGAAGCCCTCGGGAAGGGGCAGAAGCTCCTTGCGGGACAGGCGGATCTTGCCGTCGCGATCGATGCTCAGCACCTTGACCTCGACGATATCGCCTTCCTTGAGGACGTCTTCGACGCGCTCGATGCGCTGGTGGGCGATCTCGGAGATGTGCAGCAGGCCGTCGGTGCCGGGGAGGACTTCGACGAAGGCGCCGAAGTCGGTGACGCGCTTGACGGGGCCCTTGTAGATGGCGTTGACCTCGGGTTCCGCGGTGAGTCCCTTGATGATGTCGAGGGCGCGGTTGACGGCGTCGGAGTCGGAGGAGGCGACGTTGACGGTGCCGTCGTCCTCGACGTCGATGGTGACGCCGGTCTGATCGACGATGCCCTTGATGGTCTTGCCGCCGGGGCCGATGATGAGGCGGATCTGGTCGGGCTTGACCTTGATGGTGGTGATGCGCGGGGCGTACTTGGACATCTCCTCGCGCGGGGCGGGGAGAGCTTCGAGCATCTTGCCGAGGATGAACAGGCGGCCTTCGCGGGCCTGATCGAGGGCGGTCGCCATGATGTCGCGAGACAGTCCCTTGATCTTGATGTCCATCTGGATGGCGGTGACGCCGCGCGTGGTGCCGCAGACCTTGAAGTCCATGTCACCGAGGTGGTCCTCGTCGCCGAGGATGTCACTCAGAATCGCGACGCGGGTGTCTTCCTTGATGAGGCCCATCGCGATGCCGGCGACAGGGGACTTGATGGGCACGCCGGCATCCATGAGGCTGAGGCAGGCGCCGCACACGCTCGCCATGGAGGAGGAGCCGTTGGACTCGAGGACCTCGCTGACGATGCGGATGGTGTAGGGGAACTTTTCCTCGGCGGGGATCATGCCCTGCAAGGCACGCTCGGCCAGGTGTCCGTGACCCAGCTCTCGGCGCCCGGGAGACCCCACGCGCTTCACCTCTCCCGTGGAGTACGGGGGGAAGTTGTAGTGGAGCATGAACGACTTGTAGGTCTCGCCCAGCAACGAGTCGATCTTCTGCTCGTCGTGGCGCGTCCCCAGGGTCGTCACCACGATGGCCTGGGTCTCGCCCCGCTGGAACAACGCCGATCCGTGCGTGCGCGGGAGCAGCCCCACCTCGCAGGTGATCGGACGGATGGTCTTGGTGTCGCGACCGTCGATGCGCTTGCCCTGCGAGAGGATCATCTCGCGCATCTCGTGGCCCTTGACCTCGTCCTCGAAGAACGCCTTGAGCCCTTTGTCCCAGGTCGCGACCTGCTCGGCGCCAACCTCCGCGGTCAGCGTCGCGAAGGCCTTGGTCTTGATCGCCTTGTAGGCGTCGTAGCGCGCCTTCTTGTCGGCGATCTGAAGGGCCTTGCGGACTTCGTCGACGGTGAGCTCGCGCAGTCGGGCGGTGAGGTTCGCCGGGATGGTCTTGGCTTCGAAGGGGCGCTTGGCCTTGCCGACGGAGGCGCGCAGCTTCTCGATGAGCTCGAGGACGGGCTGCGCCGACGAGTGGGCGAACATCAGCGCCTCGACCATGTCGTGCTCGGTGACCTCCTTGCACTCGCCCTCGACCATGACGACGGCTTCCCTGGAGCAAGCGACGACGATGTCGATGTCGCTCTTCTCGAGCTGCTCGTAGGTCGGGAAGGCTACGAACTCGCCCTCAATGCGCCCGACGCGCACGCCGGCCACGGGGCCTTCCCAGGGGATGTCGCTGATGTGCAGCGCGGCCGACGCGCCGGTGAGCGCGAGCACGTCGGACGGGTGCGCGCGATCCGCTGAGAGCACCGTCGCGATGAGCTGCGTCTCGCACTTGTAGCCGTCGGGGAACAGGGGCCGCAGCGGCCGATCCATGAGCCGCGCGGTCAGCACCTCGTAGTCCCGCGGGCGCCCTTCGCGCTTGAAGAAGCCGCCGGGGATCTTGCCGGCCGCGAAGGTCTTCTCGATGTAGTCGCAGGTCAGGGGGAAGAAGTCGATGCCGGGGCGCTCATCGGGGGAAGACACGGCGGTGACGAGGACGACGGTCTCGCCCATGGTCATCAGGACGGCGCCGTGGGCCTGCTTGGCGAGGCGGCCGGTTTCGATGGTGAGCTCTACGTTGCCGACACGAACAGATTCTCGAACGAACATGAAAGGCGTCTCCTTCGCGCGCGACGGTGGCGCGCTGCTTCGCGGCTTGCGATCGAAGCGCCTTCTTCCTCGGTTCCTGCGCACGAACGCAGCGGCAGCGCTCGCAGGCACGAATCGAAGACGAAGTGGCTCATGATCGGGTCGCGACGGGTTGCGGACAAGGACAGCGGAGGTTCAGCGTCGCGCGGCCGGCGGTATGCACCGGCCACGCGGCGAGGCACGGAGGCGGAACGTTACTTGCGGAGCTCGAGCTGCTGCACGAGCTTGCGGTAGCGCTCGATGTCGATCTTCTTGAGGTACTGCAGGAGACCACGGCGCTGGCTGACGAGCTTGAGCAGGCCGCGACGGGAGTGGTGGTCCTTCTTGTGAGTGCGGAAGTGCTCGGCGAGGTAGTCGATGCGCTTGGTGATCAACGCGACCTGGACCTCGGGCGAGCCGGTGTCGCCGTCGTGACGCTTGAAGCTGCTGACGATGTTGGACTTCTGTTCGGTATTCAGGGTCATGGGATGCTCCCACGTGACGCCCGGTCTGGAGGTCGATGCGACAACCGCATCTCGCCCCGATGATCGGGCCAATTTCAAAGGGGGTCGGAGTATACGCTCCGCGGAGCGTCGGTCAACCTCGACAAACCTGCTATCCTCCGGCCGCCATGCCGAACGAAATGCGGGACCCCCTCGCTGACCTCGTGAACCAGGCTTGCTCCGGCTCGCCCCAGCCCCTGCACGCTTTCCTTGAACGCCATTCCGCGCTGCCCGGCCCGAAACCGAACCTGCGATTCGCCCTCGCCGCTGCCCAGGCCCTCGCCGCCCGCGCCGACCGCGGCGCCGAAGTCCTGCGGTCCCTGCGCGAGATGCCCCCGTCCGCCGCCGCGCCGCAGTCCCCCCGCGAAATCCTCCCCATGGTCGGCGCCCTCGGCTCCGCCCTCCAGGCCGCACGCGGCAACTCCCTGACCCGCGACCTCGCCAGGCTCCAACCTCTCGCCGAAGACGAACGCCCCCACGTCCGCGACGTCGTCCCCCTCGCCCTACGCGAGGTCGTTCAGGCGCGCGGCGAAGAGGCGATCGAAGCCCTCCAAGGCTGGATGGACGGATACCTTCAATCCGCCGCCGTCCTCGAAGCGCTCTCCGAGCCCTCGGTTCTTCAACCCCTGCGGAGCGCCGCTCCGATCATCGCCCGCCTCGAAGAGGCGTTCGAGCTCGCCGAAAACGCCCCGCGCTCCCACGAGCGCTCCCAGGGCTATCGCGCCCTGGTCCGTGTCCTGGGACGCACGCCGTCGATCGTGGGCAAACGATTCGCCGCCGATGTAGCCGACTGGTTGACCTCCCGGGCCGACACCCAGGTGCCCGAGCTGCGCGAGGCCCTCGACACCGCGCTCAAGTCGCTGCGTCAGGCGGGGGTGCGCGCGGGAGATCTTGAACGCGCCGAGCAGGCTCTCGAGGCTTCGAAGCCCGCGCCGCGGGATCCTCGCTCCTATGTCGGCCCCACTCGCTCGCGCGGGACCAAGGCGCGCAAGCGCGGCAGGCACTGATCTGCCGCTCCTCTCCCCTATGCCGGCGGCTTGAGGGTCTTGCACCCGATCACGATGTCGATCTTCCCACCGTGCGCGTGGATGAAGTCGCACGACTGCGGACAGAGCAGGATCTTCTCGGGAGTGCCCCCGGCAGCAGGATCCTGGTCGTAGTACCAGCCGCCGTTCGTCGGGTGGCACTGCCCCGCGTTCTCCACGTAGTAGACGTCGTGCTTGGAGCTGTCGACGGCTTGGTAGACGACGTTGACCTTGTCGTAGTCGAGCACGGCGCCCGTCTGCGGGATCTTGAACTCGCACTCCATCATCGCCCCGCGGATGGACTCGAGCGCGGCGGAGAACTGGGCGGTCATGTCCTGGTTGGCCTGGATGATGAACGCCTTGTTGGTCCCGCCAGCCGCAGCCACGGCGTGCAGGTTGTTCGCCCCCATGGCACCCACCGCCAACACACCGATCACGAACGTCTTCACCGACGGCGTACCCTTCACGCCGGCCTCCGCGATCTTCTTCACGTCGTTGATCGGGAACAGCGCGTCCCCCGCACATACCGTCGGCATCCCGTCGGTGGCGAATACCACGACGGTCGTGTGATCCGAATGCTGCCCCGCCCATTGCTGCGCGTGCTGCATCGCCCCGTCGAGCGCCGGTGCCGAAGGCGTCATCGTCAACGGCCCGTGAGCCTTGATGGCGTTGATGATCAACGTGTTGTTCCCGGGCAGCGCGGCGATCTCGACCTCGGGCTCGGCGTAGCGCGACGGGTCGCACGAGTCGTTGTTGCAGATCTTGATGCTTGAGCTTCCACCGCTTCCACCTGTGCCGGTGTCCACGGACATGCAGTCGCCACCGTTCGCGCAGGTGCCGCCCGTGCACGTCTTCATGCAGTGGTCGCCGTTGTCCATGCCGACACACGCGGAATCCGATGCGCACGACGGTGACTTCGGATCGCACGTCGAGACCTGATCCCACGGCGTGATCGGCAACGGGAAGAACTGGATTCCCATGCTCAGGCCTTGGCTCGGCGTGCCCTGCAGGAAGTCCACGAAGGCATCCGTCACCGCCGTCCACTGCGTCTTGCCCAGGAACCCCACCGGCGCACCCATCGAGCCCGACTGATCCATCATCACGTACATGTCGAGCGGGTACGGCTCAGCCGCCGCGCTGATTCCAGTGCAATCCCCAGCCTCCACCCACACGCCGTCGGAGGCGACAACGTCGACCCCGATGCTGCCTCCGGAGCCGGACACGCCGCTGTCGGGGAACACGACGCTCGCATCCTCCGGCGCAGATCAGGCAGCGCCGCCGGTCGGGCCCGGCTGATAGCTCTCGGGCTCCGAGCCCGCGCTGCAAGCGATCACGACCAACGGGGCAAGCACCAGCGAGGCAAGGATCGATCGCTCCATCCCTCGAGGCTATCAGCAAGAGCCCACTGGGCGAAGGCTGCGGTGGAGACACGCGGTTCCCTCCGGGCAATCCGCACGCGCATCGCCCACCCGCATCGATTCTCATCGCGGGGAACACCCCGCATCGCCCACCGCGTCGATTCGCATCGCGGGGACCGCGCAGCCGGTGGGCTCACGGGCCTGCGGCCTGATCGGTGCCTCCGGAGGGCGCGGGATTGACGAGGGTTTGGGGTGGGCGGGGATTTGGGGGTGGGCGGCGACCGATCCCCGGTCACGATGCCGTTTTGGTATCATCGGCTCGTGCGCGAGTGGACTCGCTCCTTCCTCTTCGTGGCTGGCGCCCTGGCGCTGCATGCCGCGTCACTCGCCGTCGCCTGGTCAACCGCTGCCCGAATCGAGCTCCTCTGCCCCTCTCCGCAGGCGCATGCACCGGATTCCACGATCGAGGTCGACTGGACGGGCTCACACCAGGGCACTCCTCCGAATGCCTCGCTCCCGCCGGGCTCCTCTTCCGATCCGCACATCGCGCGGGCATCGCAGCTCGAACCACGCAGCCGCGGCTCTCGCGACCTGTCGCCCGGTGGCGCCAACGACGTGGGTCGCCCCTCTGCTCGCGACGATGTCCCCTCCGCTGGCGATGGTTCGGGTTCCGAATCACACGGATCGTCCCCGTCGGGAACCTGGAGCCTGAACCCCGCTCGCAGCGGCGCTCTCCCCTCTCGGCTGCCTACGGCCGATCTCGGCGTCGGTTCCGCTCTCTCCTGGCGCCTCGCGCCCCAGCTCGCCTCTCGCAAGGATCCGGGCGTCGAGCGCGGGGAAGCTACGGCCGGCGGGCTTCGCGACGCCCTCGACCAGCACGACCGTGAGCTGGGTCTCGGTCGCGGAGGAGCCATCGTCTCGGAGCTCCAGGCCGCAGCTCACGGCGACAGCGCTCCGGTTGCCGGCAAGGCGATCTTCGAGGTGACGGTCGGATCGAACGGCTCGGTGTGGGTCGGAGTGTCCCGCGCCGACGGTGCAACGCCCGCGTGGAATCGTGTCGCTTCGGAGCTCGCCGCCGGGCTGCGTTCGAAGCATTTCCGCATCCCGCCCGGTGCGCGGGCGATGCGCTTCGCACTCGAGGTAGATGCGCGCGTAGTGGAGTACGACGGAAGCAAATCTCGCCCGACACGTCTCGAGGCGAGCCCAGGCAAAGTCGGCAGTAACGGTATGCTCGAGAAGCTGCCGGGGCTCTACCTCGGCGGAGCGGGTCGAGTGTGCGCCTACGAGCTCGGCCTTGTCCCGGTTCCCATGCAGCCGCTGTCCGCCGGCGGCTGGTGCGATCCGACGAAGCTCGTCGTGAAACCGCAGCGCCTGGTTTCCGTGCGCGTGGTCGACGAGGGGAGAATCTGAACGCGGCCAACAAGTCGAGGCGATGCCCGCTCGACACGCAAACGCGCGCGGACTAGCGTCGCTCTCCATCATGTGGAACCCGACATCGTCGTTGACCGTTCGCTGCCTTGCCTGGACCGTGACGAGCTGCGCCCTCGCGCTCGCTGCGTGTTCCTCCGATTCGACAGGGGGTGGAGCCTGGACACCGGGAACCAGTGGCGGTGCAGGTCAGGGTGGGTCGGCTGGCACCGGTGGAGAAACGCCCGACGCCTCGACGGATGCAGGGACCGATGCGGAGACCCCGAGTGATGCAGGGACCGGGGGCAAGTCGTTCGACGCAGCGATCGACAAGGCGGAGGTACCGGATGCCGAGCTTCAGTTCGACACGGGTGTGGAAGCTGGCCCGGAGGCAGGACCCGACGCAGGGTTCGTGTACGGGATTCCCGGCCAGTCGTGCTCCGGCATGGCAGGGACCGAGTGCCAGGGCGCGAGTTGCTGTCAGAGCAGTCCGGTACCGTCCGGGACCGTGAAGATGGGCCGATGCGGAGACACGTACCACGCGACCTCGTGCACCGACGGGTACTCGCTTCCCATGACGGCGGCGTACGCAGTGTCGGAGCTGCCGGAGCACAACGCTACCGTCGAGGGCTTCGGGTTGGATGTGTACGAGGTCACGGTGCGGAGGTTCCGGAGGTTCGTGGAGGCCTACGATGGCACACCGCCGGCGATCGGGGCTGGCGCCCACCCGCTGATCGCGGACTCGGGGTGGAAGTACCAATGGAACGCCGAGCTCCCCAAGTCCTCGGGCGGGATGGTCGTCAGGTTGAACTGGTGCGCTGCCGCAACGCGGACGTGGACCGATGCTCCGGCCGGCAACGAAGAGTCGCCCATCAACTGCGTGAGCTGGTACGAGGCCTTGGCGTTCTGCATCTGGGATGGTGGCCGTCTTCCCACCGAAGCGGAGTGGGAATACGCCGCCGCCGGAGGCGACGCCAACCGTCTGTACCCGTGGGGCACCGACAGTCCTTCCAGCGACACTGCCCGCGCGAACACCTCGTACAGCGACAACACCCCCTTTGTCGCAGTCGGTTCCCATCCAACCGGGGCCGCGCGATGGGGGCACCACGATCTCGCGGGCAGCATGAGCGAGTGGACCTTGGATTGGTGGGGCAACAACTGGTACAGCGTCGGAGGGAACTCCTGCACCAACTGCGCGAACCTCGCGGACGGGATCAGCCGCACGCACCGAGGGGGTGCGTTCAACTCCAAGCTCGACGAGCCTGGGAACTACCTGCGCTCGGCAGCGCGCAACGCGTCTGCACCCACGGAGCGCGGCCCCATCCGCGGAATCCGCTGCGCCCGGACGCTTTGATCAACGAGGGAGTCCGGGGCATACCGGCTCGATGGCCCACCGATCAATCATCCGACGGGTCGGGTGATGAATCGGCGCGAGCTGCAGCATCGCGCAGCCCGCAGCGAACGGATCGTCTTGCGACGGCATCCTCGAGTCTGTGGGGACTAGTCCTGCGTCCCGAAGGGAGCGGTCACTGCCCCGCGGCCGGCAGGGCGCTCGCGCCCCCCTCCGCCATCCGCCCGAGCACCGATGCGTCGTACAGGAAGAAGCGTCCCCGACGCGACATCAGCGGCATGTACGACGCGAGGTCCTTGAACACGTAGGGCGCGGGATCCTCGATGGCGCGACCAGAAGTGGGATCGATCCACCCGCGCACCAGGACGGTGTCGAACTTGCGCGCATACGGCTGGTGGACGTCGTACAGCGAGCCGTTCCACTCGAACCCGCCGGGAGGGCGCAGAGGCTCCTTGCCGGCCTGATAGCGGATCGGGGGGCTCTCGTTGCGCGCGAAGGTGTAGGCGATGAGCCCTCGACGGCGCGCCTGGTAGATCGCAGGCAGGTGCACCCAGATCTCGCGGTACCACCCCGCCGGCTTCGGATCCCACGTCACCCCGATCACCGCGCGCCCCTCCGGAATGTCGTCGATGATCGCCATCGCGTCGTCCACCTCGGGGATCGTCAGGAACTTGTGCAGCAGGTTCCCGCCACTCACCACCGCGATCGACACCGCCGCAACCGCCAGCCACCGCACGCCGTCGCGCACCACCGGGAGCGCAGCCACCGCGAAGATCGCCGCGATCGGCAGCAGCCGGATGTAGATGTGGAAGGTGCCCAGCATCACCTTGGGCACCACCAGGTACAGCGCGAAGAACACGATCGCGAGGTGCCGCATGCGCGGCTCCCATCCTGCGCGGAACGCATGGATCCACACGGCAACCCCGATGCCGGCCGCGGCGATCGTCAGGTTCTGATCCGAGTGGTCGAGGAAGTTGCCGCTCAGGTTGTAGACCAGATAGCGCAGCTTCTGCCACGCCGGCTCGTCGGTTCCGTCGGCCCACGCGTGCTCCCAGAACGTGTGCGAGGTCTCGCGGGCCCACCACCACGCCGCGAGCGAGTAGACCACCGCCGGCACCATGACGATCGCAGGCACCACGAGGCTCCGGATGCGATCTGCGATGCGGTCGTCGGATTGGCGCAAGAGACGCTCGAGTCCAACGACTCCCACGCAGATGCAGATGGACAGAGTCACGAGCACGTGGGTGTAGGCGACGGCCAGCGTGGTGGCGATCACGACGCCAATGAGCAGACGGCTTCGGGAGCCTTCGGCGATGCGGACCCAGCCGGCGAAGGCGAGCAGGGCGATGGGGAGAGTGAGGACGTAGTTGGCGAACCCCCAGCCCGCGGTGAAGTGGAACGCGATAGGGATGGCGAGGGCGGCGTACCAGCGCGGACGCTTCGCCAGATCGCAGAAGGCCAGGGCGGCCGAGGCCCAGAGGATCGGATAGAAGAAGAACAGCACGCGTCCGGCCAGCTCGGGGCGGAACAGGTAGCTCAGGTACGCGAGCACCGTGGGGAAGCCCGCGTTGTACGTGAACAGGTTGGTTTCGAAGATCTGCCACTCCGGCGCGCTGCGATCGAGCATCCGGTGGAACACCGCGCCCATGGCGACGTGCTGCGGGTAGTCGATCATCGGCGGGTACGGGCAGAGCAGGAACGCCAGCGACTGCAGCAGCACCGCAGTCCAGAAGGCGAGCGTCAGCCCGGTCGACTCCAGCAGCACGAAGGCGCGCACGCGCGCGAGGAGGCTCGCCATCGCTGCGCTCACGCCGGGTTGGTGGCGAGGATGGCCTGGTAGTCCCCGCCCCTGCGCTGCCGCAGCACGTGCTTCATGATCCACTGGCCGCCGAAGTACACCGGCCGTGTCACCGACTCCGGCCAGGGCACGAACGCCAGCGCAAGCCTCGCGGGCCAGAAGTGCATGTGGTGCACGTCGTCGATCCGGAACCCCGCTCCCCGCATCACCTCGAGGAACTCCCGCTCCCGCATCTTCAGCACGCGGTGCAGCGGTCCCTTGTGGATCGGCTCCAGCAACAGAACCCGTCCCCCGGGCTTCAGCGCACGACGCAGCCTCCGCATCACGTCCTCGAGCTGCGCCCGCTCGCGACACGCGATCGTGAGCGTCCCCCACGACACCACCAGATCGAACCGGCCGTCGTCGTCGATCGCGAAGACCGACTGCACCCGGAAGAACGGAGGCTCCCCTTCGAAGCGCTCCCGAGCCCGCGCGACGGCCTTCTCCGAGAAGTCCACCCCGGTCACCTTCGCGCCGCGGTCGGCAAGGAACTTCGTGTTGCGTCCGGTCCCGCACCCGACCTCCAGGACCTCCAGCCCGGAGAAGCCGGGCAGCTTGCTCGCGTAGGTCTCGGCGATCTCCTCGTAGTACAGCGCATTGAGGTTGTTGTTGGGCCACATCGACGCCGCGTCGCCCTCGTGCTCGGTCGCCTTCGCGTCCCAGTACTCGGCGGTGCAGTAGATGCGCTCACGCTGCAGACGATTGCGGATCATGGCCAAGGGGCTACTGACCTTCACGGCTCACCTCTTCGTCGATCGAGCGGAGCCTGGCGATGGTCTCGCGCAGCTCGGGCTCCGAGAGCTTGAAGTAGAACGGGACGTCGAGCACGGCGGCGGCGAGACGGTCCGCGTGGGGGAACCGCCCGGGCTCGGCCAGGAACGTGAAGCTGAAGGCGAAGTCGATCCCGCGGCGCACGCCGCGCCGGTAGAAGTTGAGCTTGTCGCCCCTCACGCGGATCGGGAACCGGATGCACGCCCAGCTCCCCTGCTGGTCTGCCGGAGGAAGCTCGAAGGACCTGCACCCCTGCAGCCCGCCCCGCAGGCGCGCGTACACCCTCCGACGCTGCTCGACGATCTCGTCGATGCGCTCGATCTGCACCCGCGCGATCGACGCCTGCCATTCGGCGAACGCGTAGCGGTAGAACGCGGTCTTGCGCACGTCGAGCCCGGGACCGTCGTTGGTGAACCGGCCTCGCCTGTCGAACATGAGCCAGTGGAACACCCGGTACGCGGACTCGCTCTCGATGAGCAGCATCGCTGCCGCCTGGGCCAGCAGCTCCAGCTTGTGCCCGGACGGCATCGGCTCCAGCGCCTCGAGCGTCTGCGCGATCCGCTCGAACCAGGCCTGGTCCTGCGCAACGATCAGCCCGCCCTTCATCGGCACAGTGATCAGCTTCGTCGAGTCGAAGCTGAAGAACCCGACGTCGCCGAACGTGCCCACGGTGCGTCCCGCAACGCGCGTCCCCAGCGCGGGCGCTGCGTCCTCCACCACCAGCGCGCCACGCTCACGGCACAACGCCACGATGCGCTCGATGTCGCACGGGATGCCGAACTGGTGGGTCGCGATCACCACGCAGCGGTCATCGACCACCCCCTCGAGCGCGCGCGCATCGAGGTTGAAGTCCCCCTCGGCGCAGTCCACGTAGCGGACGTTCTTGCCCGCGAGCATGGCGGCTTCGACCACCGCCTTGCACGTGTAGGCGGGAACGACCACGTCCGGGCGATCGGTGGTGGAAAGGATTGCGAAGAGGGCGCCGCGACCGGAAGGCGCCAACGCCAGGCGATCGTGTCCCAACCACTCGCGAAGCGCCCCCAGCAGCGCGTCGCGCTGCGAGCTCGCCCCCTCGCGGGTGACCAGCGCCCGCGCAAGATCGCGGAGTCCGTAGTTGACCTTCGTGCGCGGTATCATCGAGCCTCGCCTCGTGCATCGTCGGCGCCCGTCGGCGCGGGACGTCGTGCCGACTCGATCAGCAGCACCACTACCCCCGCGAACGCGGTGAGCAGGGCGGAGCCGAGCCATACCACCGCGAGCGACAGCGCGCGATCGGATGCCATGCCAAACCGCCCGAGCAGGACGACGAAGAGGGATTCGCGCACGCCGATTCCCGCGATGGAGACCGGCAGCAGCGTGAGGACGAGGGCCAG
>CAYMUE010000132.1:0-18107 GCA_964393505.1 uncultured Polyangiaceae bacterium
TCGTCGCGGCCGAGTCGCTGATCCCCGCGGCGTTCGCCGCCGTGGCGGGCGGGCTGGTGCTGGCCGGGCTCGGGGTACCGTGGGAGGGAGGCCTGGTGCGCGAGACCCTTGTGCTCGCGGCGTGCGCGTCGCCGAGCGCACGCGTGGAGGTGGAGCGGCTCGCCCGGTGCAGCAGCCGGGCGGCGGCGGAAACGCTTCGTGATGCGACCAGTCTCGACGACGTTGCCGCGCTGGTGGCGCTCGGATTGATCTCGGTCTTCTTCCGTCCCGAGGCTGCGGAGACGCGCTGGATCCTCCCGCCAAGCGCATGGTTCCTCGCCATGCTCGGCCTCGGTGGCGTGCTGGGCGCCATCGCCTACATGCTGGTGCGTCGTGCCACGAACGAATCAGAAGAGGTCGCCCTGCTCCTCGGCATCGTCGCCCTCACCTCCGGCGTGTCGGGCTACCTCGCCCTGTCCGTGCCGGTCGTGTGCGCGGTCGCCGGAGCGTTGATGGCGAACCTGCCCATGCACGACCTCGACGGCCTGCGTCGCACGATGCGGGAAGTGGAGCGACCGCTGTACTACGTGTTCCTGCTGATCGTGGGAGCGGAGTGGGATCCGGCTGCGTGGCAGGGGTGGGTGCTCGCCCTCGCGTTCTTCGCGGCCCGCGTGGGAGGCAAGGGGGTCGGCGCCTGGCTGGGCATCCGAGGCTCGGGGCTCGAGTTGCCGCCCACGCGCATCACCTGGCTCCACCTCACGCCGCAGAGCGCCATCTCCATCGCGGCCATCGTCGCGGCCTCCTCCGCGTTCCAGGGGAACGTCCCGCGCGTTGCGCGCTGGTGCATCAGCGCCGTCATCATCGGCAGCTTCCTGGCGGAGCTGGTCACGAAGCTTGAGCAACGGCGACCGGGCGGGGATGCCGATCTGACGCCGATGCCGGGGGAGGTGCGGTCGTGATCCGATCCGCCGTGGTGCTCGCGCTGGTATCCATGGTCGCGTTCGCCGCGCGGTCGTTCCTGCCGCGAACCGTGACGTTGACCGGATCGGGCGCGGCTCTCGCGTTCGGGTTCCTGCTCATCGCGGCCATCGAGCTGGGGCGGATTTCGAACGCGATCAAGCTCCCGAACCTGACGGGCTACATCGTGTGCGGCGCGGTGTTCGGTCCGGAGGTGCTGGGGCTCGTCACCCCTGCGATGCTCTCGGATCTCGGGCTCGTGAAGAAGGTGGCAGTGGGACTCATCGCGCTGCTGGCGGGGTGCGAGCTGAACCTTCGCGCGCTCCGCCCCCGCCTCGCGAGCATCGGGTGGATCTCCGCGCTCTACCTGCCGGTCACCGTCCTGTCCCTGTTCGTCCTGTTCCTGGCCCTGCTTCCGCTGATGCCCTTCGCCGCGGGCTTCACCCTCGGCCAGCGCGCCGCCGTGGCGCTCGTGTGCGCCAACGTCCTGGCTGCGCTGTCCCCCGCCGTCGTCATCGGCATCCTGTCCGAAACCCGATCGAGCGGGCCACTGAGCTCCCTGAGCATGTCGATCGTGGTGGTCGCCGACCTGCTGATCGTGCTGACCTTCTCCGGCACCGGCTTCATCGCGCGCGCCCTGTTTCCCGACGCCGCCACCGGCGCGTCGCTGCTCACCGAGCTGGGGATGCACATCCTGGGATCCATCGCCGTCGGCATCGGGCTGGGCGCCCTGCTCGCGCTGTACATCCGACGCATCGGCCTGCGCGTCGGGCTCTTCGTCTTCGCAACACTGTTTTTCGTGGCCGAAGTGGGAGCGGCGTTCCACATCGATCCGCTGCTCGCCGGCCTGTCCGCAGGCATGTTCCTCGAGAACGTCAGCCCGGTCAGCGGTCATGAGGTCGTTCGCCACACCGAGCCCGCGTCCATGCCCACCTTCGCGGTGTTCTTCGCCGTCGTCGGCGCCGAGATCCACCTGCGCGCCTTCCTCGCCGTCGCCCCCTTCGCCCTCGCCGCCACCGTCGTGCGCGCCGGAGGCCTCTACGCCGGCTCGCTGCTGGGCGCCCGCATCGCGCGGCTCGAAAACCCCGTCGCGCGCAGGCTCCCCATCGGGATGCTCCCGCAGGCTGGAGTCGCCATCGGGCTCGCGGACCTCGTGCAACGCACCCATCCCGCGTGGGGCGCGGGCGCCTCCGCGCTCATCCTCGGAACCGTCATGATCAACCAGCTCGTGGGTCCCGTGCTGTTCCGCTTCGCCCTGCAGCGCGCCGGAGAGACTGGACGCAGCGACGTGGCCGAGCACGCGACGCGTCCGCCGCACGCGTCGCTCACCACCGACTCGCGCCAGCCTAGCGCCCCGTGAGCCAGGTGAGCAGGGCCGTCAACGCGGCGAGTGCGATCATGGGGAGCAGGAGCCACCCGAGCAGCGAGGCCCAGGGGCCCAGCAGGGAGCGCCCCTTCTTTCGATCGCATTCGAGGCAGATGGCCCAGACCTTCACACCACCTTCGGTGAGCGTGGAGCAGACTCCGCACACGGGCCGGTGGCACGACGCGCACGGTCCCGCCGCCGGCCTGTGACAGAAGCTGCATCGTTGCGGCGCGTCGTCTTCGACCCGCTGAAGACCACCGGTCATTCCACCGTGACCGTCTTGGCGAGGTTGCGCGGCTGATCGACGTCGGTGCCCTTGAGATCGGCGACGTGATACGCGAGCAGTTGCAGGGGCAGCACCGTGAGCAGGGGGAGCACCTCCTCGCGCACTTCGGGCAGCAGGAAGAGGTACTCGGCGATGTCCGCGATGGCGGAGTCGCCGTCAGTCGCCACCGCGAAGACCTTGCCCTCGCGCGCACAGACTTCCTGCACGTTGCTCAGGACCTTGTCGTACAGCGAGTCCCTCGGGCACACCACCGCCACCGGCGTGGTTTCGTCGATGAGCGCGATCGGACCGTGCTTCATCTCGCCCGCCGCGTAGCCCTCCGCGTGCAGGTAGGAGATCTCCTTGAGCTTGAGCGCTCCCTCGAGGGCGATCGGGAAGCCGAGGCCCCGTCCGAGATACAGGATGTCGTGCGCCTTGATGAAGTGCTTGGCGATCCCGAGCAGATAGGGCGCCTGTGCCAGCACCCGGCGCATCTGGTTGGGCGCCTCGACCAGCGCCTGCAGCACATCGCGCGCCCGCTTCTCTCCGAGCGTCTCTCTCCGACGTCCCAGATACACCGCCAGCATCAGCAGCGCGGCGAGCTGCGTGGTGAAGCACTTGGTGGAGGCCACGCCGATCTCGGGGCCGGCATGGGTGTACAGCGCAGCGTCGGCCGCTCGCGGGATCGCGCTGTCGAGCACGTTGGCGATCGCGAGCACCTTGGCGCCCTGCGCCTTTGCCGCGCGCACAGCGGCCAGCGTGTCGGCAGTCTCGCCGGACTGGGAGACCGCAACGACCAGATCCGTGGGGGAGAAGACGGGATCGCGATAGCGAACCTCGCTGGCGAGCTCCACGACGGCAGGGATGCGAGCGAGCTGCTCGATCCAGTAGCGGCCGGCGATGGTGGCGTGGTGGCTCGTTCCGCAAGCCACCAGGTACACGCGGGTCGTGTCCTTGGCGAACTGCGCAGCCAGCCCGATCTCGGAGGCGTGGATGTCCGCGGCCGCCAGATCCACGCGCCCTCGCAGCGTGTCCTCCACCGCCCGCGGCTGCTCGTGGATCTCCTTGAGCATGAAGTGCTTGAAGCCTCCGCGCTCCGCCATCACCGGGCTCCAGTCGATCCGCTTCGGCGCCCGATCCACCGCCTTGCCGTCCAGCGTCTCCACCCGAACCCGATCCGCACGCAGCTCCGCCAGCTCCCCGTCCTCCAGGAACAGCATCTCCCGCGTGTGCGCCAGAAGCGCCGGGATGTCGCTCCCGCACAGCATCTCCCCCTGGCCCAGACCGATCACCAACGGAGAGGCGTTGCGTGCCACCACGATCGCGTCGGGACTGCTCTCGCCGAGCACCGCAATCGCGTACGCCCCCTGCACCAGACGAAGCGCCGCTCGCACTGCGTCGAAAAGGCTCGAGCCCGATGCGCGCTGATCCCGAGCGATCAGGTGCGCCACGATCTCCGTGTCCGTGTCCGACAGGAACCGAACCCCCTGCGCCTCCAGCTCCCTGCGCAACGCCAGGTGGTTCTCGATGATCCCGTTGTGCACCACCGCGACACCCCCCGCCACGTGTGGGTGCGCATTCACCTCGTTCGGCCTGCCGTGCGTCGCCCAACGCGTGTGCCCGATCCCCGTCGCCCCAGGCATCGGCCGCTTCGCGATCGCTTCCGCCAGGTTCCCCAGCTTGCCAACCGTTCGCACCACGTCGATGCGGTGCCCGTCGTGCAGCGCGAGCCCCGCCGAGTCGTAGCCCCGGTACTCAAGCTTCTTCAGCCCCTCGAGCAGGATCGGTGCGCAGGCCTTGGGTCCGACGTAGCCAACGATTCCGCACATGCTTTCAAGCTCCCTTCCACTGAATCGATGCGAGCGCACACCCGACGGTTCCGGGCCCGGAGTTGGTGGAGTGTATCGCTCGCCGTACGACGTCGCGAGCACACGCCACAGCGTCGCCTTCTCCGCTCACGGCGTCCCTCCGTCGCCACCGTTCGCGCGAAGCACCTCATCGGGCCTCGGCAGCACAAACCGCGGAACCTGACGCGGCAGCGGCTCGTCCCCGCCGGACGGTGTCTCGCCCCATCCCGACAGCCGCAGCAGCACCTCGACGATCTGTGTCGAGGACGCAGCCGTATCGATGAGCATCGTGTTGCCCTGCGTGCCGACGCGCGCGCCGTCCAGCATCGAGCCGAGCCCGGCGACTCTCAACGCCATCGAGCCCCGCAGCTCGTCCCGCCGCTCCGCTGCCACTGCGGCCAGCGCCGAACACACCTCCGCCCCTTCGCACCAGACCACCGCGCGAAGCCCCGCCTCCGGCGCTGCCGACAGCCCCGCAGCCACCGCCGTGACCCGCGCGATCGGGACATCACCTCCCGCGATCGTGCGCATCCGCTCCCGCACTCCAGGCCGCACCAGCAGCGTCGCCGTCGCGTCCCGCGGCGCTCCCAGCGCCTCGCGCATCCTCGGGTGATCGCCCTCCGTGGCTGCCGACTGCATTCGCCCACCGACGGCTGCGATCATCCGGTGGACCAGCGCCGCGCGTCCGATCAGTACAGGGCCCCCTTCGCGGACCGCCACCATCGGCCCTTCGCGCCCTTGCGACGCATCGCTCACCAGCGTGAAGCCGTCGGCCGGGCTCGTGGCGACCACACCGCCGCGTGAGGCGATCGTCTCGTGCGAGCAGGCGATCCATCGGGAGGCCTCGACAGACCCGACGGCGACGACGCCGAAGTCGGTAGTCGCGTCGTCGGGGACCCAGAGCGCGATGCGCCGCACGGACTGGAGGGCGCGCCGGCTGCAGTCTCCGGACAGCTCGACGGGGCCGACGGCGGGGTTGTCGATGACCTTGGAGAAGGGGGAGGCGCGAAGGTTGTCGAGCTCGAGGGTGAGCACGAACGCGGCCTGCGCAGGGACCGCTTGCAGGGGTGAGCGCACGTCGGCAGGCGGAGGAGCCGAGCGAATGGCCGCGGCGAGGGCGGCGCAGAGCAACGCGGCGCAGGCGAGCAGGGCGATCGCGTTGCGGGTGCGAGTGGTCATGTCCTATTCGGAAGGATCGGTGATCCTCCTGCCCGCGTTGAAGCGTCGCCCCTCGGGGCGAGGGAAGAACCGACGATCCTGCAGCAGCGGATCACGCCGTGATACTGGGGATCGGCGGTCCGCCAGGGTGGTGATGCCGCACCGTGGCCGGAACAGGTCGCGCAGGGCCTCGAAGGTGCGCGGCTTATTGTTGGCGACGATCGCCGCGTGAGCGCGACAGAGCCGGATCTCGCGCGACTCGACGGCGATCGAGCGGGTGCGGTCCTGGCTTCCGCACACGGCACAGGGTTCGGAGTCCTGGTCCATGGGTCGAAGCTGCCGACATGGCAGGGGATGGCCAAGTTTCTGGCGACCGTATCGGGCGCTCCGCAGAGCGAATCGAAGCGAACCGAGGGCGCGCCGACCGCCCGCGACAGCCCTTGTCCGCGGCCTCGCGTGCTCCAAATCCGCACTACGAAGGGGGATACCATGGCGTCCAAGAGACTGCGCGAGCTGCTGGACCAGCACCACGCGAAGTACGTCGTGACCGTGCACTCGCCCGCCTATACCGCCCCGGAGATCGCGCAGCACGCGCATGTCCGGGGACGCTCGTTCGCGAAGACCGTGTTGGTGCGCGCAGGTCCGAACGCGGCGATCGCGGTGCTTCCGGCGACGCACCACATCGAGTTCGCGTGGCTGTCACGGGTGCTCGAGTACGACGACGTGCGGTTGGCGACGGAGGACGAGTGCAGGAGGATGTTCGACGATTGCGAGCCCGGGGCGATGCCGCCCTTCGGGTCGATGTACGGTCTGCGGCTGCTGTGCGACACGAGCATGGCCGGCAGCTCGGACATCGTGTTCAACGCAGGCAACCACCACGAGGTGATCCGCATGAGCTTCCACGACTGGGTCGCGATCGCGCGGCCGCAGTTCGCATCGTTCGCGACCGGAACGGCCACGCCCGTGGTCGTCTGACCGCCTCAACGCCCGTCGGGCTCGCCGTCCGACCGCCCCGGCGGCATCGTCGGAGGCCCCTCGTCGGGACGCGCCCCGAAGCGCATCTGGTTGACCCCGGTGCGCAGGATCTTCGTGTACCGATCGAGGACTTCGCGCGGAGCGCCCGCTCCATCGCGGATGAGCGACGCCAGGGCCTTGGCCACCTGCTGGCCCACCGGACGTTTGAGCGCGATGTGAAGCTCGAGCACGAAGCCGGCCCAGACACCGTCGTGCTTCGCGTCCGCGAGGCGCAACGCGTGGTGCGTCGCGGTCTGCAGCACGTCTTCCCCAACGTGCTCCCCCTTCTGTACGGCCGCCAGCACGTTGTGCAGGTGCTGCTGCAGCACGCGCTCCGCAGCGTCCGCCCGCCCCGCCGCAAGCATGCGGTCCGCCAGCCTCCCCAACGACTGCAGCGCGTCGAGCTTCTCGGTCGGCGCCATCTCCGGCTTCGGGGCAGGCGGCTGCGCGGTCGGCATTGCCATCGCGCCGATCGGAGGGGGCGTGGGTCTGCGCACCGGCGCGCGTTGCGCCGCCTCGTGCGTCCGCGGCGCGCTCGTCGCCACCATCTCCTCCGCCCCGATCACCACGCGGTCCCCGTTCTCGAGCTTCTTTCGCCCCCGAATCCGCTGATCGTTGACGAACACCCCGTTGGTGCTCTGCGCGTCTTCCACCACCAGCTCGCCGTCCTCCACCACGAACCTGGCGTGCACACGCGACACCTCGGTGTCGTCGAGCACGATCCGACACGACGCAGAGCGGCCAACCGTCACCGGGGTCTCGTCGATGACGAGGTCATGATCACGCCAGAGAATTCGCCACACGAGGTCCTCGAGTAGGGAGAGGGACGGTGCGGATGGTACACCGAGGGGTCCGCGCGGCCAACTCGACGTTCGCTCGGAGCTCGCAGCGACGCCGATCCTCCGCGCTTCACGGGCCACGCGAAGCGGGCGCCGACGAGGTCCTCCGCACTCGTGAGACGGTTTCCTGCGCGATCACACGGGCCGTGGACATCGTTCCCACCCCCATGCCTTCGAGCGCCACGCCCGCGCAGATTGTTCGTGTCACGAACATTCTCGAAGCTCCCCTCCCCGCCGTCCAGGCAGGCGCCGATGCGATCCGGAGCGGCTCGGGGCAATGCTCGTGGTGTACGGACTTACCAGCATGCCCAGTGCGGCACGGATCCCCACGCGTCCGCTCTGGTCGCTCGCGAGACCACCGGTGCGCCGCGCACTCACCACGCGAAGTGGGGCTCTGCTGCTGTTGACGCTTCCTCCGGCGCCTCGGATACTTGATCCATGACCAGCTTGCGACGCACGTTCCGGGTCGTGTCCGTGGTGGGAACGCTCCTGCTCACGGGCACCGTTGCCATCTCTTGCGGCTCCGACGACGAGAGCCCCGGCGAGCAACCGGGCGGCGGAAGCGGAGGTACGAGCGGCACCGCAGGCACCGCCGGCACCGCCGGCACGGTCGTCGATGGCGGCGCCGGTGCGGCAGGCACCGCAGGGGATTCCGGCTGGCAGCCCGGTGACGGCGGCGTGGTCGTCGTCGAGGACGGCGGCGTGATCATCACCGACGACGCCGGGAACCAGTTCGTGTGCTACCCGACCACGTGCGCGGGCAAGCTCCTGCAGTGCGGCGACTGCCTCGACAACGACAACGACGGCAAGGTGGACTGGACCGACCGCGAGTGCCTGGGCCCGTGCGACAACACCGAAGGTCCCGGCCTCGACAGCGACGTCGGCGGAACCACCGGCACCTCGTGCGGCGTGGACTGCTACTTCGACTACGGCAACGGTCCAGGCAACGACATGTGCATGTGGGACCACCGTTGCGATCCGCTCGTGCCCGAGAAGAGTCCCCAGTGCGGGACGTACGTCCCGTCCATGGTCGGTGGCAAGGACTGCCCGGAAACCCAGGTGCAGCAGTGTGCCGACTTCTGCATTCCCTACACGCCCAACGGCTGCGACTGCTTCGGCTGCTGCACTTTCCCCCAGCTCAAGGACAAGGGCCCCGACGGCGGCATCGGCTACGTGTGGATCGGCGCGATGGATGACGACAACGTGAGCACCTGCACGTTCGACGACCTGCTCGATCCGGTCAAGTGTCCGCCCTGCACGCCGGTCGGCAACTGCCTCAACGACTGCGCCCCGTGCGAGCTGTGCATCGGCAAGGACACCCTGCCTCCCGAGTGCTTCCCGCCCGACGGCGGACCGGGTGACGATGGTGGGACCCTCCCCGACGGCAGCACTCTGCCCGATGGGAGCGCGACGCCCGATGGCGGGACGACGGCCCAGTGCGCAGAGGGCGTGCAGCCGTGCGGCCTGCCCATGCAGCCCGCCTGCCAGCCCGGCTACTACTGCATCAGCGGCTGCTGCCGACAGACCGTCAAGTAGCGCCCCCGCTCATCTCACGATCTGACCCACGCGCACGCGCACGCTGTCGCGGTGGGCCAGCCGTCCCCGCTCCTCCTCGACATGCTGAGCGGGGGGCAGCGGGCTTCCCAGGAACCGCTCGCCGTTGCGACGGAACGACTCGGGATCGCCCGTGCACATCGTGCGAACGGCGCCGGTCCCTTTATCGGTGTAGCCGGGGTGGCGCTGCAGCCACGCGAGCAGGCTCTGGGCGATGGCGGGGCTCGGATCGAGCACGCGCACGCCGGGACGCACCGCGGCCTCGAAGGCGGCGAGCAGCAACGGGTAGTGCGTGCACGAGAGCACGAGCGTGTCGATGTCCCCGAACCCCGCTACGTAGCGGGCCACCGCGAGCTTCGCGATCTCGGTCTCGTCCCACCCCTCCTCCACGATCGGCGCCAGCAGCGGCGCGGCCAGCGCCGTGACCCGGTGCGGCCCCAGCTTCGCCACCTCCATCGCGAACGTCCCCGACGCGATCGTGCGCGTTGTGCCGATGACCCCGATGTGGCCGGCGCTGAGCGCGACGGCGGCTTCTGCCGCGGGGATGGTGACGCCGAGGATGCGCCTCGGACCGCAAGGATCCGGGCAATACCGGCGCTGCAGGTGCCGCAGCGCCACGCACGAGACCGTGTGGCATGCGACCACGATCAGACGACAGCCTTCCTCGAACAGCCGCTCGACGCACTGCTCCGCGAAGTCGAGGACCGTGTCGACGTCGCGGCCGCCGTAGGGGGCTCTCCCGGAGTCGCCGAGGAACACGAAGTCGTGCCGGGGCAGCGCCGTGCGCAGCGCCTTGAGCACCGTGAGCCCGCCAAACCCCGAGTCGTACACTCCGATCATGGCTGCCCCGTCGTCACGTCCCCGGACGCCACGCGGGCCGCGGGTTGTACCACCACGACTCGCCCCCGAGCCGGTTCACGGTCAGCCGCAGAAGATCCACCCCGATCACCGCTCCGAAAACGCGGTGATCGTCGCTCCCGAAGGTCGCGTTCAGCGACAGCGTGACCCCATAGGGCGCACCGAGCTGCACCGACGCGATCCCCCCCGTCGAGCCCATCCCCCACCAGCGCTGATACCCGCCCGCGTCGAGTGCAACGCCCCACTTGCCCAACGCGAACCCCTGCGTGGCAAGACGCAGCGCCAACCCCAGATCCACGCCCTGGCCGAAGTACGGTGTGGCGCGCACCAGCCCGCCGACCACCAGCGGTTGCGCCATCGACGATCCCATCCCGAGATCGATCTGCATGTTGGGGCGCAGCGCGTAGGACTTTCCGCTCTCCGACATCGCGCTCGCGCCGCCGCCGAGGAACAACCACGACGCGACGTCGGCACGGGCCTCGCGCGCGGTCAGAAGGCCGGCGCACGCGAGAGGGAGCAGGCAGAGCAAACGGAGACCAGAGCGAATGGGCACAGTGACGACGAGCTAGCACGGCTCGGGCGCAGGCGCGACCTCGTCGTTCGCCGCAGGCTCCGCCAGCAGCAGCGCAGCCAGATCCCGCGCCCCTAGCACCGCATAGTCGCGCACGCAGTTGTTGAAGACCGCATGCACCTCCCGCACTTCGGTCGAAAGACGCCGCATCGGTTTCACCCACGCGCCGAGCTGCTCCGGCGCGTACAGGTAGTTGAACCGCTCCAGCACGCTCGCTCCGCGGTGCCATCCCGCCACGTTGTGACCGTGGAACCGCACGACCCCCAGATCCTCCCGCGTCGCCGCCATTACAGGCGGTACGCCGCCTCCTTGCACGTCGGGCTCGTCCACGATCACATACGCCAGCCCGTTCGCGCGCAGCATGTCGAACACGCGATCGCGACGCCCCTCCTCGAGCCACGAAGGATGCCTGAACTCCACCGCAATCCGCACACCCGGGAGAACGCCTCCGAGAGACTCGAGCTCACGCACCGCCCCGCGCGTCGCCGTCGTCCACGGCGGCAGCTGCACCATAACGCACCCCAGCCTGCCGGCCGCACGCAGAGGCTCGAGGAACCGCGCGAACGCCCCCTCGAGCTCCAAGCGTATCTCCCCCGGCAGGTCCTTCGGATACAGCCGCGTCCGGTCCGGCGCCACGTTCTTCAACGCTCTCGCGAGCTCCGACGGCAGCCTGTTGCGATCGATCGGATGCCCTGTGAACACCGGATGCGCCTTGATGTCGAAGACGAACGGCTGCGGGCTTCGCTCGAGCCACTGCGCCGACACTACCGGCGATGGGATCGCATAGAAGGTCGCGTCCACCTCGACCATCGGGAACTGGCTCGCGTAGTGGGCCAACCGCTCCGCAGGAGTCCTGGCCGCCGCCGGGTAGAACGTTCCGCAGCGAAGGAGCGTGGGGTCCGTCCAGCCCGCGGTGCCGCACGCGATCGCTCCAACCCGGGCGGGAGCCGGCGCGCGGAGCGCGAGCTCGCGCGCACGTCGCAGCAGCTCCAGATCCGCTTCGGGGACCGTCACCGCCCCCGACGACTGCCCCTTGCCCATCACGCTCTCCCCACCTCGCCGCAGCGCCTTCAGCTGGCGTCGTCGTCGTCGTCGCCGTCGCCGTCGAAGCCGTCGTCGATCGGCTCGCCGGCCCGCAGTTTCTCGAGCATCGCTCGCGCCTCCTGGGCGGCCTCGAACTCCGGACGGCTGTCGAGGAACGCCTCGATGGATCGGATGGCCCCTCGCTTGTCGCCCGCGGCAGCTTGCGCCAGCCCCAACGCGTACAGCGCGTCGCCGTCGCCCGGCATGATCTCGAGGGCCTTGCGCGCCTCCGCGATCGCCGCGCGGGTCTCCTCGAGGATCCGCAGCGCGTGCGACAGCCCGACTCGCGCACCGGTGTAGCGGGGGGCCAGCTTCACCGCCGCCCGATACGCGGCCGCTGCGGCTTCGAACTGCCCCAGCTCGAACAGCGCCACACCCGTGTAGTGATACGCATACGGGTTCGACGCATCGGTGCGGATCACGTCGCGCAGCTTCAGCAACGCTTCGTGATACGAACCTTCGAGCATCAGCTCTGTCGCCTCTTCCACCGCGTCCCACTGCGCCGCGTCGTCTCGATCCTCGTCAACCATACGTCCCTCGCGCCTCACTTCGCCTTGTACTTCGCCGCCGCTTCCGGCTTCACTTCCTGGCTCGCCAGCGCCGTCTCGAAGCCGATCCCGACCAGCAGCGTCGACGACGTCACCTCCTCGCGCTTGTCGGCCACCAGCGCTTCCGCGATCACGCCACCGGCGCCGTTCTTCACGGTCCAGGTCACGTTGCCCAGGTAGTATCCCTTCCCCGCCTCCGGGATCTCAGCGCACACCGGCTTGTCCCCCAGCACCTTCGCAGGCGTTCCCGTCGTCGGCTGCCCGAAGCAGAACACCCCGGGACTCACCCACAGCGCGAACGTCCTGCCGCCGTCCGTGATCATCTCCCGGAACGCCTGGTCGTTCTTGCCCACCCGCATCACGTGCGGCGTGAGCCCCACCTCCGAGTCCGCAACCCCTTGGGTCACGACGCGGAACTGACCCACAATCAGAGCGCGTCCGGGGCGATCCTCGAAGCGCTCTCCCGACGGCCTGGGGCGCACGAGCTCCGGGGCGCAGGAGGACAGAAGGCCAACGGCAGCGATGCATACGACAAGACGACGACTCATGTGCCGAACCTCCAGGTGACTGGGCCATAGCACTGGGAGGCGCGCGTGCGCAACGACGCGCCCGACGTGCGCCCGTCAGAACAGGCTCAACTGCCGGCCCCGGCGCGGCACCCGCACCTCCGAGCGATCGACCATGGCGCGCGGACACGCCCGGAGGAACGGCGTCACCTCGCCCTCGAGCGCACGTCCGAACAGCACGCGACGACGGCACCAGGTCACGACCGCGAGCAGCTTCGCCCTCGTGAGCGCGACGTACAGAAGCCTGCGCTCCTCGGCGTCGTCGGTCTCGAACCCCTCGATGCGCAACGGCATCAGCCCCTGCTCCGCACCCGCCACGAACACCACCGCGAACTCCCGCCCCTTGGCCGCGTGCATCGTCATCACCGCGACCTTCTGCGATCGCGGATCGTGCGGCTCGTCCTCCCCCACCTGACAACACGGTACTCCGCTGCGGCCGAGCGCTTCCAGGATCTCGCCGCGCTGCGCGCGAGTGCGCACCAGCACTGCGATGTCGCCGAAGCCCACGCCAGCGTGCTCCGCCTCCGCTCCCCTCCCCGAGTCCACCGCGAACAGGCTCGTCCCGCCCAGGATGCGCTCGAGGCGTACGAGGATTTGTTCGGCTTCCGAACGAGCCGACCCGCACCCCACCAGCTCCACCTTCGGACCGTCCCGCCACGCCGTCAGCTCCCCGCCCTGCGCCTCGCCTCCCAGCACCGACCGCGCCGTCCCGATCACTTGGGTTGTGAGCCGGTAGCTGCGCTCGAGCTGCACGACCCGCGCCCCCTCGAACGCTTCACGGAACCGCAGGAAGTGCCCGGGCCGCGCACCGCGGAATCCGTAGATCGCCTGGTCCGGATCGCCAATCGCGCAGAGCGTCTTCCCCCCAGGACTCCACAGCCCCACAAGCTCCGCCTGCACGTCGTTGACGTCCTGGTACTCGTCCACGTTCACCGAGTCGAATCGCTCCGCCACCGATCCCGCCAGCCCCGGATCCGAGCCGAGCAGTTCCCACGCGCGCAGCACCAGATCATCGACGTCCACCATGCCCCTTGCGGCCAGGATGCGGTGGTATCGATCCCACGGGGCGCCGAGCCCCTCATCTCGCGCCACGGCCCCGGCCGTGTCGGTGCGCTGCTTCGCACGGCTGATCCGATCCACCAGACGCTCCGCGTCCCGCTTCGAGCCTTCGGGACCGAGCGCCTCGAGCGCCGCCGAGAGCCGGGCCTCCTCGTCGCAGATCGCGGGAGCGTCCCCCCTCGATTCCCGAAGCAGACGCAGCCCGAAGCCGTGGAACGTGCTCACCACCACCCGCGCGCCGTGCGCCGGGAGGGCGTCGATCAGACGAGCGCGCAGCTCCTCGGCCGCCTGACGCGTGAACGAAAGCGCGAGGACCCGCTCCGGGCGCACGCCCCTCTCGAGGATCTGCCAGGCGATGCGCGCCACCAGCGTGCGGGTCTTGCCCGTGCCAGGGCCGGCTACCACGAGCAGCGGGCTCGAGGCGCAGGTCGCGGCCTCGAGCTGGTGCGGATCGAGCCCAACGAGAGGATCGTTCGTGGGACGAAGCAATAGCCGCGACTCCTGCACGGACGGCGGATCGGGCGCGGCCTGGTGCGGATCGTGAGCCGCGTACTTCGCCCGGGCACGCGTCCGCTTCACCGGCGTCGGCGCGATCAGGCGCTCCTGCCCCGCGAGCGCGTCGCGCTCCTCGGCCCCGAAGATGCACACCGTGCCGAACTCGCCGTCGTAGCCCCCGTGAACCGTGAGCTGCCCGGCGCGCACTCGGCGCACCGCCTCCGACACCACGGCCCCCGCCGCCGTCGCGATGTCCTCGAGCGGCGCCTCGCGAAGCACCGTGAGCTCCGGACCGAGGCTCGCCACCAGCGCATCGACCACGCCGCGGGCGCGCTTGCTCTCGGCCCCGCACCCGAGCGCCTCCCCCACGGTCTCGGCGAGCGACACGAGCGAGACGAAGGGCCTGGCAGCCGATGCGCGCGCCCCTTCGGGGCGATCGGTCAGGTCCATCACGCGGCTCATCACCCCCACCGTGAGCTTGCCCCCGCACACCGGACACCGCCCTTGCACCTCGCGCGTCTGCTGCGGATCGAGACGCACGCCGCACTTGCGGTGGCCGTCGAGGTGGTACTTCCCCTCCTCCGGAAAGAACTCGATCGTCCCCAGCAACCCCTCTCCATCGCGCAGCGCCCGCCGTATCGAAGCGAACGACGGGTCCACGTCGAACATCGTGGCTTCCCGTCCGAGCTTGGAGGGGGAGTGGGCGTCGGAGCTCGAGATGAGCGAGATCCGATCGAGGAAGCCCACGCGCCAGTTCATCGGAGGATCCGACGACAACCCGGTCTCCGCGGCGAACACCTCCTTGGCGAGATCGCCGAAGCACGCCTCCAGGGAGTCGAATCCCGACATCGACCCGAGCATCGAGAACCAGGGGGTCCAGATGTGCGCGGGGACCAGGAACGACGCGGGGTCGGTCTCGAGCGTGATCTCCAGAAGATGGCGGGCGTCGAGACCCAGAATCGGACGACCGTCCGAGGTGAGATTGCCGATCGCAGACAGCTTCTCGATCAGTCTTCTGGCAGCCTCGAGCCCCGGCACGAAGATCAGGTTGTGGTTCTTGCGGACCCTGCCGTCGCGCTTGTAGATGTTGCTGACCTCGACCTGGAGGACGAAGCGTACCGGTCCCGCTCTGCAGACTGCGGGCAAACCTTCCTCGGCCTTGCGTGCCAGCTCGTCGCGCAGCCGGAAGAGCCCTTCTTCGGCAGGCACGAGCTGCTCCTCGATCTCGCGCATCCATCCCGGGTTAGTGAAGTCGCCAGTTCCGAGGAGCTGGATGCCCTTCTCGAGGGCGGAGCGGTGCAGGGCAGGGAAGTCGAGGTCCCGACTCGTGGCGCGCGAGAAGCGGGAGTGGATGTGCAGGTCGGCGACGATCCGCATGCCGCTCCCTACAGCGATCCGCCGAGCCAGTCCGCGAGCTGGCGCCGGTAGGAGTTGGCCTTGGGCACGCAGCCTCCCCGATCGGCGGCGAGCTTGGAGGCGACCTTCCACCCGCAGAAGGGCACGTCGGTCCAGTAGTACTCGAAGTATGACGTGCCGCTCTGCTGGCTCAGCACCTCGTCGATCAGCGGGTGTGCAGCGCCCCCCAGATTTGCGTCCTCGCGCACCTCGGCGCGCTCGATCTTGCCGTTGTCGCACTTGTCCGTGAAGAACGCGCCCTTGTCGCAGGCCTGGATGGTCGGGTAGTTCGCGTGCTTCCAGATCGCCACCCACGTGAACGGGTGCGCCAGCCCGTCGCTCGTGTCGAAGTCCACATCCGCCGCGTCGTACCACCCCGAGCCGTCCGACAAAGCCTTGTAGTGGGCCGACATGAACACGCGCAACGGCGCCCACGTCACCCCGTCGTCCGTCGTCGCGTCCACCACCACGAACTCGCTGTCCCCAAGGTGAGCGGTCAGCCCGGTCTCCGGATCCCCCCCGTCCTGCAGATACCCCAGCGCATAGAAAACCGACACATAGGTGTTGCCCTGCGAAGGCTCCGCGGCCCAGAACGTGACCCGGTCGGCGTAGTACTCGTCGGCCGACAGGATCAGGCTCGGCGTGAAGGCCCGCGCGAGCTCTAGCTCCACGTAGTCCCACATCCCATCCTGATCGCGATCGCAATCCGCCTCGTCCTCGAGCGCAAACCCGCCATCGTGACACCCCTTGTCGCACGTCCCGTTGCCGGCCCAGCCACACGGGTCCGCGGCCCCGCACGTGCACGCGTCGAACACGTGAGCGGCACACGCTCCGGAACACGCCGCCCCCCCGCCTTCCCCCTCCGACGTCGCATCGGCCAATGCGTCGGATTGCGGAGCATCGGAGGCGTCGTCGGCGTCGTCCGCAGCGTCGCTTCCCCCCTCCGCCTCGACGTCGGCAGCCGCGTCGATCCCGGCGTCAAGCGCGCCCCCAACCCCCGCGGAGCCGCCAGTGGACTTGCCTCCGCTGCCGCCCGCGCCCGACTCTCCACCCGCTCCCGCGTACCCTGCAGCGCCGCCCTGCGCAGCGGCGTCCTGCTGGGTCTGACCTCCGGCCCCCGTGGTAGGGTCTTCGGAGGAATCGCTTCCGCCGCAGGACGCGGTGCAGATCATGGAGAGCAACAGGGCGAGACGGGGCACGGCGCACAACCGCATGGGGCGCGGAGCATAGCCGAAGTGCCGGACCTTGGGGGCTGGCGGTGATGCGCGATCACTTGTTGTAGCGCGCTCGCAGGAGGCGGAAGTACCGCTTCGCCACGCCCGCCTCCGTGGCCGCCTCCGACGTCGAGCCCCCATGGCGCTGGATCGCGTCGTCCACGTAGCGCCGCTCGAACTCCTCGACCACCTGCTGCCTCGCGTACTGCAGCGGCAGACGCATCGCGACGACGTCGTCGAGGAAGTCACTCGCGGCGGGGAGGCCGTCGTCCTGCGGCGGTTGCGGAGCCGGCCGAGCGAGGGCGCCGGAGCCGAACCCCGCGAGCTCTCCCAGCGCCAGGTGCCGCGAAACCGCGTTGTGCAGCTCCCGGACGTTGCCCGGCCAGTCGTAGTCGCAGAAGGCCCGCATCAGCCGAGGCGGGAGAGCATCCTCCGGAGTCCCCAACAACGAGCAGAAGTGCCGCGCGAGCAGCTCCACGTCGCCGGTTCGACGTCGCAGCGGCGGCAGCTCGATGCGCGCGACGTTGAGCCGGAAGAACAGATCGTCGCGGAACCTGCCCGACTGGACCTCGCGATCCAGATCCCGCCGCGTCGCGGCAATCACCCGGACATCCACCTTGATCGGATGATGCCCCCCGACGCGCTGCACCTCCATGCGCTGGATCGCACGCAGCAGCTTCGGCTGAAGGTTGACGTCGAGCTCGCCGATCTCGTCGATCAGCAGCGTGCCGCGATGGGCCTGCTCGAACACCCCCGCTCGGCTCGCCACCGCGCCCGTGAACGAGCCCTTCTCGTGGCCGAACAGTGCCGACTCGATCAGGTTCGGAGGGACCGCCGTGCAGTCGAACACCACGAATGGCCCCGCGGCCCGCACCCCTTGCTGGTGAATCGATTCCGCCAGGACCTCCTTGCCCGTGCCCGTCTCCCCCTCGATGATCACGGACACATCCGACGCCGCCAGCCGCTCGCAGAGCGGATACAGCCTGCGCATCGCGATGCTGCCACCCACCACCGAGCCGAAGCTGCTGCGCGAAGACAGGACCGGATTCGACGCATCGTCGCGCGCCACAACGCGCAGCGTGGTGAACCCCACCCGGATCGATTCGCCCACTTCGGCGAACGCGTCGACCACTCGGACGCTGCCCACGCGCGTCCCATTGCTCGAGCCGACATCGGTCACGCGCAGCCGCGGACCCTGGACATCGACCGCGGCGTGACGCCTCGACACGGCCGGATCGGTCAACCGGATCGCGCAGGCGGGACTGGTGCCGATCAGCACGCGCGGCTGCGTCCCATCCACCGCGAAGCTCTTGCCCGCGTCGATCCCGTCCACCACCAC
>CAYMUE010000133.1:0-18098 GCA_964393505.1 uncultured Polyangiaceae bacterium
CCGGGTAGCAGGGCCAGGGTTGGCTCATCGCACTGTCGTCCTTGTCTGCGGCCATACCGCGAGAATAGAGCGCAGCCTCGCGATCGTCCAACGCGGCCGACCGCCGGCGCGCTCGCGATGATTGTGCACATGAGATGCCACCATCGCGGCTACGCAATTCCGCGCAGTTGGCGTGCGTTCCAAGTGGCGGCCGCCACCCCGATCACGGCTCGGGGCGTCGTAGTCGAAGCGAATCGGACGACGAATTGGCTTCGTTTCGAGAGAGTGGCGGACCGCCAGTCCAGAGTGGCGGCCGCCAGGTTTGGCACCTGGGGCAACGGTGGATGATCCCCTTCAGCTTCCCTTCACCCTCGCGGGCCACGGCCTCAGGTACCGGCCGGTTCTCGCTTCTTGAGGGCATCTGCGAGGAGCACGCGATAGGGCTCGCAGTCCGATGCGAGCTGCGCGTGTGTCCCCTGCCCCACCACCTTGCCGCCGTCCATGACGACGTTGAAGAGGGAATCGAGGACGTGGGGTGCGTGGGTGACGACGAGGCAGGTTCGACCCTCGGCGACCGTGGCGACCTCGCGCAGCAACTCCTCGGCAGTCGCGGAAGGGAGCCCGGATTCCGGCTCGTCGAGCAGCAACACCCGGGACTCGCGCGCCAGCATGCGGGCCATCAACAACCTGCGCTGCTCTCCCCCGGACAGGTTGGGAGGCTGGGAGCGGAACACGGTATCGACCGATCGGCCAGGCGCGGCCGGAGCGGCGAGGTCGTCGAGTCGCACGCGCCGCAGAGCCCGGGATAGGGCCTCGGGCGACGGATTCGTCGCGAGCCCCAGGGAGAGATTCCACGCGATGCTGCGTTCGAAGAGGCGTGACGACTGCCCAAGCACGCCGAAGATGCGAGGGAGCAGGTCGGGGTCGATGGCGCGCACGTCGGTGCCGTCGATCGACACCGAGCCGTCGTCGGGATCGTCGAGGCGCAGGAGCAATCGGAGCAGGGTGGACTTTCCGCAGCCCGACGCCCCGCAGATGCCGACCACGGCTCCGGCGGGGATCGCGAGGTCGAGCTGGTCGAGGATTCGCTTCGCTGAGCCGGGCGGGGTGAACGTGATGCGATCGAAACGAACGGCTCCGCGCACGCGGGAGGGCTCGACGGATGCTGGCTCGGCGGGGCGGGCGGGGGATTCGGGGAGCTGGAGCACGTGGAGGGTTGCGCGCAGCAGCGCGTCGCGTTCGGCGAGCCCGGTTCGCAGGGCGTCGAGGCCTTCGAGGCGATTGAGCAGCAGGGGCACGAGCAGCAGGAGCTTGGCGACGTCGCCTGCGGGCATGGGTTGGCCGGCGAGGAGCAGGACGACGACGATGAGCAGGGGGGACAGGGCAGAGAAGGAGCTCTTGATTTGGCCGGAGGCAGCGACGGCGCGTGCGACGCGGGCCTTGGCGTGGGCGGCGTCGCGGGCTCTGGCAGCGAACTCTGCGCCGGCCTGATCGCGGGCGCCGAGCAGGCGCAGATCCTCGATGGCTCCGAGGGAGTCCTGCAGTGCGCCGAAGACTGCGGTATCGGTCTGTTGCATGCCGCGCATGGCGTGGGACACGCGCCCCGCGGCGCGCGCGGCAAACAGCCGCGAGAGCAGAAAGAAGGCGAATCCGCCTGCGAGGGCGATCCACGCACCGGAGGCGATCATGTCGAAGCCGAGGGTGGCGAGGCCGACGACGGCCTGGGGGAAGCCCACGACAACAGCGACGACGAACTCGGAGACGAGGGCGGAATCACGAGAGATGGAGAGCTTGATGGCGTCGGCTCCTCGCGCCGCAGGAGGTGATCGTCCTGGCGCGAGGGGACCGGAAGGGACTGCGCCGAGGGCAGCGGCTGCGGCATCGAGGTCGCGGGGTGAGGCGTGCACTGCGCGGCGCAGCATGGCGATACGCAGGGCGGCGGTGACGTCACCGGCGAGGCGGGAGGAGCGCTCGCTCGCTGCGACGGTGAGGGCGATGGCGAGGGAGGAGCCGAGCAGTGCGGTGACGACGGCGGCCCAGGGAGGTGCGCCGCGAAGGAGAGTCTGCAGGGCGGCGGACAGACCGCGCGGGGGAGCGGCAGCGGGGGAGAGGACGACGCTGTGGATGGCGAAGCCGACGAGGGCGGGGACGATGCTGGCGCAAGCGCCGGCGAGGGCGCCGAGTCCCATGGTGGAGGCGAGACGCCACCCGAGTCGTCCTTCGAACGACGCGCTGGCCGCGCGAACGATGCCGGCGAGGTGGCTCATGGCGGAGAATCTATCGCAATCACCTGCGGGCTCCCAAGGAGGAGGGATCGGTCACGGGGAAGACGAGGCTGGAGGCGTGGGTGATGGGAAGAAATGGCGGCGTGCGGAGCGTTGCACCGTGATACGATCCGCTTTCCTGGAGGTGCACGACAGATGAGCAAGCCGAACGACGCTCCCCGGTTCGTCATTCCGCTGCCTGGGGGGCGTGTCGCGCGGATCCCGCTGGCCGAGCTCGAGAAGCACGTGGCGGCGGGGACGCGTTGCGCGCACGGGGTGGCCGACGCGGGCCACGAGGTGGAGGCGCAGGAGATGTCGGTGGACGCGCAGAGCGGGCAATCGTACTGGCACACGGACTGGGAGTACGGGCAGTGCACGTACACGGACGACTCGGGGTTCCCGCGCAACGACTACTGCTGGCACCGTCATCCGCTGGGTAACGAGTACACCGAGGTCATGCAATGAGTCAGGTGCGCGGCCCGCTCGTGTGGGCGTTGCTCACGGGGGTGCTGGTCGCGTGGGCAAGCGGGTGCGACGAGGGGATTCACCCGCTGGACGCAGACGGCACGGTAGAGATGTTCGGCGACGTGGACGGGCCGCTGTTCGCGCGTCGCACGGAGACCTACCTGACGACCCGTCAGGAGCCCTACGAGATGCGGGTGACACTGCGGATGACGCGCAGCGGGAAGCCCGAGCACGGGGCCTTCGTGAACGTGCGGGTGGTGCCGACGCCTGCGCTGTCGCTGCTGGAGACCGACGGCACGTGCAGCCCGCACGACGGGGCATTCCGGTGCGTGGGCAACGGGGACGGGTACGCGCACTTCAAGGTTCGTTCGGATGCCGAATGGTCCGGAGGGGCGGAGGTCGTGGTCTTCTGGGCGAGCACCACGGCGAAGCTGGAGGTGACGATCAAGCCGCCGGGGTTGCCGGAGGGCGCGAGCAACTTCGAGCTGATCGCGGAGGGGACCGATGGCAGCGAAGCAGCGCGCGTGCGTCCGGCGTATCCCTTCGACGATCTGTGTTCGCTGGCAGGCAAGGAGCCGGAGCGCTGGCCGGCGGACGGCAAGACGCATCGCAGCGCGAAGCTGCGCGTGCGAGCCGTGGCTCCGCCGGAGCTTCCGGGCTCGCTGCTCAACGCGCCGGTGGTGCTGTCGTCGAGCTCGGCCGAGGGGGAGTTCTCCGGGTCTGCGGACTGTTCGGACCGCGCCACGCGCCGGGTCGTGCAGCTCGACGCTGCAGGGGAGTCGGAGCCTGCGTGGATCTGCTTCTCCAACGTCGGGGGCGAGGTCCGCGTGAGCGCCGCTTCCGGCGAGGTCACCAGCGGCCCCTCGCGAGGCTTCGTCGTCGATCCGGAGCCGCGCCTGATCCAGATCTCGCGCCTCGTGCAGACCACGCCGGTGGACACGACCGCGGACCTCTGGCAGGTGGTCGCCTATGGAGCAGCGTATCTCGAGCCCATCGGCCTCGATGTGGACCTCGATTCGATCGGAGTGCCGGTGGCGTTCCGGGCGACGAGCGCGAGCCTGAGCACGGACTTGAACGCACCGACGCTGGTGCAGGTGACGCCGTCGGAGCTGGGGAGCGCGAGGATCCGCGTGGGTCCGCAGTTCAGGCCCGACAAGGCGTGCGATTCGCCCGCGGTCGAGGTTGTGCCCGTCGAGCTGGAGCCGATCGGAGGTGCGCAGTGAGTCGGGCCGCGTGGGTGCTGAGGCTGTGGCTCGTGGTGGGAGTCTGCCTCGCCGCAGGGCAGGTGATGGCCCAGCCGAAGAAGCCCGCAGCGCACGCCGCACCGGCGGCCGACGACGATGGCTCGGAGGAGCCGTCTCCGCCACCGGCGCAGACCGTGCGCACTTCGTCGCGCCCCGCCATGGGCCTGCCCGGCGCCCAGCGCATCATCCGCGTGTCGCGCCCTGCGCAAGTGACTACGGAGATCGAGATCTTCCCCGACGCGCGCAAGGTGCACATGCACGTGTACGGCGTCGATCCGAGTCCGATCGAGGCGGCACGGCGCGACGCGCCCGGCTCGTGGGGATGCCGTCCGGCGAGCGGGGAATCGCCCTGCCAGGCCGAGCTTCCGGAGCCCGACAACAAGGGCATCGGTGACTCGATGCTGCTGTCGATCGGGTTGTCGTCGCCGACCTCGCCGTTGCCGATTCCGATCTGGACGCGGGGAGAAGGCGGCGACGGTGTGCTGCTGTACAACCCGATCCTGATCGGTCGCAGCACGCCGAAAGTGACGGTCTTCGGTCCCGTGACGTCGTCGCCGGCGCCGACGCGCGCAGCACCGGCACCTTCTGCGAGCGCACCGATCGGATCGTCGGCGCCCGCACCTGCGATCGTGCCCCGCCCCGCCCCCCCGGGTGCAGTGGCGGCGACGCCAGCGTCGAAGCCGGCGACAGCGCAGGGGTCGGCAGCGTCGTCGCGGACGCCCGCGCCGATGGCGGAGCCGACGGATCAGGGATCGCTGACACTGGCGATGCGGTGGCCGCGGGAGGCGGAGGCCTCGGACTTCCGGTACCTGGCCATCGTGGACAGTTGCGGCACGGCGCGGGTGCAGCCGTTCCAGCGGACGTTCTCGGTGCCGGTGGCAGAGAACTTCGAGGACAGTTGCCCGCAGGTTCCGGACGGTCGAGTGTTGAGGGTATTCCCGCGCGGAGGGTATCTGCGTGTGACGGCGTTCAACCTGACGCCGGATCGATCGGGGATGATCGCAGTGACCTACCGGGTGAGCGTGCCGGCGCTCGACGGCGGGTCGGACGCGACGTCGCCGCGGCTGTTGTTTCCCGATCTGGGGCGCGACGACTTGCGGGTGGAGTGCGGGGTGAGCGACGATCGGGGCAAGCGCAAGGAGGCGGCGAAGGAGCCGAAGTCCGGGGCGACGCCGCCGAAGCGTGTCGATCATCGGCCGGGGCAACCCCTTGCGGATCAGACGTTTGTGATTGCGCCGGGGCCGTTGCAGATGGGGACGTGCCGCATCCGGTTCCTGCCGCCGAGCAAGGGGAGGCTGCAGGCGCCGCTGGCGCTGCACGTGCAGCTCGAACGGGTGGACAAGCCGAGCGCGGCGACGATCGACTACGACTGGGTGGTGACCTATCGCTCGACGGAGTTCGTGATTCCGCCGCTGCGGCAGGACTTCGAGCCAGAATCGCGGTGGAGGCTGCGCGTGAGCTCCGACCCGTTGTCGGCGCTGGGGCGGGTGGTGCTGCTGGCGGACGCCGCGCGGGTGTGGCCCGTGTTGCGGGATCGCCAGGGGGAGGCGAAGGACTATCGTCGCGAGATCGCGGCGGCGACGATCATTTCCGCGCCGCTGTGTGGCGGGTGGCAGCTCGAGACGACCGAGCAGGTGGGCAACTGTCTGCGGGCGTATGTGACGCTGCCGCTGATGATCGCGTCATTTCAGGTGACGCGGTCGCCGTGGAAGGAGACGACGATCGCGGAGCCGCGGGTACCTGCGGGGATCGGGTTGGCGCTGGCGATTGACAGCTACAATCCCGTACGTCAGCAGCCGTTCCCGTTGGCGGTGCACCTGGGGGCGCTGTACCAGAACCTGACGGATTCGAAGACGGGGATCATGACGTATGTGGGATTGGCTCCACAGATGCCAGTCTTGGGCAAAGGCGGGACGACGACGTCGATCGGGTTGGTGCTGGGTGGAGGGGTGACGTACGTGATGGACAAGCACGGTCCGAACGAGGGATTCAAGCCAGCGGCGTTCGTTGCGCTGATGTTTGGTGCGGGGGCGGTGGTGTTGAACGGGTCGTCGGCGGCGGTGGACTATCAGGCGTCGGGAGCGGCGGGAATGCAGCCGATGTAGGCAGTGAGTCGTGCGGATTGCGCGTGCCTCGCGCAGGGGAGAGGGACGCGAACAGGCTGCGAGGTCGCGTTGCGTGCGCTGATTCGCGCGGGCCGTTGTCTTGCGACGCCGCGGCGGCGATGATAGCTCTGAACGAGTGCAGGCAGCGTCCGGGAGATTCCACGGGCGTGCGGAGCCTGCGGCACTGTGCACGTCGCGACTGGATGCCATGTCCACCGAGTCCCTCGAGCGATCCTATGTCGGCAAGTACCAGCTGATCGCGGAGATCGGGCGGGGTGGGGCGGCGACGGTGTATCTGGCGGTGATGCAGGGGGCGACGGGGTTCACCAAGCTGTTCGTGGTGAAGCTGCTGCATTCGGACATCGGCTTCGACGGCGAAGAGATGTCGATGTTCATGAACGAGGCGAGGCTTGCGGCGCGGCTGAACCACCCGAACGTGGTGCAGAGCCTCGAGTTCGAGGAGTTCGAGGGGCGCTACTACCTCGCGATGGAGTACCTCGAGGGGCAGGCGTTGAGCCGGATTCTGACGCCTGCGCCGGAGGGGTGTGCACCGCTGCCGCTCGATCACCACTTGCAGATCCTCTGCGATGCACTGGGTGGCCTGCACTATGCGCACGAGCTCTGCGACTACGACGGCACCCCGCTGAACATCGTCCACCGCGACGTATCGCCCCACAACGTCTTCGTCACCTACGAAGGCGTGACCAAGCTGTTGGACTTCGGCATCGCGAAGGCGACGGGCTCGAAGAGCAACACGACCTCGGGGGCGCTCAAGGGCAAGGTCGCCTACATGAGCCCGGACCAGTTCGACGATGGTCCAGTGGATCGACGCGTGGACGTGTTCGCGATCGGCGTGATGCTGTGGGAGGCCATCGCGCAGCGGCGAATGTGGAAGGGGCTTGCCGATCTCGAAATCATCCGCCTGCTGATGCAGGGCAGCATACCGTCGATCGAGTCGGCGGCGCCGAGTGTCCCCGCGGAGCTCGCGCGAATCTGCTCGCGCGCACTCGCAGCCGATCGCGGAGAGCGCTACGCGACGGCGGCGGAGTTCCGCCGCGACCTGGAGAAGTACCTCGCTTCGACGGGGGCCCACGTCACTCCCACGGCGATCAGCGAGTACGTGTCGTTCCGTTTCGCCGACGAGCGCAAGAAGATCCGCTCGGTAACCCAGGAGCAGCTCAAGCGCATCGAGGCGAGCGCGGGAGAGGCGGACGTGTCGATCCTGGAGCTCCCGAGGCTTTCGGGGACCGACCTGACGCGGTCGGGATCGCACAGCGGCAGCAGGTCGGGCAAGTCGGGGCGGACTCCCTCGGGTGCGGCGCGAGACAGGAGCACGGGGGCTGGGGAACGCTCAGAAAGCGGAGCGAGGAGTGGATCGACGACGTGGCTGATTCGCGGGGCGCTGCTCCTCGCGGTTGTCGGAGGGGCCATCGGGCTGGTGGCGTGGAATCGCTCGACAGCCGGCAAGGCAGCGTCGACGGCGACCACCCCGCCCGAACCTGCGCCGGTGGCGTCGCCCTCGGTCGCGCAGCCGGACACGATCACGCTCAGCCTGTCGGCGAGCCCCGCGGAGGCGCGGATGTGGCTCGATGACGTCGCCCTGCCGGCCAACCCGTATTCGGGGAAGTTTCCGCGCGACGGGGCGCAACATCGCGTGAGGATCGAGGCGCCGGGGCATCTCGCGCACAGCGAGTTCGTCGTCTTCGAACGCGACGAAAAGCGCTCGTACGCGCTCGAAGCCGAGCCCGCTGCGCCCCCGCGTGCGAAGGGCGCGGCGCCGGTACGGCCGGTGGCGACGTCGCGTGACGCCAAGGACAAGCCGGCGTCGACGGCGCCAGCCTCCACGCGCGCGATCGACGAGAACAACCCGTTCCGCTGAGCGCATCGGCGACGGGCGAGGTTGCGCTTCGGAGCGCGCATCCTGTAGCCTGAATGGTGGTGTCGATCGGGAATCGCACGAAGCAGACGACGAGATCCATGAACCTGCACGCCAATCCAATGCCATCGAGGCTGCTGTCGTTGGGGGCAACGAGTGCACTGGCCGCCGCGCTCATCGCGGTCGCGGCCCCCTCGTGCTCGGTTCTCCTCGACAAGGAGGACTCGCAGTGCGAGCGCGATTCGGACTGTGCGGGGCAGCCCGGGATGCGTTGTGACGTGGCGGCGCACGTGTGCGTGGCGACCGCCACTGACGGCGGCGAGGAGGGGGGCGACGCAGCGGGAGGCAGCGGAGGTGGAGGGGTTGATGGTAGCGCTGGCGCCGCGGGGGCGTGCACGCCGGCCCACCCGCCGCCTGCACCCGTGATCGTGGACTCCCCCGACAGCCTGACGATCACGTTGACCATCGACAACATCGATCTGGGAGAGGGTCCGCCGGTGCAGGACGCCGGGACGATCGCCTACGACACGCTCGGCTACGACCTCGACAATCTGTGCACCACGGCGACGGAGAACCTGTCGTGCAAGTCCCCGTCGTGGGTGACGGCGGCGGACGTGAGCGACATGATCGACGGCAGGGACAACAACGTCGCGCGAATGCTCGTGAAGGCCGGGCAGGGGATGCTGACGACACCCACGGCGAATGCGGGGATGGCCGCGGGGGAGAGGCCGTTCGGGATACTGCGTGTGACGGGTTACTCCGGTTTGCCGGCGGACCAGATCGTGCGCGCGGAGTGGTACGTGCCGCTGGCGAAAGGGCAAGGGAGCGAGGACGGCGGCGTGGAAGGCGGAACCGGGCCAGGGGGGGCTGGGTGGACGGTGGACTCGGAATCTGCGTTCGAGACCGACGGAGCGGAGGCGGTGGGCTCCAAGATGGTCGATGCCAAGGCCTACGTGGTCGATCACCTTCTGGTGGCGCACTTCGATCGGATCGTCATCAACATGCGCGAGACGCCGGTCGAGATTTCCGACGCCTGGGTGACGGGGCGTCTCGAGAAGAACGCGCAGACAAACGAGTGGTCGTTGAACGCGGGGGTGATGGCGGGGCGCATGCCCTCCTTCGCGCTGCTCGGGCTGCTACCTCCGATGATCAACAAGATCCTGAAAGTGCCGGTGTGCACGGACAGCGAGGTTTATTCGGCCACCAAGACGATGCTGTGCGGCTACGTGGACATCCTTCGCAGCGGCGCGCCGGACCCCGGGAGTGAGTGCAATGCAGCGTCGATTGGAATCGGGATGACGGCGGGGCCGGGCGTAATCGCAGGCGTCGCGGTGCGCAACGATCCGGCGCTCTGTCCCCCTGCGACGGATCCTCGTCAGGACACGTGTCACACGCCTCCCGAGTAGTGGGAAGCTTCCGGATCAGAAGGTGCCGTGGAGTTGCACGGCGCCGGGGAGCAGGCGAAGCTGAGCGGCTGCGGGCTTGTCGGCCTGGGCGGACGGCTTCCGCAGGGTGAAGTAGAGCGTTGCGCCGGCGGTCACGAGGGCTGCGCCGCCGAGGATATCCGCGGCGAGGGACCATCGGTCCAGGCTCGCCCGCGCGTCGTCGAGCTCCTTGCGCGATCCGGGGAGGGTCTCGCGCTCGTCGCGCAGGGTCGCGGAGGCGTTGATGGCCATGATTCCGGAGACGATGGATCCGGCGGCGAGGGCTCCAGCGCCGACCCATCCGATCCAGAGCAGGCTCCCCTGCGGGTCTCGCTGCGGAGGGGGAGTGGGGGGTGTTGCAGGAGGAGCGGAGGCGGAGACCGGGGCAAGGGTCGGGGCCGAGGGTTTCTCGATGGCGACGAGCGCGAGCTGGAGCGTGGCGTTGTCGGAGCTGGCTACGACGAGCTGGCGCATCGCGGCGTGGAAACCGGGCTTCGAGGCGGAGATGCGGTGACGCCCGGGATTGAGTGTGAGCGGGGCGGGCAGCGGTGCTCTTCCCACCACGACATCGTCGACCTCCAGCGTTGCCCCGTCGTCAACCTGCACTTGCACCGTCGCAACCAGACTGCGGAGCGAGGCGATCTCCGCTGTGACCGCGGTGCGCCGGTCCGCGGGGACCTCGGCGCCACCTTCGGTCAGGTACTGGTCGAAGCTGCGCAAGGCGCAGGCGAAGTCCTTGAGCTGGAAGCAGGTCTGGCCGACGTTGTACAGGACGCGGTAGTTGGGAACGAGCTCGTAGACGCGTCGGAACTCGACGAGAGCCATCTCGAAGGCGCCGGACTTGTAGAACATGACGCCGCGGTCGAATCGCATGCCTGCGGTCTCCGCCGCGGGCCGTGGTGAGCTTGCGGCGGGAGGAGCGGAGGGCGAGGCGGCTGGGGTCTGGGCGAGCAGAGTCCCTGAGATCAGCACGACCAACGCGCCGGCGATGGCCGAAACCGCGGCCCTGCGCAGACCGGCGGGAAATCGATGGGTCGGTCGAGTGCGTTTCGACATCGCTCTTGCGTCCTTGCCTCGGGTCATCGAAGTCACTTGGCTTCGGCGCGCGAGGAGCCGTGGTTCTTCTTGTACTCCGCCCAGCACTGCGGACACCGCCACTCCAGGATGACCGTCCCGTCCTTGGCCCGCTCCTTGCGCAAACGCCAACCGAAACGCGATCCGATCAGGGTGTAGTCCGTCTCGGTCTCGGGTCCCAGCCGCCTGCAATCCACGCAAGACCGTCGATTGCTCATTGGCTCATTATGCACGACGAATCCTTGCGCGGGCAAGGCCGGGCACGGCGCCACGGGAGGCGAGTCGAGGGCGGGGCGCACCGCCGCAGCGTGTGAATTGGGAGATCCGCATCCGACCATGTATGCTTTCGATCGATGCCGAGAGGTCGTCCCGCAGCGTTCGTGTTCGCGGTTCCCCCCGGGGTGGACGAGGTCCGACAGGGCCAACTGCTTGGGGAGCTCGCGGAGTACCTGAGCGATCAGATCGGGCGGAGGGTGGTGATCCACAACGCGGTCAGCTACGACGATCTCGCGCAGGGCATCGCGAGCGGGCGCGTGCACGCGGCGTGGCTTCCACCGGCAGTCTACGTGGAGCTCGATCGGTCCATCGGGCTGCGGGCGCTGGCCGCCGCGGAGCGCGGCGCTGGAGTCGGCTACTTCTGCGCGTTCTTCACGGTGGTGGAGAGCCGTGTCACGACGCTCGATCAGGTGCCGGGGCACTCGGTCGGATGGGTCGATCCGAACTCCGCGGCGGGGTACGTGTACCCGCGCCTGCAGCTCGCGTCGCTCGGCATCGACCCCGCTACGGCATTCGAGGAAGAGGTCTTCCTTCGATCGCACTCGAGCGTGGTGCGCGCGGTGGTGGATCGCGCGGTGGATCTCGGCGCGACCTTCGTACACCTGGATCCGTCGCATCCGCGCCGGGTGATCCGCGCGGGATGGAGTCCTGCACCACCGGACGTGAATGGCTCGTCGATCCTGTGGCTCGAGCCGTTCGGCCCACTTCCGGCGGACGTAGTGGTCACGCGTCGGGACGTGTCGGAGCGGACGGCGGAGAAGCTTCGGGACGCGTTCCTGACGATCGAGGAGACGGTGGGGGACATCCGGGCGGCGGCGCAGCGGCACTTCGGCACGGGGCGCTTCGTACCTGTGAAGCCGCGGTCGTATGACATCCTTCGCAACTCGCTGGAGGCGGCAGAGGGCAAAGGGGTCGAGGTGCTCGCGAGCCTGCGTCCGAGCCAGCCGGTCTGAGCGTTTGGACGCAGCGGAGCGCGGGCGGTTGGAAGTCCGCACTGCTGGGGTTGACGGAGCGCGCGGTCAGCGGGGCGGACCGCACCGGCAGGGCGAAGCGATCCGGGCGGCATGCGCGGAGAGTGCTACGCGCCGAGGGGAGGGAGGCTGGGACGTCCGACGATGGGAAGCGGGCCGGACGCGAAGGGACTTGCGCATCGAAAACCGACGCGCGGCGTCAACGAATTCGCGCCAGCCAGGCATGGGCACGGGGCCTTCGAACGTGATATGCCGCCGCAACTCGCGAAACGCGAGGGGTGTTGTCAATCACGCGCGTTGCGCGCCTGCGCCGACGCGGCTCATTCGACGGAACGAATCATGACGCTGAACACGGAAGAACGAAACCTGCTCGTAGACACCCTCCGCTCCTATTGCGATCAGCGGCTGCCGCTCAAGCGCAAGCTCGAGCTCGATGCTCGGCACGAGTATCCGGCGGACGTGATCGACGGGCTGTTCAAGGAGGTGGGGTTGCACCTGCTGTTTCTCCCGCCGGAGTGCGGAGGGATGGGTGGAGGCGCGTTCGACATCTACCGTGTGAGCGAGATGATGGCGCGCATCGATCTCGGCGTGGCGACGGCGGTGCTTGCGACGTTCCTGGGGACCGACCCGATCGTGGTGGGGGCGACGGAGGAGCAGAAGCAGCACTGGATGGGGCGCATCGCGGACGAGGGGCTGGTGGTGGCGTACGCGGTGACGGAGCCCTCGGTGGGCAGCGATCTGGGGGCGATGAAGTCCACGGCGCGACGGGTGATGGATGGGGATCGCGTGGTGGGCTACGTGCTCAACGGGGAGAAGCAGTTCATCACGAACGGGGGAGTTGCGGAGATCACGACGGTGCTCGCGATGGCGCCGGATGGTCCTTCGTTCTTCGTCGTGGAGAAGGGGACGCCAGGCTTCGAGCCACAGAAGCCCGAGGAGAAGCACGGCATTTGCGCGTCGAACACCACGGCGATCTCCATCCAGGACGTCCAGGTCGGTGTGGATCGGCTCGTGGGCGGAGTCGAAGGCCAGGGCCTCGCACAGGCTCAGAAGGTCTTCGGATACACGCGTCTGATGGTCGCGGCGTTCGGCTTGGGCGCCGGCGTGGCCGCGTTGGAGAAGGCGGTCGAGTACTCGACGATCCGCGTGCAGGGCGGTGGGCTGCTCGGCACCAAGCAGGCGTACACGCACAAGCTGCTGGTGCCTGCAGCGGTGCGGCTGGAGGCGGCGCGGTCGTACATCGACTTCGTGGCGAAGCGCATCGACGAGGGAGTGCAGGACGCGACGACCGAGGGGGCGATTGCGAAGCTGTTCGCGACCGAAGCGGGGAAGTTCGCGGCGGACTGCGCGATCCAGGCGCACGGCGGCTACGGGTACATCCGCGAGTACGAGGTGGAGAAGATCGCGCGCGACGTTCGCATCACGACGATCTACGAGGGGACGAGCGAGATCCTCGAGTGGACGGTGGCGAGGGATCGGTGGCAGCAGCACTTGAAGACGCGCGGCGCGGTGTGGACCGACGCGGCGCGGGCGATGTCGGACCTGGCGGCGAAGCACCCCGACGTGGGGGCGGAGCTGGTGGCGACCTCGCTGCGAGCGGTCGGCTCGGTGATGGAGCGCGCCCGCGCGGCGCGACTGACCCGTCATCAGCACGTGTTGTTCCGCCTTGGTGAGCTCGTCACACGCGCGGAGACCGCGGCGGCGATGTGCCGTTGGGCCCTGGCGCCCGATCACGATCCGCCGCGTGCGCCCGCGGAGACGCTCCGGGCGATGGCGCGGATCAACGCGCGGGACACGCTCGGCTTCGTGGTCGACGAGGGGATGAAGATGTTGCGCGGCTGCGATGCCGTCGACCCGTCGGCCGTGGCCGAGGTCGCGCGCAGCCTGGGAGTCGAGGAGGTCTGGCGTGGCTACGGCTCGCAGATTTCCGACATGGATCTGGTGGCACGCTCGCTCACGGGACTTGAGCTCCACGGCGCTTGATCGGCCGGGGGACGATTGAACGAACGAGGAAGACATGAATTTCGAAGCACTCGAGACGGCAGATCGGGCGGTTGCGGTGGTCGGGGTTGGTGCAGTTTTGCCCGACGCGCCCGATGCATCGGCGTTCTGGCAGAACGTCCAGGCGGCTCGCTACTCCATCACCGACGTACCGGCCGATCGTTGGAGCGCGGAGCACTACTACGATCCGGATCCCAAGGCGGTGGGCAAGACCTACTCGAAGGTTGGAGGCTGGGTTCGCGGCTTCCAGTTCGACAGCCTCCGCTTCCGGATTCCACCGCGGGTTGCGGCGGCGATGGACGAGGCGCAGATGTGGGGCATCGCCGCCACGCGCGAGGCGCTGCTCGACGCGGGCCATCCGGATCGTGCGCTCGATCTGAAGCGTACTGCGACGGTAGTCGGCAACGCGATGGGCGGCGAGATGCACTACCTGACGACCGCGGGAGTGACGATGCCCCCGACGTTCGTGCAGGCGCTCGAGCACTCCGCGGCCTTCGCGCGACTCGACGCTGCCGCGCGGGACGCCATCCGTCGCGAGGTCGTCGAGTGGGCTCGCGCCTCCGTCCCGGGGATCACCGAGGACTCCATGCCCGGTGAGCTCGCCAACGTCGTCGCCGGACGCATCGCCCACGTCTTCGATCTGCACGGCCCCAACTACGTGGTCGACGCAGCCTGCGCGTCGTCCCTCGCGGCAGTGGACTCGGCCGTGGACGGGCTGTTGTCCCACCACTTCGACGCCGTGGTCTCGGGCGGAATCGATCGCAACATGGGCCCCGGGACCTTCGTAAAGTTCTGCAAGATCGGCGCGCTGTCACCCGACGGGAGCCGTCCCTTCGCCAAGGGTGCCAACGGCTTCGTGATGGGCGAGGGAGCGGCGGTGTTGGTGCTCAAGCGGCTCGCCGACGCCGAGAAGGCGGGAGACAAGATCTACGCGGTGATCCGCGGGATCGGCGGCTCGAGCGACGGCAAGGGCAAGGGCATCACGGCCCCGAATCCCGAAGGCCAGAAGCGCGCGATCATGCGCGCGGTCGAGCGCTCCGGGATCCACCCGTCGACCCTCGGGTTGATCGAAGCGCACGGCACGTCCACGCGTGTCGGGGATGCGGCCGAAGCGGGAGCGCTGCACGACCTGTTCGACTCGCTCGGGCTTGGGCAGCGTTCGATCGCGGTCGGCTCCGTCAAGTCCCAGATCGGCCACTTGAAGGCTGCGGCAGGCGCTGCCGGGCTGCTCAAGGCCGTGCTGGCGCTGCACCACAAGGTGCTTCCCCCTACGGCTCAGTACGACGAGCCCAGCCCCGAGTGCCGTTTCGACACCGGACCGTTCTACGTCAACACCCAGGCCCGTCCGTGGGAGCGGCCCGCCGGCGGGCTGCGTCGCGCCGGCGTGAGCGCCTTCGGCTTCGGAGGCACCAACTTCCACGTGATCCTCGAGGAGCACGTGCCCGGCTTGCTCACCGCGCGCAAGCCCCAGGTGCAGGTCCCTGGCGCCATCGGATCGCTGTCGGGCGCGTCGGGAGCGCACGCCGCATCTGCATCTGCGGAGCCCAAGCTGCTGCGCGGGATGGTCATGGTGCACGGCAGGGACCTGGGTGAGCTCAGGTCCGGGCTGGTGCGTCTGGCGGAGCAGGTCGAACGCGGTCAGATGCCGCCGATGGAGCTGCCCACCGCCGAGAGCATGCGGGCGCCCGAGCGCATCGCGATCGACTACGCCGACAAGGACGAACTCACGACGCGGCTGAAGAAGGCGATCGAGGCGGTGGACGACGATCGACCCGCGGCCTGGCGCCTGCTTCGCGGACAGAGCGTGTTCCGGGGCAAGGAAGCCCCGGGCAAGGTCGCGTTCCTCTTCCCCGGCCAGGGCTCGCAGTACGTCAACATGCTGCGCGAGCTTCGGGACGGCTCCGACACCGTGCGTCGCGTGTTCGACGAAGCGGATCGGGTGATGAAGGACAAGCTCGACGGTCGCACGCTGACGGAGCTGATCTACGTCAGGACGACGGATAAGCAGCAGTTGGAGCAGGCGGAAGCGGCGTTGAGGCAGACGACGGTGACGCAGCCCGCGATGCTCGCGGCGGACATAGCGCTCGCCAGCCTGCTCGGCGACTACGGCATCCATCCCGACATGGTGGTGGGACACAGTCTCGGGGAGTACGCGGCACTGGTCGCGGCCGGAGTCATGCCCTTCGAGGACGCCCTGCTCGCGGTCAGCGCGCGCGCGAAGGAGATGGCCAACGTGGCCATTGGCGACAACGGGAAGATGGCGGGAGTCATCGGGCCGTACGAGAAGATCGAGGCGGTGCTCGCCAAGGTCGACGGCTACGTCGTGGCGGCGAACCGCAACTCCCGGATGCAGACGGTGATTGCGGGATCGAGCGCGGGGATCGACAAGGCGAGCGAGATGCTCAAGGACGCCGGGCTGCGGGTGATCCCGCTGTCGGTCTCCCACGCGTTCCACTCCGACATCGTGGCGCCCGCCAGCGAACCGCTCCGCAACGTGCTGCAGCGGCTGCGCATCCACGGGCCGAGCATTCCCGTGATCAGCAACGTCACCGGGGATCTCTACCCCATGGGTGACGTGCGCGATCAGGTGGTGGATCTTCTGGCCCGCCAGATCGCCTCGCCCGTGCAGTTCGTCCAGGGGCTCGAGTCGCTCTACCGCGAGGGCGTGCGAGTGTTCGTGGAGGTCGGTCCCAAGAAGGTGCTCGCGTCCTTCGCGGAGGAGGCCTTCGAGGATCGCAAGGATACGATCGTTGCGCTGGCGACCAACAACCCGAAGAAGGGGCCCGAAGCCTCGTTCGGTGCAGCGCTCGCCTACCTGTACTCGGTGGGCCGAGGCCGTGCCCGTGCCGAGGCTCCTGCGGCGACGGCCCCCGAGGTCGGCCGCTCCGTCGCTCCGTTCGCGCCCGCAACCGTCGCTCCCTCGCAGCGTGTCGAGGCCGCGCCTTCGCAGCCCGCGCCTGCACCCGCTGCGCCCGGAGTGACCGTGGTGACGAACCAGGACGGGACATTCCTTCAGCTCGGCAAGCTGTTCGCGGAGTTCCTCGATCGCGGGATGCAGATCTATCGCGGCGACGGCGCTGCGGCTCCGGGGCATCTTCCGGCTCCGCACGCCGTCGCGGCCGCGCCCGCGCGCCAGGGGTCCGTGGTGATCAGCGGCGCGGGCATCGGGCTCCCGGGTAGCGACCACCGGCTGTTCGACGATCGCAACTTCGACCGCATCCTCGCCGGCGATCAGTTCATCGAGCCGATCCCGGAGGAGCAGCAGCGGAAGATGGTCGACAAGAACGTGGTGATGCTGGTCAAGCGCAAGGACGGGTCGGCGTCGCTGGACCGGATCGACCACGTGGAGCAGGTGCTGAAGCTGGCGGGGCGTCGGGGTCCGTTCGACCTGGTCGAGGACTTCGGGGTTCCGAAGGAGCGCAGCGACGCGTACGACGTGACGACGGCGATGGCGCTGGCGGCGGGCATGGAGGCCCTTCGCGACGCCGGCATCCCGCTGGTGCGTCGCTACAAGAAGACCTCGAAGGGCACGTATCTGCCGGATCGCTGGATGCTTCCGGAGCCCCTGGCCGACGAGACGGGAGTGGTGTTCGCCTCGGCGTTCCCCGGCTACAACCGCTTCGCGGATCTGCAGAAGGAGTACTACGAGCACAAGGAGCTCGAGCGTCGGCTCGAGGATCACGAGCAGCTCCGCAAGACGATGCGAGGGGCCGACGATCTCGCGGCGCTCGATCGGCTCATCGATGCCGACCGCACGCGTCTGCGGGAGCTCGACTACATGTTCGAGCGCAAGTTCCTGTTCGAGGTCCTGTCGATGGGCCACTCGCAGTTCGCCGAATACATCGGCGCGCGCGGCCCGAACACATCGGTCAACTCCGCGTGCGCCTCGACGACGCTCGCCCTGTCGATGGCCGAGGATTGGATCCGTCGCGGCCGCTGCGCGCGCGTGATCGTTATCGGTGCCGACGACACGACGAGCGACCAGATGCTGCCCTGGATCGGGGCGGGCTTCCTGGCCACGGGCGCGGCGACGACGGAGCGCGACGTGACCAAGGCAGCGCTGCCGTTCGATCGGCGACGCCACGGCATGATCATCGGCATGGGAGCGTGCGCGCTGGTGGTGGAGTCGGAGGACGCGGTTCGCCAGCGCGGGATGCGCGGCATTGCCGAGGTGCTCGCGACCGAGGCGGTGAACAGCGCCTTCCACGGCACGCGCCTGGACGTGGACCACATCAAGACGGTGATGCGCAGGTTCATCGACCGGGCAGAGCAGGACCACGGCATCGATCGGACGAAGATGGCGCCGAACACGGTGTTCATCTCGCACGAGACCTACACGCCGGCGCGAGGCGGAAGCGCGGCGGCCGAGGTCATGGCGCTACGCGACACATTCGGCGACGCGGCGTCGCAGATCGTGAT
>CAYMUE010000134.1:0-1215 GCA_964393505.1 uncultured Polyangiaceae bacterium
CGCTCCGGGTTCACCACCCGGTAGTAGACCACCGCGTCGATCGTCGTCGTCACGTTGTCGTGCGTGATCACCATCTGACGCGGCACGTCGCGGTTGCGCACGCGGCCGTCGACCCTGCGGATGTCGTGCACCACCGGCAGCACCATCCGCAGCCCCGGACCGAGCCGCCCGGTGAACCGCCCGAAGGTGAAGCGCAGCGCCACCTCCCACTGACGGATCCGCTTGAGGCTCGAGACGAGGAACACCATCGCGAACGCGCAGAATGCGAACAAGCCCATCACCGTCTCCGGTCCCACGCCACCCTCCTTTCGAACGAGCGATTTCCCCCCCGCACGATGCGCGATCCTCGCAGGGGACCTCGTCCCCGCAACCTCACTTCTTCGTCGAGCGGAGCTCCTCGTCGAGCTCCTCGCGCACCTCGCGAAGCGTCTGCGTCGCTTCTTGCTTCTTCTCCGCTGCGAACTCGCGCAACCGCCCCTTCACGAACCGACCGAAGCGCTTCAGGATGCCCGCCGCCTCCCCCACCGTCCCGCGATCATCGTCGTGATCCATGGCCCACCGTTGTACCCCACGCGATTGAGCGTGGCCACTGACGCCCGGGTCGCGATCGCGACGCGCCGGGACCGGGTTGCCATTGCATGAGCGAGCGAAAGGCCGCTCCGGGGCTGCGGGAGGGGTCGCGCGAGAGGATCAACACCCCGAGGGAGTGAACGGCGGCGAAGCCAGTTGCAGCGTCGCGGCCATGGCCGAGTCGCGCAGCGTGCCGACGATCTTGACCGAGCCGGCGGAGCAGACCGCGGCAGCGAGCTCCTTGGAGAGCTCGAGGGGCTTGTCCTGGGAGGAGGGGGAGACGACCGACACGTGGACGGAGGCCGAGTCGCCGGGGGAGAGGTGCACGGGCGAAGCGGGGGACGAGACGAAGCTCAACGGCTTGCCGAGGAGATCCGCCTCGTCGGACGCGCGCACGAGGGAGAAGGAGACGAGGGCGACGTCAGACGGTTCGGATGCGCGATTTCCGAGTTCCATCGATATGTCGAACGAACCGGACAGGTTGGACACGAGGCCGCCTGGGGGCTGAGAGACGGTGAGCGAGGGGTTGCCGAGGGAGGCGCTGACCGCGACGGCGTCTTTGCTGGCGCAGCAGGGCAGGGCGATCGGGGCGAGGAGAAGGAGGGCGCAAGAGGCGATCCAGCGAGGGAGCATGGGGGGAGGATA
>CAYMUE010000134.1:1315-2806 GCA_964393505.1 uncultured Polyangiaceae bacterium
ATGGGGCTGGTGGTGGCCGCCGAGCACATCCAGTTGCAGGAGCGTGTAGCCATCAAGTTCCTGCGTCTGGAGGGCGACACCGCACCCGAGTTCCAGACGCGTTTCGTGCGCGAGGCGCAGGTTTCGGCGAAGCTGCGCAGCGAGCACGTGGTGAAGGTCCGCGACTTCGGGATGCTCGAAGACGGTACCCCATACATGGTGATGGAGTACCTCGAAGGGGTGGACCTGCGGAAGCTTCTCAAGCAGTTCGGCAAGCTCCCGGTCGAGACCGCGCTGGGGTACGTCGCGCAGGCCTGCGAGGGCCTCGCGGAAGCCCACGCCATCGGCGTCGTTCATCGCGATATGAAACCGTCGAACCTGTACCTGACCAAGCGTCCGGATGGCTCCGACCTCATCAAGATCCTCGACTTCGGCGTGGCGAAGATGGTCCAGGGCACGGACCACGACGAGCTGACGGCAGCGGGGATGTTGCTGGGTTCGCCGAGGTACATGTCTCCGGAGCAGCTCAAGGGGGCGAGGGACATCGACGGTCGTGCGGACATCTGGTCGCTGGGTGCGATCATGTACGAGCTGCTGGTTGGGCGCGCGCCGTTCCTGGCGCAGACCACTGCGGCGCTTTGCATGAAGATCCTCGGCAACGAGGCGCCCGTGTCGATGTCCTCCGAGCGCAGCGACATCACGCCGGAGCTCGAGACCGTGATCATGCAGTGCCTCGAGCGCAACGCCAACGATCGCGTTTCGGACGTCGGCGTCCTTTGCACGAAGCTCGCGCAGGCGACCCACAGCGCGAACCTCGAAGCTGCGGCCAAACGTGTCGTGGCCGTGCTCGAGCGACGCGCCAGCAGCAGACCGGCACCTACTCCACGCTCTCCTCGGCGGAGAGCAAGGGGATCGCTACGGGCGGGCCCGCCACCGGCTCTCTCTCCATCGACGTGCGGAGCGCATCCGGTGTCGCGAGCGCGGCGTCGTGGAGCAGCGCGGAAGGACAGAACCGCAAGCGCACCTACGCCGTAGCGGGGATCGCCGGGGCGCTCGTCATCGGCGCGGTCGTGCTCTTCGCGGCCTTCCGCGGTCCGGCCGAGCCTGCAACCGGGACTGCGCCCCCCTCCGCCACGCCTCCCCCGGTCGCATCCCCGGCTCCGACCGAGCCGGCGACGCAGCATCCCACGGCGAGCGCGCCGCCTGTCACGGCGACGGCCACGGCGTCCGAGGCCGCGCCCAGTGCGACAGCCGAGGCCTCCCCCGACAAGAAGCGTCCGCCGGTCTACGGAGGCGGCCCGATCGTGAAGGGCAAGACGCCCCCGCCGCCGCCGACGACCGCGACCGCAACAGTCACCGCGCCGCCGACGACGACGCGTCCGCCGGTCAACCCTCTCGAGGACAGACAATAGAGATGAGCACCGCACGACGAATTGCCGCTGGTCTTGCTGTCATCATCGCGATTGCGGGGTCCGATGCGATCGCGCAGCCGTCGCCCGAAGACAAGGCGGT
>CAYMUE010000134.1:2906-8731 GCA_964393505.1 uncultured Polyangiaceae bacterium
AGAAGGTGACCGGTCTGATCCTCGGCGGCGTGGGGTTGGTGGCCGTGGGGGTGGGCGGGTACTTCGGCATCCGAGCTTCTTCGAAGCGTTCGGATTCCGACGATCTCTGTCCCGTGGTCAACGGCAAGGAGCAGTGCACGGCGGCGGGGGTGGATCTGAACGATCAGGCGAAGACGAGCGCGCGCATCGCCGACGTGTCGATGGGACTCGGAGCGGTCGCGCTGATCGCGGGTGCCTATCTGTACTTCACGAGCCCGTCGGCTCCGGCGTCGGAGTCCGCATCGAAGACGGCGAAGGCCAAGCCGTCGCGTGGTCTGCCTGTGAACGTGTCCGTCGGACCGTGGGGCAACGGTGCCGGCGCCAGCATTCAGGGAGTCTGGTGACGTGAGAACCTCATACGCTTTCGCAGCGGTTGGACTTGCGGTGCTGGGGCTCGCGGGATGCGAGCTGGTGCTTGGGATTGACGACCGTGAGGTCTACAAGGCGCCGGCCGTGGACGCGGGACCGGACGTGAGCGCGGACGGGCCCTCCGATGCGACCGAGGAGCCCGACGGCCCGTCACTCCCGCCGGGGTGCACGCTGCCGACGCGCGCCGGCTCGGACCCGAACCTTCGCATCGGCAACCTCATCGCCAGCAAGACCCTCACTCACGTCGACTTCTGTCTCAAGCCGTCCGGCACTTCCTCGTGGGCCGGCATCACGCCCCTGCTGCGCACGAGCGGCACCGATTGTCCCAAGGGGCTCGCGTTCCGCGATATCACCGCGCAGTTCTTCGTCGAACCTGGGGTCTACGAGGTCAAGGTCATCGACTCTGCCGACACGTGCGAGTCCGAGGGCGTCGCCTCTATGGGCCAGGCGCAGATCGAGGCCAAGAAGGCCAACGATCTGTTCGTCTACGGCGACGGTGCCAACAACACCATCGCCCGGTTCCAGGAGAGCCGCACCGCGGTCTCTTCGGCGTTCAAGATGCGCTTGATCCATGCCGGCTCCGGCCTCGGAGCCGTGGATCTCGGGCTGCCCGACAACGCGAAGCTACCGGCGCAGCTCAACCCGGCGCTGCTCTTCACCAACGTCCCCTTTGGCGCCACGGCAGCCAAGGGCTCTGCGAGCTCCGCGGGCGCCGTCGATCAGAACGGCTACATCGACGTCCAGGTCCCATCTTCCAGCCTGATCGTGGGCGTAGCGCCAACCGGCGAGACTGCCGCCATCATGCTCCGCAACGTCAAGATGAGCGTGGGGCAGGCCTACACGCTCTTCATCGCCGGCCTCAAGGACAACCCGGCATTCCCTCTGCAGCTGTGGACCTGCAGCGAGATGGAGAACGACAGCACGAAGGTCTTCGCCTCCTGCGGCGACGCCCTTCCGCTCGACGTCTCCTTCGACGTGTTCAACACCCAGCTCAACGGCTCGTTTTCGGCCTACGAAGAAGAGCGCCGCCAGCCGATCATCGACGCGCTCGCGCAGCTCGAGTCCGACGTCGTGTGCGTCACCGAGGTCTGGTCCCAGGCGGACAAGAAGGCCATCGCGGACGCCGCCGCCGCGTCGAACTTCAAGTACAGCTTCTACACGAACCACGACTGGGATACGACCGTCGATGACCCGACCGACCAGAACGGCCAGGTGCCTCCTACCTACGAAAACGCCGCCTGCACGAACTCCATCGACAAGATGAATGCGGCGCTCGACTGCCTGAAGACGAACTGCATGGGCGGCAACGAGGACGGCAAGCCTGACGCGTCGTTCAAGACCTGCATCATGTCGTGCGCGACCTCCGGCTTGATCCCGCTCATCACCGGCACTCCCGACGACCGCTCCTGCTGGTCCTGCATCTTCACGCAGATGGCGTCCTACGAGACGGTCGCCTGGACGCGCGACAAGTGCGCGAACGACCCCAAGGCCCGCTTCGTGTTCCGCGGCGCCGACGGAGCGATGGTCCTCTCGAAGCGCCCCATCAGCAACCCGTCAGCGTGGGTGTTGCCGGCAACGGAATGGCGCGTGTCCGTCCTTCGGGCTCCCATCACCATGGACAACGGCGCCAACATCGACACCTATTGCACGGTTCTGACCACGCCGACTACCTCCTGCCTCACCCGGCCCTACACCGGCCAGTACGGCGGAACCGCCGGCGCCCCCACCGACTGCAATCCGCAGTGGACCGCAGAACTCGTTCTCCAGTCCAAGAAGCTCGTCGATCACGTCAAGAAGTCCTCCATCGACGTCGGTTCGACGGCGGTCATCCTCGGCGACTTCTACTCCGGGACCGGCTATTCGTCCGGCGGCAACGAGGTTCTCACTGCGCAGTACGCCGACGCCTACCAGAATCTCACGGGTGCGTTTGTCCCCGCAGTGCCCCTCGACTACGCGCCAGTATGCACCTACTGCGCGAACGAGAACCCGATCATCACCCCGCCCGGAACGCCGACCACCGCCGACAACACGTGGACCTCCAATGTCTTCCTCGGACACTACCCCGTGTCCCTTGTCCGGTCGGCCGGGGTCCTTCTCAACGAACCCGTCATCGAGCTCCCGCAGCCCGATGCGGGCACGCTCACCATCCCGCTGTCGCAGTACTACCTCTTCCGATCCACCGTCCGGATCTACCCCTGATTCGAAGCTCTCAGGGGCAGCCGGGCTTCCCGGGACACTCCGGTTGTTCTGTTTCCCACTCTTCCTCTTCATTGGTTGTCTGAATCCGTTGTCCTGCGGGAGCCCCCTCCCGCGAGTGCCCCGCTGACGCCATGACCTTCATGCGCGCTGGTGTCCGTCGTGGGACGTCCCCGGCATGCAGCTCGGTCTTTGCGCCGTACGCCGATCACACGATGCGCGAGCCGTGCCCTTGAAAGAGACTGCGGCCTGATGGAGGAGAACGGGTGAGACGTCCTGTCAACGGGCGTCCTCGATGGTTGGTCGCCCTTGAAAGAGCCTCTGGCTCAATGGAGGAGAACGGGCGGGGGATCTACTGCTTGTCGGATTCGGGCGGGATGATCCCCTTGGCGCGCGCCTTGGGGCAGGACAGCTCGACGCCGGTCGGGCCTTCGTTGGTCCTGACGACCTTGAACTCCACCCGGCGGTTCTTCTCCCACGCCACGGGGTTGAACGCCGGATCGATCGGGCAGAACTTTCCATAGCCGACCGCGCGCAGCCGGTCTGCCTCGAGTCCCCGCTGCACGAGCGCCTGCTTCACGGCCCCGGCGCGATCCTTCGTGAGACGAAGGTTCAGCCCATCGTCTCCTCGCTGGTCCGCGTGCCCCTGCACCTCGAGCAACTGAAACTCCGGATGATGTTTCAGCGTCGTCCCCACCGCGTCGAGGATCGCGTTGGACTCGGGCAGGATCTCCGCGCTGTTGGTCTTGAACATGATCTTCTCGAGAATGATCACGCTGTTCTCCTCGATGATCACCTTGCCCTTGTCCGGGCAGCCGTCCTCGTCCTCGAAGCCGTTGTAGGTCTCCGGCACATCCGGACACTTGTCCGACGTGTCCGGGATCCCGTCCTTGTCGTTGTCCGGCTCCGGACACCCGTCCGTGTCCTCGAACTTGTCGAAGTCCTCCGGCACGTCGGGGCAGCGATCCTGCTTGTCCGGGATGCCGTCCTGATCGTTATCGAGATCCGGGCACCCGTCCGTGTCCTCGAACCCGTCGCGGTCCTCCGGCACCTCCGGGCACTTGTCCACCGCATCCAGGATCCCGTCGCCGTCACGATCGCCACCCGAACCTTCCGGACACCCGTCGGTGTCCGCGTCGCCGTCCCGATCCTCCGGCACGTTCACGCACTGATCCTCGGAGTCCGGAATCCCGTCGTTGTCGTTGTCGAGATCCGGGCAGCCGTCCTGATCCTGGAACCGATCGAAGTCCTCCGGCGCGTCCGGGCACTGATCCTCGTCGTCGCGCAGGCCGTCGTTGTCGCGGTCCCCGATCGACGGCTCCAGCACGAAGCCAAGCACGAGGCGTGCGTCGGCGGCCTGGAAGCCGGGGGTGTAGCGGGTGCCGCCGCCGATCATGAGGAACGAGTTGCGCTCGACGAAGATCTTCACGCCGCCGAGGGCTTCGGCGGAGAGCTTCTGTTTGCTGTCGGCCTTGCCGCTGGCGAGCTGGGTAGCGTAGGTGTCGGCGACGATGTCGACGCCTTCGAGCACGCGCAGGCTGGCGCCGAAGCCGCCGGTCAGCAGGTTGGCGTACTGGAGGTAGCCTTCCTTGAGCTGGTCGAAGGCGGGGTTCTTGCCCGTGTGCGCGCGGTATCCCGCGTTCGCCGCGAACCGCAGTCCCTGGCGCGCGCCCAGGCGGGCCTCGAGGATGAGCTGCGGCCACACGAACGACTTGTCTGCGCCCAGCTCACGCGGGACGGTGGAGGTGGGGGAGATGCCCCCCTGCACCGCGACCGCGAGCCCGAAGCGCTTCTCCGGACGCAGGAGCCGGATCTTGGTGTGCAGCCCCACCCACGAGAAGTTCTGCACGTCGAGCTTGCCCGTGTCGTAGGTCGCTCCGCTCGGTCCGACCCCGGTGACCTCGTCGCCGGCCATGAGGTTCACCGGCGCGGCCAGGCCGATGGTGGCGATGTTGGCGAGGCCGAAGTTGAACTGCATGGTCCCCTGGAACGAGTGCGGAACCATCTGCTGGGCGCCGTGGAAGTCCTTGAGCCGCATCAGGTTGCGGCCGTAGTCCATGACGAGCCCGAGGCTGTAGTCCTTGGCGCCGAGGATGTCGGCGCCGTTGGTGGAGAAGAACCCTTTCGAATCGATGGCGGGACGGAACAAGTGCGTGTCCATGCCGTCGCCGTTGCTCTCGGCCACGCGCGGCTGCGCGGCGACCGACCCCGTGGAGGCCACCACCGAGATCGCCGCGGCTGCCATCGCTCCCCATCGTCGAGCCTGTGCACCAGACATGTCCGAATCCTTCGACAAGCGTTGGTAAGGCGCCCGGAGGCGCGTTCGCCTTCGGGAATTTGGAAATCCCCCGGAAGGCGTCGGACGCTAGCAGACCGCCGGAAGGCGCGTCAACGCGGGTCGTGGTGCCCGGTCCCGACAAAGTCCGCAACCGGAGCGGGGGACTGGCCGATAGGGCCGCATGTCCCGAACCCCTGTCTCCGTTTTCCTGCTCCTGTCCCTCGCATCGATCGTCGTCTTCGGCTGCGCCTCCGCCGCGCCCCTTGCTCCGCGAGCCGTGGAGCTCAACCAGTCCGGCGTGGAGGCGCTGCAGTCCGGGGACCTCGAGAAGGCCTCCGCGCGCTTCGCCCTGGCCCTCGAGTTCCACCCTCGCTTCGTCGATGCCCTCGTCAACCTCGGCCTCGTCGAGCTGCAACGCGGCAGCTTCCGCGAGGCCAGAAAACGCCTCGAAAAGGCCGTTGCGGTCAACCGCCACGTCGCCCAGCCCCACCACGGCCTCGGCGTGCTGAGCGAACGGGAGGGGGATACCGTTCGTGCAACGAAACATTATCGTGCGGCCCTCGAGGTCGATCCCGGCTTCGCTCCTTCGCGTGCGAACCTCGCGCGCATTCACTTCGTGGAAGGGCGCCTCGACCACGCGCGCGAGCAGTTCCTGCGCCTCACCGAGGTGGCGCCCGAGGTGGGGGCCGGCTGGGCTGGGTTGATCGAGTCGATGCAGCGGCTCGGGCGTCAGCAGGAGGCCGACGACGCGCTCGACCGGGCCGTCGTGGCTGCCCCCGACGAGCCGGAGGTCCGCTTGTATGCGGCGCGCAGGGCCATACGCAGCGGGCAGTGGGCCGAGGCGGACCGAGGGTTGGAGGAGCTGGCGGGCGCCGGCGGCGCCCTCGCGCGCAGCGCCTGGGGATGGTTGGGCGTCTCCAAGCTGATGCAGGGAGCGCGCGAT
>CAYMUE010000134.1:8831-18053 GCA_964393505.1 uncultured Polyangiaceae bacterium
TGACCGCCGTATCGGCCCTCGTGCTCCTTGCCAGCACGAGCTGCATGTTCGTGCTCGACACCGACAGCCTGCAGGAGGCGACCCCCGATGTTGCCGCCGAGGCCTGCACGTCGATGGCGCAGGCCTACTGCTCCAAGTACGATTCATGCGCCTCGTTTTATCTCCGATACTACTTCGGCGACGTCGAGGCGTGCGTCGAGCGCTTCAAGCTCGGGTGCAGGGTCGAGGTGGACGCGGCGGGGAGCGCCACGACGCCGGACGCGGTGAGGGAGTGTGCGAAGACGATCGAGGGGTTCGAGGGGTGCAGCGAGGTCATGGGCGGATCGGCGTGGGCGATCTGCGCGCCGCCGCCCGGACCGCGCAAGGTGGGTGAGCGGTGCGTGGCGAGCGGGCAGTGCGCGACGAGCTACTGCGAGCTGCCGTCTGGAAGCGTGTGTGGGACCTGCTCGGAGCGCGTCCCGAAGGACGGCGCGTGCAACTCGCTGACCGACTGCGTCCCTCCCTTCGTTTGCTCTCTGGGCGGTCTGGGATACCGGTGCGTGATGCCGTTGGCGCTGGGTGACGCGTGCGGGGAGGGCAAGCCGCAGTGTGCTGCGGGGCTTGCGTGCCGTTGGGACCCGGGCAATCCGGGGCTTCCTCCGACCTGCAAGCCGCCGCTTGCGGAGGGCGAGCCGTGCTTCGTGTCGGTGCAGGCGGTGAAGGGCAGCGACGAGTCGAGGCTGTTCGACGAGCTGACGCGCGAGTGCGACTTCCTGCACGGGGCCTTCTGCTATCCGCCGGACCCGGACACGAATCCGCCGGTCAACGGCTACTTGAAGGGGGAGTGCCGGACGTTCCTGTTCGCGGCGAGCGACGGCGCATCGGCCTGCGGGCAGATCAACATGAACCTGGTGCTGTGCGAGAAGTCCGGCACGTGCCAGGCGCCGGAGGGCAGCGCGCTCGAGGTGTGCATGCCTGCGCCCGACGAGAAGAACAAGGGCGTGTGTGCCACGGATGCCGACTGCCTGTCGCCGTCAGTATGCGTGTCCACGCAGTGTGTGCTGCGCGATCCGTCGGGTTGCGCCCAGTAGGACGCGATCGACCTTGACCGGGGCGGTCGCGGCGGCGATACGGGAGGGATGGAAAACCCCCGCACGCTGTGGAGGCGCGACTCGACGGACCCGGTGCTTCGCTACACGGTGCAGAAGCCCGAGGGAACCGCGGCCGGCGCGGTGCTCATCGTGCACGGCTACGCGGATCACATGAAGCGGTTCGACCGGGTGGCGCAGGCCTGGCTCGCCAAGGGGCTGTCGGTCGCCCGCTTCGACCTGCGCGGCCACGGCATCAGCGAGGGGCGTCGCGGCCACGTGGAGTCGTTTCGGGAGTACCTGCGGGATGTCGACGAGATGCTGCGGGAACTCGAGCGTGACGACGGGTGGAAGGCCTCTGGGCCTCCGGTGCTGTTCGGTCATTCGCTGGGCGGGCTGATCGCGCTGCATGCGGCGGTGCAGTTCGAGCCCTGGGTCTGCGGCCTCGCCATGACCTCGCCGTTCTTCGGCCTGGCGCTCGCCGTGCCTCTCTGGAAGCGGAAGCTGGGGAGTCTGACTTCGTCGCTGATCCCCACGCTGTCGCTCCCGTCGGGGTTGAGCGGCGCCGACGTGACGCGCGACGAGCGCGCGTCGCGGGACTACGACGCCGACCCGCTGGTGTTTCCGAATGCGACGGCGCGTTGGTTCGCGGAGACCACGCGGGTGCAGGCCGAGAGCCTCGCGGTGGCGCGGCGCGTTCGAGTCCCGGCCGCGTGCCTGCTCGCGGGCGCCGATCGTGTGGCGTCGACACCGACGTCGCAGCGCGTGCTGGCGGGGGTGAAGGACTGCCGGCTGCAGGTGGTGGACGGCGCCTACCACGAGATCCTCAACGATCCAGGCTGGGAGCGCTGGGCCGACTGGCTGGCCGACGAGATGCTTCGTATGACGAAGCGTTGAGGCGCCTCAGGCGCGCGGACGCTTCTTGTTCCGCTTCGCCACGGCGACCAGGACCTTGCCGACCGCCTCGAGATCCTCGGGGCGGATGTCGGTGAGGCACAGGTTGCCGTCGAGGGAGCGCGCCAGGTTCGCGCCGATCCGCACGCGGGGGGCCTTGCGGGCGAGCGTCTCCACGAGGGACGCGTCGAGCTCGTCGCGCAACGCCGCGACGGCCCGGTCGAATCGTCGGTCTCCGACGGCGCGTCGTCGGGTGAGGATGCGCACAGTGAAGCGCAGGTCGTCGAGGGAGGCCTCGGCGAAGGGGACAACGCAGGAGCTGCGGCCCGGGCCTTTGCGCAGGACGTGGACGCGCAGCGGGTCGATGACGTGGCACGCTTCGCGGCTGGCATCGACGACCTGCAGCAGCAGCTCGAGCTTGTCGAGGCCGAACCGCAGGGCGAGGTCGCGGGAGAAGACGTGGGCGACGCTGCGCATGCGTCGGGCCTCGGTGCGATCGATGCCTGCGACGCGTCGGGCGAAGGCGGCGTAGTCGGCGACGCCTGGGGAGGTCGCGACGGTGTCGAGCAGGCTGCCGATGTCCCACCAGGTCTCGGAGGGATGGGTCGCGAGCAGCTTGAGCCGATCGGCGATCACGGACAGGGGGTCGAGGTCGGGCGCTTGCATGGCCGGATCCCTTTCGTACAAGTGTCGGAGCGCGAAGGGAATAGGCACAGGGAAGCTGGCGAAGCACAACGGGGATCCCGGCTCTCCGGACCGGTGTCGAGCCAGACGCCGACGGTGCCACCGTTGGCCTCCCGCCGCCGGGCGTGGTACGCGGGGCCCTGCGATGTCGAAGAAGAGCGAAGAGAAGGACCCGGACGTCAAGCCGATCGCGACCAACCGTCGCGCGTCCTTCGACTACGAGCTCGGCACCCGCTACGAAGCGGGCCTCGTGCTGATCGGCAGCGAGGTCAAGTCGCTGCGCGTTGGCTCTGCGAACCTGTCCGACGCCTGGATTTCGCTGCGCGGCGGGGAGGCTTTCGTGGAGGGGCTGCGCATCCCGGTGCTCACGCACGCCGCCTTCGGCCACGCCGAGAGCCGGCCCCGCAAGCTTCTGCTGCACGACCGGGAGATCGTCGAGCTGCAGGGAGAGATCGATCGAAAGGGCATGACGGTGATCGCGACGCGCATCTACTTCCGCAAGGGGCGGGTGAAGCTGGAGATCGCGGTGGCGAAGGGACGCAGGCAGGGGGACAAGCGCGAGGCGATCAAGGCGAAGGAGGCCGAGCGGGAGGCCAAGGCGGCGATCGATCTGGCGCGGAAAGGCAGGTTCCGGTGACGGTGCGGTTGCGCTGGGTGGGTGGGGGAGAGGCCGAGGTGGTGGAGACCGACGGGCAGCGCGTCGTGGTGCGCTCGAGCCGGGCGTCTCCTCCGGGCAGCCCGCTCACCGCGGAATCGAGCCTCCCCTCGTCGAGCGTGCTCAAGCTCAAGGTGCACGGGTGCCGCAAGGAGCCCGATGGCTGGTTTCGGATCGAGGGGCGGTGGGTGGATCTGACGCGCGCTGCGCGCGAGGAGCTGCTGCAGTCGCGGGAGCGGGACGGCGAGGGGTGACGATCGTGCCGGCGCTCTATCGTTTCCGGACGCCGTTTCTGCTAGAAACCGCCTCATCCCGATGCCCGCACCGTCGCTCCCTCGCAGGTTGATCGACCGGCTCTCCGAGCTGCAGATCCACAGACCGTGGCTCGTCATGCTGGTCGTGGTCTTGCTGACCGTACCGATGGCATGGGCGGCGAGCGGGCTCGGGCTCAAGACCGACTTCGCCGAGCTGCTCCCCGACAACCGCATGAGCGTCATCGAGATGCGTCGGGTGGGCAAGCTGCTGTCCTCGGCATCCACGCTCACGATCGTGGCCGAGGGGCAGGACACCGAGGCGCTCAAGAAGTTCGTGGACGCGGCAGGCCCGAAGATCCGCGCGCTCGGTCCGGAGTGGGTGGGCTCGGTGGACGACGGAGTGCGGGACACGCAGGACTACCTTGAGAAGAACAAGTTCCTGTACGCGCCGCACGACGAGATCAAGAAGCTGCACGACGAGGTGCTGAGCCGATACGACTACGAGGTCGGCAAGGCCACGGGGATGGGGGATTTGGGGCTCGATGACGACGAGTCGGCGGAGCCTTTGACCGCCGAGAGCGTCAAGCGACGGATCAAGGAGGCCGAGGAGAAGAACCGCCCCGCCGCCGACAAGTACCCTGGCGGCTACTACCTCGGCGAGAACGGCCACACGATCGTGATGCTCGTCCGCACCCCGGTCGAAGGCGGCAGCGTCGAGGCCTCGGCGGAGCTGCGACGCAAGATCGATCAGGTGATCGCCGAGGTGGGGCCGACGAAGCTCGATCCCGCGATGAAGATCGGCTTCACGGGGGACTTCATCACGAGCGTGGAGGAGTACGACGGTGTCAAGAACGACCTGACGCACGTGGGCGCGTGGGGCGTGGCCATGGTGCTCGCCGTCGTGCTGATCTTCTTCCTGCGCCTGCGTGTCCTGCTGGCCATGACCGTGACGATCGCGATCGGCCTGCTGTGGACCTTCGGCGCCACCCGCATGACCGTCGGGCACCTCAACTCCTCCACCGGCTTCCTGGTCAGCATCATCGCCGGCAACGGCATCAACTTCGGCATCATCTACATGGCCCGCTACCTGGAGGGGCGTCGCGCGCAGCACTACGACGTCGCCAAGGCGATCCGTGTCGCGCACGAGGACACGTGGCTCTCCACGCTCGCGGCGTCGGGCGCCGCCATGGTGGCCTACGGCTCGCTGGCGGTGACCGACTTTCGCGGGTTCAAGCACTTCGGGTTCATCGGCGGGATGGGGATGATCCTGTGCTGGATCGCGACCTACGCGATGCTGCCGCCGATCCTGGTCGTGAGCGAGCGCATCGCCCCGATGTTCACCAACCCGACCTCGTGGCGATCGCGCACCCGCGGCATCTACGGATTCGCCTTCGCCTGGGCTGCCGAGAAGGCCTCTCGCCCCATCGTGCTGCTCGGTGTTGCAGGCGCCCTCGCCTGCGGCTTCCTGTCCTATCGCTACGTCGTGCGCGACCCGATGGAGTACGACTTCCACAACATCCGCAACGAGCGCAAGGACGAGAGCTCGGCCCGTGTGCTGTCCACGCGTGTGGACAAGATCGTGGGGCGCATGGGGCAGGACGGCATGGCGGTCATGACCGATCGTCTCGACCAGGTCCTGCCGCTCAAGTCCGAGCTGAACAAGCGCAAGGACGCTGCCCCCGCGGACAAGAAGCCCTTCGAGAAGGTCGTGTCGATCCACGACCTGATCCCCGACCGCCAGGCCGAGAAGATCACCCTCATCGAGGAGATCGTCGATCGCATCCAGCGTGCCCACGACAAGAAGATCATCTCCGAGGCTGACTGGAAGGAGATCGCGCCTCAGCTGCCGAAGATGCCGCTCAAGCAGATCGGCATCGCGGACCTGCCGGAGAAGATGGCGCGTGCATTCACCGAGGCCGACGGCACGCGTGGGCGGATCGTGTACATCGTGCCGAAGGAGGGGCGCAGCATCTGGGATGCCCACTACCTGGAGCTGTGGGCGGACAGCTTCCGCGAGGTGAAGCTGCCCAGCGGAGAGGTGATTCGCGGCTCGGGGCGCGCGGTGATCTTCGCGGACATGATCCAGTCGGTGCGCGACGATGCGCCGAAGGCGATCGCGGTCTCGCTCCTCGGGACGATCCTTGTGGTGCTGCTGGCCTTCCGCTTCCGGCGTGGGAGCTGGCTCGTGCTCGCCACGCTGCTGCTGGGGCTCGCGTGGTTCGGGGGCTTCCTGTACTGGAGGGACGTCAAGCTCAACTTCCTGAACTTCGTCGCGGTTCCGATCACCTTCGGCATCGGCGCCGACTACGCCGTGAACATGCTGCGCAGGTTCCGGATCGAGCAGGGGGTGAACATCCGCCAGGTCGTCATCGAGACCGGCGGCGCAGTCGTCCTGTGCTCTCTCACCACCGTGCTCGGCTACTCGGCCCTGATGTTCTCCATGAACCAGGCCATCGTGAGCTTCGGCGTCGCGGCTGCCGTGGGCGAGCTCACCACCCTCCTGGCGGCAGTGCTGGTGCTGCCGGCCGGCATGTTCTGGCGTTCGCGCTATCGCGCTGCACACGGCCTTCCGCCTGCCTCCACACGCTCATGACGGTATCGATCGCCCGTCCATCCCCGTCCGATCCCCCCAACGACGAGCCTGGCAACCCGCAGCACGTCGCGCGCCTGCGCGTCTGGCTCCCCCGGCTGCGCCTGCTCTGCCTGCCCGCAGCCGCCCTCGTCGTGGACCTCGCCTCGCGTCTCGGCACGCGCGGCAACTCCAACCCCACGCGATGGTCCGGTCAGGACGCCGCCGTCTATGCCCTCGGCGTGCTCTGGTCCTTCGCCGCCTGGCTCGTGTTCCACGACCTGCTCAACCGGGTCGCCCTGCGCGCGCCGCGCCTGCGCAAGGTCCTCGTGTGGGTCTTCGCGATCGCATTTTCCAGCGCCTTCATGGCGAGCTTCGCCTACCGCATGCACTTCGACCAGTCCCCGAGCTGGCAGGTGCTCAAGTGGTCCATCGACGAGTGGAAGAGCGTCTTCATGATCGGCCGCTGGATCCTCGGCTGGACCCACCTCGGCGCACTTGTCGTCGTCGCCCTGCTCTTCGTCGCCGCGATCGGCCCCGCAACCCAACCCTGGCCCATTCCCGAGCGCCTTGGATGGAAGATCGCCTCCGGCGGCGTGCTGCTGCTCTGGCTCGGAAACGGCGTCATGACCTGCGGCGTTGCAGGCTTCCAGGATCCGCTCCCGGTGGAGGCCAACTCCGCTGCCGCCATCGCGCAGCTCCTGATCGCCTACACCACCAGCACGCGGCACCTCGTCACCCCCGTCCGCCCTGCTATCCCGCCCCAACCCCAGAAGCCGCGTCCCAACGTGCTCGTGCTCATGCACGAGTCGCTTCGCGCCGACGTCCAGCTCCCCGACCTCGGCTACCTGTCGGGCCTCGACGCCCGGCAGATAGCTCCCTTCTCTTCGACCGTCCCGGAGCGTCGCGCACAAGGCTACAGGTTCTTCCCCCGCGCGCGCACCAACTCCACCGCGACCGAGTCGAGCGTGCCCACGGTGCTCTCCGGCGTCGATCCGGGAGGCGCGACCGATGCCTACGGACGAGCGACGTCGATCTGGGCGATCGGCAAGGCGGTGCATGCGAGCACGTTCCTGTTCTCGGCGCAGAGCTACTCCTTCAGCCACTTCGATGAGTTCTTCTTCGACTCGAACCTGGACATCCAGCGGACGGGCGAGGACCTGTCGAAGGTGCTGGTGAACGATCGCGGGATCGACGACGGCATCGCTGTGGACGCAGCGATCGCGCACATGCGCGAGCTGGTGGCGCAGAAGCGTCCGTTCGTGGGCGTAGTGCACTTCAACGGAACGCACTCGCCGGGGTGGCCCGGGCCCGATGTGAAGCTCGAGCACAAGGAGCGATCGGACAAGGGGCAGTACGCCGCGGCGGCGCGCTACATCGACAAGCAGGTCGAGCGGCTTGCGAATGCGCTGAAGGAGCTGGGGATCGACGACGACACGATCGTGCTGAACACGAGCGATCACGGGGAGAACATCGAGCCGCATCACCCGCTCGATCGGCTTGGGGCGTTCTACGAGGAGTGCACGCGCATCCCGATCTGGCTGAAGATCCCGCCCCGACTGCTACAGGAGCACCCGGAGTGGGAAGCGGCGCTCGATGCGTGGCACTTGCGCAACGTGCAGAACCTCGACACGCTCCCCACGCTCCGCGATCTGATCGGTCTGGCCGAGGTCGCAGAGCTCGGGCCGCCGGTGCTCGGGGGACGCAGCCTGGTGCGTCCGCCTCCTTCGGGTGACGACATGATCATGGGGCAGAGCACGTGCTCGTTCCGCGCGTGGGCGCTCGACGGCTTCTACGTGGTCAACGGCCGGGTGAAGTTCATCGCGTCGAACGACCAGGCCACGCCGCAGATCTACGATCTGGACGCGGACGTGAACGAGGCGCGCAACCTGTGGAGCGAGCCGGGGTGGCGTGAGCGGGTGATGCCCTGGGTGGAGCGCGCGGTGCTCGGGGGCGAAGGGCGCAAGGCGGTGTGCAAGCGGATCGGGGCCGTGTGCCCGGTGAGGATTCCATGAAGCAGCAGACGGTACTCATCGATCTCACGCCGTTGGACACGCCGAGTCGGTGGCGGGGAACGGGCCGGTATCTGCGGGCTCTGTCGTCGGGGCTGTCGAAGCTCTCCGACGCCGAGCGTCAGGGGCTGCGCGTGCTGGGGCTCACGCGGCTCGGATGGGACGGCTCCTTCGAGGTCACCGAGGACATCGGCTCCTTCGAGGGGCACAAGGAGCTGGAGCATCCCACGGAGCAGGATCACTACCGGGTGTCCTGGGCGAAGCGCATGGGGCTGTGGCGGGCCGTGCGGGCGATCGAGCCGGACCTGGTGCACCTCGGCGATCCGCAAGGGACTCCGCTGCTGCGCACGGCCACTCGTTGTCATTGGGTGGTGACGTGCATGGACCTGATTCCGATGCAGTACCCGGAGCGGTACTTCAGCGCGAGGGACGGCGGTGTAATGGTGGGGCGGATGATTGCGCGGAGGCGTTACGCTTCGGCTGATCACGTGGTGGCGATCAGCGACGCGACGAAGCGCGATCTGGTGCGGTTCTTCGGGATGGATCCGCAGCGGATCAGCCGTGTGTACAACGGCGTGGATCTCGAAGCGTGGCGCAAGGAGCCCGGGCCCGGAGCGCGTGAGGCGATCGAACGTCACGGCCTGTGGGGAAAGCGATACCTGCTGTACGTGGGCGACACCGACTGGCGCAAGAACGTCGAGGGGATGGTCGAAGGGATCGCCTGGGCGCGTGCGCGCGGGAGCGACGTCGTGCTGGCGCTTGCGGGCGTGCTGTCCGAGGAGCGGGCGCGGCGGGTGGATCAGCTTGCGCGGGAGGCGCAGGTGCAGGCGCAGGTGGTGCGGCTCGGGTTCGTGAGCGACGGCGACCTGCTTGCGTTGTACCGGGGTGCGGTGGCGCACCTGTTCGTGTCGCGTGCGGAGGGGTTCGGGCTCACGGTTGTGGAGGCGATGGCGGCGGGGTGCCCGGTGATCACGACGCGGCGCACGTCGCTGGCGGAGGTGGCGGGGCAGGCCGCTCTGCTCGTGGACCCCGAGGATGCTGGGGACATCGGGGCAGCGATCTCGAAGCTGGCGTCGAGCGAGCCGGA
>CAYMUE010000135.1:0-18038 GCA_964393505.1 uncultured Polyangiaceae bacterium
CCCCCCGCTACCCGGTCCAATCCTCCGCGGCCGAAGGCCCGTGACCTTCCCCCCGAGCGCCGGTCCGCCAAGGGCGTCGGCCGTTCGGCTCGGTCTCCGCACGCACCACCCTGGTCCCCGATGGCGCTGACGGCGGTGTGGATCGCGATCCCCGCCGCCTTCCGCCGGACGCGCGTTCTGAGTGCCGTCGCGTTGCGACCCGGGACCGGAACTACACGCGACGATCCATGGCCTGGAAGACGAGATGGGGTGAGGGGACAGGTGGCGGTCCGCCATTCGAAAGTGGCGGCCGTCAGTCGGGCGTGGCCCATTTCCGGAAGCTTCTCGCTGATCGCCGCGTCGTCCTGATCGGCACGCCGAGCGACCGGGCCTACTCTACTGTAATGTCGTATCCGGCCTGGATGCCGTCGACTGACAAGGAGACGTGGCTCTTGCCTGGAGCCACAGCGCGGAGGCGGTTGTTCTGAATGGCCACCGCGGCGGTATTGGACGAACGGACGTCGAGCCTGTTCGCGGGGATGACCGACACGGTATGGAGCTTCTTTGCGCTTGATTGGTAGGTGACATTGAAGGGCAGATCTCCCACGTAGTCGCCCACGGCGCAGCTTCGGCTGGTGCTTTCGGCGGCCGTCAGGCTGACGGCGAAGTCCAGCGTCGTCAGATAGTCCCACCAGCTATTGGAGTAGCCGTCGGCGGTGCGTCCTCCCACATGGGGCATCAAGCCGAACCACCACCGGTGGTGCATGCGTGCAGCCGAAAACAGGTTGTTGGTGTACGGGACCCAATCCGTGCTCGTAGACTTCTGCGTTTCACCCGTCAGGTTCGGGTAGTCGATCCAGTCGCGCCAGCTGCTCATGACGACCGACGTGTTCTCCCAGTCGTAGTCGGCAACGCTGTTGGGGGCGAAGTGCACGTTACCCACCGAGGCGAACCCGGGTGTAGCATGCTCGTTGAGCACGAAGCGATCCCACATGCTCAGCTTGTTGATGTCGGTCACCACGAGCGAATTGGCGGCGTAGTCGTCGAAGGTGGACGCGAAGGCCGTGCGCATGATGCTCTCGGCCGCGTGACCGAAGCACTCGAAGTTCGCGTCGCGACGCGACATGCTGACATTCATTATGGGGAAGTTGCCGCTCTGCTTCTTGATCGGCGTACCGTTGATCCAGTATGCGGTGCTTCCGACCATCATCGATTCGAAGTCGTTCGCGGGATCGATGGTCACCAGCCAGACCTGGTCGAACTCGTTGTTCTGCTTTCGCGCGACCAGATTGTACTTGTTGAGCAGGTACTCGTAGTCGTAGCTGTACGGAGCGATTTGCGTGCAGTAGGGATCGTCCCAGAATCCGTACCACCCGGCGCCGAAGACCTCGAGCCACGTTTCCTCGTCCATGGAGTACGCAGTCGTGCCGTTCTTGAGCTTGATGGGAGACTTGTAGCGCGGGAACTCGTTGAGATGCTCGGAACCTGCGACGGTGCAGTCGATCAGATTGTGGGACGACTGCTCCAGATCATCCACCAGCTCCTGGATGGCTGCCTGGTAGTCCTGTCCCAGAAAGACACTCGCTTTCTTGCCTTTCGAAACCAGAAAGGGATTCTGCTCGATGATCAGGACACGGACGCTGTGCTTCGTCGGCTTCTCAGGGGCCACCGTGCCAGCATCGACTTCAGCCTTGGAGTCGCCTGCGGCTGCGTCGTGAGCACCCCCTCCTCCGCCGGTGCCCCCCTTTCCGCTGTCAACGACGCCGTCATCTTCGTCCCCTCCTCCGTCGTCCTGATCCCCCTGGTTGACCCAGTTGCCCCAGTTGTCGTCATTGTCATTGCCACTGCAGCCGGCACTGAGCGCAACCACCGCAATCGTCGTGACAAGGAAAGCGAAATGGTTCATGGATTGTGCCCCGCTTTCGAGTTCGTCAGGAGACATCGGCGTTTCGCAGACTGCCCCAGGCTCCCATCCTCCGCGGAGAGCCTGGCCGGCAACCTGCTCTTGTCCGCGCCGGCTCGTCGATGCGGCCGCCATCGCTGGACACGTCCTCGCCCTCCGCACCTTCCGTGCTGCGTCGGCTGCCGAGGAGCCGCCCTGCCACTCCGAGCCTCAGCAAACGGTACATGGTTGCAGCCTCTCCCGGAAAGAAACGTGGAACTATACTACCAGAGCCTCCTCAGAACCGCCACCGCGATGAAGTGGCAAGCGGGGCCAGCCCATCCGATGTCCGGCGCGGGTGACGAAGCGCGCAGCGGCGCCATCTCTCGCGGCCGCTGCCGACTTCTCTGCTGCTGCGTTCCTGAGAGCATTCGCGGACACGGATGCGCCGATCCGGACCGACGCAAGAAGATCAGCGCCGACGCGATGGACGTGGTGACACACGCGCCGTCCAACCTCGTGGTCAGTCCCGGCGTCGCTACGGGGGAGGAGGCGCGAACAAGGGCGGATTCCAGGTGCCGCTCGGCATGCTCGCGGAGGGGGCGGACAAGCAGGCCATCCGGCCTCTGGCCGGGGAAGTGGTGAGGCGCCGGCTGTCGCAAGCGATTCCCGAGCTGGCGACGGTGCTCGAGAGGCGCGAAGGCGGGGCCGGGCTGACTCTGCAACAGCCAGCTTCGCTGGCCCATGGCACCCTGGCGCGGGTGATGCCAAAGCAGAACAACCGTCCGGCTACTGTGGGGAAGCGTCGCTGGCGCAATGGGGAGGAAGAGCGCAATTTCGCTCAAAGAAGCACATGGAGATTCCGTCCGGTACCTGGCCGCAGACCATTCCTTCGGGGCAGCTCGACGGATCGCAGGGGAGCACGCAGAGGGCGGGAGAGTCCCCGGGAACAGGGGTCCTGCAGACGGACCGGAACCGCTGCTCCTTGTCGATGAAGGGGCAGTCGGAGTCTGTCGAGCAATCGAGCGTGCAGACCCCCAGCGTCGGCTCGCAACCGGTAGGCCCCTTGATTCCGAATGCCGGGCAATTCCTGCCGTCGGTCTCCTCCCAACAGATGTTCGGAGGGCCGAGTGGATTGAAGTCGGAGCTCACGCCCGCTGCGCTGTTGCCCTCGTCACCCGTTCCGATCACCGACTCACCTCCGCATGCAGTCAGCAGCAGAGCGATTGCGAGAACCGAGTATCTTTGAATGTTATTCATGAACGGCTCCTTCTGCTGGCTTAATCCCTGTCCGTGCCGGAAGTGATCACGCCTCGTGCGATTATCTCCCTCGCCCGGCTCGCAAGCGGACTGCGCGGACTCGTCGCGATGAGCCGCCTTGCCGACTCGACGGCTCCGCGGTGATCGCCCGCTGCCTGCTGCGCTTCCATGCGCATCGCCAGCCCCTCGGGGCCGAGTTGCCCGTTGGGAAAACGCTGCTCGTATTCGCGCAGCGTGCGCAAGGCGGATTCGTTGTCTCCCGAAGCGATCGAACGACGAGCTTGATCGAGCGTACTTACCTCGGCGTAGACGCCCTCGTCGAGGACGGGTGACGGCGCGGCGCTCGCGGCCAGGGGTGCCGGGGAGGCGAGCGGCCGAGAAGACGAGGGCACCGCGGCGGGCTGGGCTGCCGCTGGTGCCTCGGGCTGCTCGAGCTCCGGATCGAGCGGGGCCCGCGCGGAGGCCCCCACGGCAGGAATGCCGGGGCCTGGCACCTGTGCGGCACGCGTGATCGCTGCCGTGGCCCCGTTTTCCTCCTGAGCGTTTCGCGTCTCCAGGACACCGACCGTTGCCACGCTCAACGCTGCGCCCGTCGCTCCGATCCCGAGCCACTTCAGCAGCGCCACCACCGGCGCCCCCAGAGCGGAGGAGGCCTTGCCTGCCGCCACTCCCTTTGCAGCAGTGGCCGCCCCTGCGCTCGCCGCCGTTGCCGTGACCGCGGTCCCCGCCGTCACGGCCACGAGCGCCCGTGCCACTGACTCGCGCGACGGCACTTCTTCCGAGGCGGATTCAATGAGCGACCGCGCGATCTCGCTCCCGCCGCCATCGATGATGCGTCGCGGTGCGTTCATGGCTCCGCTCCCTTCCGTTCATTGTTGGAGAGCTCGCGTGCGCGGGTCTCGAAGTCTTGGCGTGCACGTCGTAACCGGGAGGCCACCGTGCCGGCCGCCAGCGCCAGCTGCTCGGCGATCTCGGCCATCGTCCATTGCTCGATCTCGTACAGCACGAACACCACGCGAAGGTCCGCGTGCATGGAGTCGAGAACGCGGTCGAGCAGATCCCGACGGCGTTGCTGATCGAGCAGCTCGTCTGGCCGGTGCTCTGCGGCGGATTGGGGCTCGTGCTGTTCGGTGGTGAGCGTGGCGCGCTGGCGCGCCCTCGACGAGCGCACTTTCGAGGCCTTGTTGATCGCGGTCCCGATGACGAAGGCTCGCTCGCTTCCCGGCGTGATGCGCTCGATCTTGCGTGCCACCACGAGGAAGACCTCCTGGGCCGCATCGTCGGCTTCGTCGGGGCTCAGTCCCATGCGCCTCAACAGCCGCCACACGGGGCGATAGTGCAGGTGGACCAGCTCCGCGGCGCTCTGCTGCCCGTCACGAGGCTCGGCGCGGGCGGACAGGCCCAGGAGACGCAGCACGCCGACGCCGACGGGTTTCATTCCTTGTAGTATCCCCCGAGCCGCCGGGTTTGATCACAGAAGCGGGAGCACGACTCCAACTCCCGCGGTCCAGCCCACCCACGGGTATTCGTGGACCTGCGCGTCCGGTCGCTCGAACACAAACGACTGTCTTACAAGGGGAAACCAGAGGCCACCCAGCGCCTCGAGGTGGAGCCGATCCGAGGGACCGATGCCCACGCGAGCGAGGGGCCCGGCCGCGAGCCAGAGATTGCTGGAGCTGCCTGGACTGGGGATCCGTTCGGAGGCAATGGCTTGTGCCCGAACCATCCCGACCTCGACTGCCCCGCACCCGCCCAGCCAGAACAGCGGACGAACCAGGCCCAGGCACGCGCCGGCTCGAAGGGCGAACAGACGGAAGCGAGCGGGAGCAAGCCCCGCCGACTCTTCGCCCGTGTCTCCGTAGGACGCGGAGAGGCGAACCCCGAATCCCGAGCGGCGATCAAGTCCCGCAGTGGCAGCGGCCCCATGAATCACAGCGGGCCCTGCGCCCTGCTGGGCGGCATACGACAACCCGACGCCAAAGGCGCGCCACGGTCGTTCGTCTTCGGGCGCCGGCGCAGGCGGTTCGTGAGGTGCCGCGGGCGGAGCGGCGCGAGGACTGGGAGCGGGAGCCGGAGCAGGTGGCGAGACCGGCGGTTCGGGAGGTCGTTCGCCCGGCTCGACGGGGGAGAGCGTGGCAATGCCATCCAAGTAGAGCGCCGTGATCAGGGCGACGGCTGTTGTGGCCTCCAGGCAATCCGGCGCAGCGACCCCGCGCATCGCCTGGTCACCCGAAGCATCGACGACGACGAGCTGAGCTTCGAAGAGCCTCTCGGTCCGCTTGATCGAGACGCGCGCTGCCGATGCAGGGGGAGGCTTCTCCGGTGATCGTCTCCTGCTGCTTACGAGGCGATCGAAGCGCTCCTGGCTCGGACACTCGGGAGGTGCGGAGTATTCCACCGGGCTGGTTTGCGCCTTCGCGAAGGTCGAGGAGGACAAGACTGCACAGTACGCGAGAGCGATCGCGAGAGGGGACAGTGGTCTTCGAATGGTCGCGAGGGCCAACGGGCGCACGGTAGCACAGTCGGGCTCGTGACTTGTCTTGCCTCGCCTGCACCGCTGCCAACGTCCTGATCTGAGGCAGAAGCCGGCGCGAGAAACACGGGCGGATCGCTGGCGCGCGGCTCCGCCAGATGCACGGTCTCCTGCTCCGGAACCTCCGGCGCGCGCTCCTCGCGCGACGACGGCGGCCTCGGACCGCGTCGTTCCCGGGGCTGCGCCCGGTCGAGGCTGCGCCCGTCGAACTGCTCGTCGATTGGAGCCTCGACAACGCGCACACCACGAACGGCCGATCGCTCCAGTTGGCGAGCGTCGCGATCCTGCGGCGCGCCGTCTGCAGGCCTGCGGTCGGTGCGATGCGCGCTGAGCATCGGACGTCATCACAGGAAACGTCGCGCGGCAACCTCATGCCGCGATGATCTTCTCGCGGACATAGTGCAGTCGAATGACCGACGGACGCTCACCCTCGTCGAAGTGACACCGAACGGCATCCCTTGCCTGCCCGGGGATCTCGTCCAGCGTGTCAGCCTCGGTGAACACAGGCGCGTTCAGCCAACGCGCGGTGTATCCGCCTTCCGAAGACTCTTCGATGACGAACACAGGTTCCTTCATGACCATCCACAGCTTCATATGCAGCTCCTCGCCACTGGTGCGCCGCGATGCAGTCCAGGCTTCGGCCTTCGCCCGCGTCGGCCCCTGACCTAGCTGCGACCGTGTCCCAGACCTGCTGTGCCCGCGTGTCCATCTCAGCTCTCCAGGTTGAGGGTTTGCCGCACCTCGGGGCGCTGCAGCAGCTCGCGCAGGGCTCCGACGAGCTGGGGCGGCTCCTCTGTCGGCTGCGATCGCAGGAGCTGGGCATGCACGCCCTCCACATAGGCTTGCAGGTCGCGCGCGCCCAGGATGGCCTGCTCCCTGGTGCGGTCCAGGTGCAGGCTGGTGAAGCGCAGGTGCGCCGGATCGACGATGCCTTGCGTGATGAAGCCCCTGGTCTTGCGGGCGCAGCGGCAGGTGCCGTGATCGTCCAGCAGACCGCAGCGCCCGGTGAGGAAGTGGCGCAACTGCTCGCGGGCGCGCGCCAGCCGCTGACGGGCGTTGTCGCTCGAAATGCCCAGCACCTCGGCGGCCACACCGTCGCTGGCCTCGAAGATCTCGCCCAGGACGAAGGCCATGCGGTGCTCCCGATCCAGGCACAGCAACATGGCCATCAGGCAGCCGATCTTGGCTTCCTCGACCACGAGGCGGACGTCCACCGGCAGCGTGCCCTCGTCGGGCGGATCCAGGTCAGGCGTAGCCGCGAGCGTCTGGCCGAAGCAGGAGAAGCTGTGTACCACGTGTTCCACGCGCCCCTTCTTGCGGGCCATCAGGTGGCGCACGGCGATGCGATACGCCCAGGTGCGGAACTGCGATTCGCCGCGGAAGGAGGCCAGGCTGGTCGCGATCTGGATCAGGATCTCCTGGGTCGCGTCGGCCGCGTCATCGGGCGAATACAGCATGCGCTGGGCCAGGCTGTAGATGAACCCCTGGTGTCGACGCACCAGCTCTTCCAGGGCTGCTCGTTCGCCACGCACTGCCGCCTGCACGCAGTCGGCGTCGTTGCGATCGTGTGGATAGGTGGACGTTAGGGGATGGCTGTCGTGGTCACTCATGGGTGCTTGGTGGGGCCGGTCGGTGAGACTGTGACAGTTCCCGCCGGCGATGATGACGGGACTACGGTACGTGTTCGGCTCCAGAGTCGGTCGATAGCACCGTTGCGACAGGGAAGGTCGTTGCGTTCCCGGTTCTGGGCGGTCTTCACCACGAGTACCGAAGGGCGGCCTGACCCGGCGGATCACCAAAGGAGCCAGGGCAGGCTTGAATCCCCTTCAATTGGCCCGCCGCATCTCTGCGGCGGAGAGTGCAGGATGGAGGGAGCATCCGGGTCTTCGGGCATTCGCTCCCTGCGCCAGCCGGCGAGATCCGGAACGACTCACGAGTCCCGGCAAAGACGCCGCCGGCCACGATTCCGCCGGCGACGATGCCACCGCGATCCGATGCTGCGCTGGCGACTACGCCAGAGATGGATCGTCCTCCGAACCCTCCTCGGGCTCGGGCATGTCCGACTCGGGGACCTCCCGCGAAGCGTGCGCGTCGCGGGCGCCCGGCGCCGACCCCGGCCCCTGCCCCTGGGAGGGGAACATCGGATCGATCTCCGAGGGCTTGAAGGTGCAGACCTCGCCGGTCTCGAGGAAGACGCGGACGAGCTGCGCGAGCACGTCGACGTCGCGGACCTTGCCCGGGCCCTTGGGAGTGATGACGCGCTTGCCGAGCTTCGGCAGCAGCTTGCGTTGCGCCCGATACAGGGCGTCCTCGTAGGTGAGGCAGCACAGCAGCCGGCCGCACAAGCCGCTGACGCGCTGGGGGTTGAGCACGAGCCCCTGATCCTTCGCCATCTTGATGCTGATCGGAGCGAACTCGCGCAGGAAGCGGGAGCAGCACAGGGGCTGCCCGCAGCTCGCGATTCCGCCCAGCATCTTCGCGGCATCCCGCACGCCGAGCTGACGCAGCTCGATCCTCCCCTGCGCCGCCGCCGACACCCGCCGATGCAGCTCCCTGAAGTCGATGCGCTCCTCGCTCGCGAAGAACACCGTCGTCCTGCCGTTCGGCTCCGTCTCCGCACGCACCACCTTGATCGGCAGGTCGAGCGAGGCAGCCACATGGCGTGCGATCCGGAACACCTCTTTCTCGCGTCGCCGCCCCCGCGGCTCGGCCTTCGCCTCCGCATCGCTGGCGCGCCGAAGCACGCGCAGCAGACGTCCCCGCAGCACCGTACGCCGGGAGGGCTGCGTCACCACGCCGTAGGAGATCCCCCCCGCATCGCCTTCGATCGCGACGATCTCGCCGCGACGGTACACCGTGTCGCCCGCGTCGAAGTCGATGGCGCGCCCGGTCCGATCCGATCGAACCGTGACCACGTTGTATAGCGTGCCGTCGAGCGGGGCCGCCGAGTCGCGCTTGGGATCCCAGGGAAGAGGATCGATGAGCGTTTCGGGGTCGGGCTCGGGCTGCGGCGGCTCCGGCGCGAGAAACACCGGAGGACCGCTGGTGCGCGGCTCCACCAGCTGCTCGGTCTGCTGCTCCGGAACCTCCGGCTCGCGCTCCTCGCGCGACGACGGCGACCTCGGACCGCGTCGTTCCCGGGGCTGCGTCCGGTCGAGGCTGCGACCGTCGAACAGCTCGTCGCTCGGAGCCTCGCGAACGCGCACGCCACGATCGGCCGCCCGCTCCGGTTGGCGAGCCTCGCGATCCTGCGGCACACCGTCGGCAGGCTTGCGATCGGTGCGATGAGCGCCGAGCATCGGACGTCGATCGCCACCCTGAGCCTGGGGCTCCTCGCGGCCGCGTCCCCGATGGCGCTGACGGCGGCGTCGATCGCGATCCGCGCCGCCCTCCGCCGGTCGCGCGTTCTGAGCGCCGTCGCGTCGCGAATCGGGACCGGATCCCGCGGGGCGATCCCGCCGCGAATCGGGGCCGGAACCCGCGGGGCGATCCCGCCGCGGCTCGTTCCGATCACGCTGGGGCTCGCGTGGCCGATCCTGCGCAGGACGGGGCTCGGTCGAGGCGTCGGTGCGCGGGGGCTGCGGGCGCGGCTGCGCGCTCTGCGGCGGGCGATTGTCGGTGGGCGCAGCCGGATCGCGGCGATCGTGGCGACGATGGCGGCGTCGGCGGCGAGGCTCGTCTCCACCCCCTTCGGGTCGGTTCGGCTGTCCGGGATTGTCGGCTGACACGTCGTCACCCCGCGACTGCGCGAAGGCGCAGCATCATGTTCTCCACGAGCAGGCTGGTCGACGCGTTGCGTTCGAGCTCGCGCATCGCCTGCAGCACGATTTGATAGCGCATCGCCATGGGCCCCGCACGCGGACCGTCGTGGAGCGCATCGGCGCGCGCAGCCCGCGCCAGCCTCGCGGCCAACGCTTCCAGGTTCTCGCGCAGCACCCTCTTGTCGCTCGACTTGGCGTCGGCGACGTCGAGCGCGGCGACCATGTCCGGCGCGCCGATAGCGCGCAGGGCTGCATCGACGAACGCCTGTCGTCGCTTCGCGGAGTCCGCATCGACGATGGACAGGGCGAGGGACGCGCTTCCGGAGGCGAGGGCGACGGCCTCCTGGGCCTGAGCCTGTGGGATGCCGTGGCGCTCGAGGATGCCGAGGAGGACGGCGTCGGGGAGCGGAGCGAAGCGGATGCGGAAGGAGCGAGAGCGGACGGTGTCGATCAACCGCGCCGGGCGCGAGGTGAGCAGCACGAAGTAGGTGTTCTGCCCCGGCTCCTCGAGGGTCTTGAGCAGGCTGTTGGCAGCGGAGATCGAGAGCTCTTCTGCGCGGCGCACGATGAACACGCGGGCGCGCCCTTCGTGCGGAGGGTAGGGGGTGCGCTCGAGCACCAGCTTACGCACCTGATCGACCGAGATGTCCTGCAGCTCGGGCGAGCGTCGTCCGAGCAGCTCCGGAGGGTAGAGCCCGCGCTCGATGAGTACGACGTCGGGGTGCATCGGCACGGGTGGGGCTTCGCACAGGGAGCTGGCGCGCTGGCAGGCGGAGCACTGCCCGCATCCGAGCGGATCCCCCGCCGTGCACACGAGCGCGCGTGCGAGGGCGAACGCCGCCATCTCCTTGCCCACGCCGTCGGGCCCTTCGAAGCGCAGCGCATGGTGCACCTGTCCCCGGCGCAGGATGCGCGTCAGCGTGCCGATGGCTGCGGTCTGGCCCTGGATGGCATCGAACGACACGCGCGCAACGTAGCCCGATCCGGGGCGATCGCCAAGGCCGAGGAATGACGTCCCTGCGGCTGGCCCGTCACCCCGATTTGTTCTATGGGGAGTGCGCAGATCATGGATCCCACTTCGTTGCAGGAACCTCTCGTCATCGCAGGCCGCACTTTCCAATCCCGGCTGCTCGTCGGAACCGGCAAGTTCTCGTCTGCCGCCACCATGCGGCGCGCCGCCGACGCGTGCGCCGCCGAGATCGTCACGGTCGCGCTGCGCCGCGTGGATCTCGACGATCCGCAGGACGACATGCTCGGGGCGCTTGCAGGCGGCAAGTTCCTGATACTGCCGAACACCTCGGGGGCGCGCGATGCCGACGAGGCGATTCGGCTCGCGCGCATGGCGCGAGCCGCGGGGCTCGAGCCCTGGATCAAGCTCGAGGTCACGCCCGATCCGCGGTGGCTGCTGCCCGACCCGATGGAGACCCTGCGCGCGGCTGAGGTGCTCGTGAAGGACGGCTTCGTCGTGATGCCGTACATCCAGGCCGATCCGGTGCTCGCGCGTCGCCTCGAGGAGGTCGGCTGCGCGACGGTGATGCCGCTCGGCGCGCCCATCGGGTCCAACAAGGGCGTGCGAACCCGCGACTCGATCCAGATCATCCTGGAAGGCGCCTCGGTCCCCGTCGTGGTCGATGCCGGCCTCGGGGCTCCGTCCCACGCCGCAGAAGCGATGGAGATGGGAGCCAGCGCAGTGCTCGTGAACACCGCCATCGCCACCGCGCGCGATCCGGTCGAGATGGCCCGCGCGTTCCGGCTCTCCGTCGAGTCCGGACGTGCGGCGTGGCGCGCAGGGCTCCCCGGCGCCCGTGAAGCCGCCGAGGCCTCCAGCCCACTCACGGGGTTTTTGCGGTGAGCTTCGAACAGCACCTTCGCGACGCCGATCTCCCGTCGCTCGTGCGCGAGTCGGAGAGCTGTACCGAGCCCGACGTCGAGCGCGCGCTCGGCAAGGAGCACCTGCAGCTCGTGGACCTGCTCGCGCTGCTCTCCCCAGCGGCATCCCGCTTCCTCGAGCCCATGGCGCAGCGCGCCCATGCGCTCACCCTTCAGCGCTTCGGACGCACGATCCTGCTGTACGCGCCGATCTACGTCTCCAACGAGTGCACCAACCGCTGCGCGTACTGCTCGTTCGCGGTGCACAACGACGTCCCCAGGACGACCCTCACTCTCGAGCAGGCCGAGGCCGAAGCGGAGTTCCTGCGCGCCGAGGGCTTCCGCCACGTGCTGATCGTCAGCGGCGAGTCCCGTCGCGCAGCTCCGCCCGAGTCCTTCGCCGCGCTGATCCGACGCATCCGTCCCTGGGCCGCGAACCTGACGCTGGAGGTCTACCCCCTCGAAGAGCGCGAGTACGCGATGCTGGTCGATGCGGGTGCGGACGGCGTGACGCTGTACCAGGAGACGTACGATCGCACGGTGTACGCGCAGGTGCATCCCGCGGGGCGAAAGGCGGACTATGGGTACCGCCTCGCCGCCCTCGAGCGCGCCGGACAGGCAGGCATGGCACGGCTCAACGTCGGCGCCCTGCTCGGCCTGCACCCGTGGAGATCCGAGGCCCTCACCATCGCCCTGCACGCGTCGTGGCTCATGAAGCGCTTCTGGCGATCGCAGGTCGCGGTCAGCTTCCCGCGCCTGCGCCACGGCCCTTCCGGCTATCAGCCCGCGTTCCCCGTGTCCGACCGGGACCTGGTGCAGATGATGACCGCGATGCGCCTGTTCCTGCCCGACGCCGGCATCGTGCTGTCGACGCGCGAGCCCGCTCACCTGCGCAACGCCCTCATTCCCATGGGCGTGACCCAGATGAGCGCAGGCTCCAAGACCGAGCCCGGCGGCTACACCATGCCTTGCGAGGAGGGCGCCCAGTTCTCCGTCGAGGACCGCAGATCCGCCGCGCAGATCGCCCGTCTCATCGTGCAGGCCGGCTACGAGCCTGTCTGGAAGGACTGGGACCGCGGTCTGTCCAAAGGAGCCGCCGCATGAAGCTCGTGGTGAACGGCAAGGAGCGCGTCTTCGAGGGACCCGCGACGCTGACCGGCCTCATCGCGGCCCTCGGGCTCGACGCCGGCACGCTCGTGGTCGAGCACAACGGCGAGCTCGTGCGCCGCGAGGATCACGGCACCCGGATGCTCCGCGACGGAGACCGGCTCGAGCTCGTCCGGTTCGTGGGCGGCGGCTGATCTCCCCGCGTGCGACGCAAGGTGTCGCTCAAACCGATCCTTGCGTTGAGCGCCACAGCGGAATCCGCGTAGGATGGACCACCACCCTCGAGCGGATGGAACCCTGCGGAGGCGCCCCATGACCCGAATCCTGCACACGTCCGACTGGCACCTCGGCGCGACCTTCGAAGGCGCGTCACGCGACGAAGAGCACGAGCGCTTTCTCGCGTGGCTCGAAACGACTCTCGCCGACGAGCGGGTCGAGGTCCTCGTCATCGCAGGCGACGTCTTCGACCAGTCGCAGCCGTCGGCCGAGGCGCAGCGGATGTACTACCGCTTCCTGCACCGCGTCGGACTCGGAGGGCTCGTTCGCAAGGTCGTCATCGTCGGCGGCAACCACGACTCGGCCTCGCGCCTCGACGCGCCAGCCGAGCTGCTCGCGGGGCTCGACGTCCACGTCGTGGGAGGCCTGCAGGCGGACCCCACCACCTGGGATCGCTGCCTGTGTCCCCTTCGCAATCAGCGCGGGGAAGTCGACGTCGTCGTCGTCGCCGTGCCCTTCGTCCACGAGTACCGCCTCGGTGTGCGCACCGTGCTGCGCGAGCCGGCCGAGGTGCGCGCGTCGTTTCGTCAGGAGTTCTCGAACCTGTACCGCGAGCTCACCGACCGCGCTCTGACGATGTCGAACGGCGCTCCCGTGATCGCCACCGGGCACCTGGCCTGCACCGCTCAGGGCGCGTCCCTCGAGAAGGGGGACACGCCGTTCGAAGTCCACATGATCGGGCTCATCGGCGCCCTGGATCCCTCCATCTTCGACCCCCGCATCGCCTACGTCGCCCTCGGCCACATCCATCGCAGCTACCGCGTCGGGGACACCTCCGCCTGGTACTCGGGCACGCCCGTTCCGATGTCGCTCGCAGAGGCTCGCTCCGGCAAGCGCAAGGTACTGGTCGTCGAGGTCGGGCGGGATGAGCCCGCGTCCGTGCGCGCGATCGAGGTGCCGCGCTGGCGCGGGGTCGTCGAGGTTGCCGGGGCGCCCTCGGAGGTCGGGGCGAAGCTCGCGAGCTTGAGCTGGTCGGAGGAGCTGCCTCCCCTGGTCCTCGTTACGGTCGAGGTCGATGCGCACCTCCCCGGGATCGAGGCGCAGGTGAGGACCGCGTTCGAGTCCAACCCGCGCAAGGGGGCGAAGCTGTTGCGTGTGCAGGAGAAGCTGCGCGCTGGCGAGGAGGCGATCGCAGCCGTCGGCGATCCGGGCGAGGTGCTGCGCGATCTCGAGCCCGAGGACGTGTTCCGCCGTCTGTGCGCCGAGCATCGCGTGGAGGTGGATGCCGAGCTGCTTACGGCATTCCACACGCTGATCGCCGAGGCGTCGCAGGGGGAGGTGCGGTCATGAGGTTCGTGCGCATTCACCTGGAGAACCTCAACTCCCTGTACGGTGAGTGGGACGTGGACCTCGAGAAGGAGCTCGGCGGCGCGCCGGTCTTCCTCATTCACGGCAAGACGGGAGCCGGGAAGTCCACGCTCATGGATGCCGTGAGTCTCGCGCTGTTCGGCCAGACCCCGCGCCTCGCCGAGAAGAAAGGCAAGGCGGACTTCGACGCGCACCTGGTCATGTCGCGCGGGACCGCGAAGGCCTCCGCGCAGCTCGAGTTCACCAAGACCGAAGGCGGCCTCGAGCAGCGCTATCGCGCCACCTGGACGTGTCGTCGGGCTCGGGGAAAGGCCGATGGAAAGCCGCAAGACCCGGTGCGAACGATCGAGCGCTGGGATGGAGGCGATTGGGTCGAGCTCGCGAGCAGCCACCAGAAGAAGGTCTTCGGGCCTGCCTTCGACGAGGTCCTCGAGAAGATGAACGTGGAGGACTTCAAGCGGACCGTGCTGCTCGCGCAGGGGGAGTTCGCGGCATTCCTGCAAGTTGACGACGACGAGCGTGCGCGGATCCTGGAGCGGCTGACCGACACGGAGCAGTACAAGCGCATCGGCAAGCGCGCCGCGGAGCGCACGACCGCCGCCAAGGCCGCGGCCGAGTCGGCTCGTGCGCTGGCCGACAAGTTCCCCGGCTGCACGCCCGAGCAAGAGCAGGCCCTGATCGAGTCGTTGCAGAAGGCCACCGACGACGAGGTCGGGCTGCGACAGGACAAGGAGCGCGTCGAAGCCGCCCTCGGATGGCGCAAGGCCGTGGACGACGCGCAGCGCCGGCTCGACGAAGGACTTCGATTGGAAGCCTCCGCCCTCGAGGAGATCGAATCCCACGCTCCCGAGCTGCGCCGCCTGGCCGAGCACGAACGCTGCCAGGACGCAGCGGCGCTGCTGGCCGGGAGCAGGGCCGCCTCCACGCGCCTCGAGAGCGAGCGTTCGTCGTGCGGCACCCTGGAGATCAAGAGAGCCGACCAGCACGCCGAGCTGCTGCGCGAGGAGAGCGCCTTCAACGAAGCGAACGCGCTCCGGCAGGAGCGGCAACGCGTGCGCGACGAAGCCCAGCCCGCCATCGTCGAGGCGCGCCGGCTGCGCGCCGTGCTCGTCGCTGCGCAGGGAGAGCTGCAGGCGGCGCGAATGCTGACCGTCGCGGCGCGATCGAAGCGCGAGCAGAGCGACAAGAGGCTCGGACTTCTGCAAGAGGCCGAGAAGAAGGCCTGCGACGCGAAACGGGAGGCCGAGGCTGCGGCTGCTGCGCTCGAACCCTTTCGCGATCTCGTCGAGCGGATCGGCCTCCTCGAGGTCCAGCACACGAGCCTTGCCGAGTCGATGCAGGTCGTCGAGAAGCTTCGTGCAGAGCGCAGCGAAAGCGCTGAATCCCTCGAGACATGCCGTCGGGAATCCGCTGCGCTCGAGGAACGGCTGGCGCGTTTGCAGCCGGAAGTCTCGGAGGCCAACGACGCTGTCGCGCAGGCGCAAGCATCGCTCTCCGACATGCTCGGCGATCATGCGGACCCGGCTGCGCTGCGCAGGTCCCTCGAAGAAGAGGCGAATGCCGCCCGGCGGATGCAATCCACGCTCGCAAGCGCCCGGCGTCTGCTCGGTGAGGTTCGCAGCGCGCAAGAGCAACAGGCCGCGAGCGCTTCCACCACCGCCGGGAAGCGCAACGAGGCAGAGCAGATAGCGGCGTCGATCGCGGCGGATGAAGCGTCGGTGGCGCAGCTCGCAGCCGGTCTCGAAACCCGCCGGCAGACGCTCGAGCACCTGGGCTGGGCCAGGGGTATCGCGCGCGAACGCGACCGCCTTCGAAGCGGAGAGGACTGCCCGCTTTGCGGAAGCAAGGAGCACCCGGCGATCGACTCCGGAAGTTACGCGGAAGAGGACCGGCGCATCGGCGAGCACTGCGAGGCGCTCGAGGCCGAGCTGCGCAATCTCGAGGAGCAGCGGAAGCGCGTCGAGAAGGGACTCAAGAGGCAGCGCAAGGAGCACGCAGAGGCGGAAGGGCGGGCCGTGGCAGAGGAGAGGCTCGCCGCGGAGTACGCTGCGGCGGCGGATAGGGCGCTGTCTGCGCTCCGGGAGACCGAGGTCACGGCCGGAGTGTCGCTCGGTGAAGACGCCACAATCGAGCGCCTCGGCGTGGAGGTCGATGCGAAGCTCGTTGATATCTCGAACCGGCGCGATCGTCTGGAGCTGCTCACGAAGGCCGTGTCCGACGCGCAGGCGACGTTGCAGCGCAACGAGCGGGAGCAGGCTCGGGCGCGGGCGGACGCAACGAAGAATGCAGCCCGCACGGCGGAGCTCCAGGCGAAGCTCTCCGAGCTCGACAAGCAGGAACAAAGAATCTCCGCAGAAATGTCCAAGGGGAGCGCGTCGCTCCGGCGTACGCTCGAGCCCTTCGGACTGCTTCGCGATGGCGTGGAGCTCGCGGAATCGTTGCGAGAAGCGCGCGCAAAGGTCGATTCGCTGAAGCGCGCCGACGCAGCACTGCTCGAGCTGCGCGATGCCGTCGTCACCGCGCGTGCCGATCGCGAGAAGGCCGGAGTCGCCCAGGTCGAGGCGGCAGAATCGGAGCGCGCTGCGCTGGAAAAGGAGCAGGAGAGGTCCGACGCGGAAGCGCTCTGCCGCCAGCATGTCGCCGATGCGCTCGATGGACGCGATCCCGACGTTGTGCAGCGCGAGCTCGACGAGTCGGTCAAGCAGGCGTCGATTGCCGAGGATCGGCTTCGCGCGAAGGCGAGCGCGTTGCGAGAAGCGCTGGCCGCCACGGACGCGAGGATTGTCGAGGCGAAGCGCAGGTGCGCAGAGGGAGCGACGGAGGTGGAGAGCTTCTCGCAGCAACTGCAGGCGAAGCTCCAGGAGCTCGGCATCGCCGGGCCAGGGGAGCTCGAGGCGCGTCTGCTCGACGAGCCAACGCGGGAGCGCATGTCCCAGGACCGGACCCGATGGGAGCGGAATCGGCAGGATGCTGCGACGCGGACGGCGGAGCGTCGCAGCGCGCTCGAGGCAGTGGTCGCGAGGCGGCCCGAGGGGGCCGATGATACCGCGGCGCTCGAGTCGCTCGACTCGCAGGCGAAGGAGGCGGGAGAGCGTTGGGATGAGGCGGTGCGCACGAAGGCGGCGCGTGAGGCGGAATGCGCGAGGATGGCGGGGGACCGTCGCAAGGCCGCGGAGCTCCACGAGGCCTGGCAGGCTGCGCAGCGCGAAGCGGACCTGTGGTGCAGGCTCCACGACCTGATCGGCACGAACAACGGCGGAGCGTTTCAGCTCTATGCCCAGACGCTCAACCTCCAGGAGCTCGTGCGACGGGCGAACGTCCACCTCGGTCGGCTGTCGGACAGGTACTCGCTCTGCAGGGCCGAGGGGCGCCTCGCGTTCGCGATCCGCGACGAATGGCAGGCGGGGCAGTCCCGTCCGCTCACCACGCTCTCGGGGGGCGAGACGTTCCTCGTGTCGTTGGCGCTCGCGTTGGCGCTTGCCGACTACAGGACGGTGTCGATGCCGATAGAGACCCTCCTGCTCGACGAGGGCTTCGGAACGCTCGACGAGGAGACGCTTGGAACTGCGATGCAGGCGCTGGAGTCGCTGCACGCCGCGGGCATGCAGGTGGGCGTGATCAGCCACGTGGAGGCGCTGAAGGAGAAGATACCTGCGCGGATCCACGTCGAGAAGATGGGCAACGGTCGATCCCGTGTCGTCGTGGGCAGGGGGTGAAGGGCACCCTTCCGTCCGATGCGCACGGCAACCAGTCGTGCCTCGAATCCCGATCGGTGTAGTCTGCGATCAAAGCTCGGAGGCGCCCCATGAAGCATGAACGTGAAGGGTGGGTTCGACTGCGGAGCCACGCGGTGGCGATCTCCGCTTGCGTGATCGCGTGGGCCACATTCGGTACGACCGCCTGCTCCTCGGACTCCGAGGACGAATCGCCAGGCGCGGGAGGATCGTCGACCGCAGGTTCTGCGGGCGCCGGGGTCGGGGGGCAGTCCGCAGGCGGCACGGGCGGTGCGAGCAACAACGGGGGTGCGAGCAACAACGGGGGTGCGAGCAACAACGGGGGTGCG
>CAYMUE010000136.1:0-17946 GCA_964393505.1 uncultured Polyangiaceae bacterium
GCCGCCGCCCTGGCCCGCAACGCCGCCTTGTCCTGCGGTGCCCCCCGTGCCGGCGTCAGCACCGGCCTTGCCCGCTGCGCCTCCAATTCCCCCATCCGCACCTGCGGTTCCACCGCCCTGGCCCGCCGTCGATGAACCCGCCGCGCCGACCACATCGAACGCATCGTAGTCGTTCGTGCAGGCTGCGAAGGCCATCGCGACCACACCCAACGTGACCAAGGTTCTGTTGCGCATCAGAACTTCCCCCTCACCAGGAAGGACCCCGGTCCGACCACCAACTGCGGAGCGGAAGACGTGTGCTGCTCCTGCGGCTTCTTCTTGTTGCTGAGCAGGAAGAGTGCGGTCCCGGCCCCGAGTCCCACGATGCCCACGCCCAACCCGATATTGGCGATGGTCTGGTACTTCTTGCCGGAGTCGATCTCGCTCTCCTTGTCCGGCGGGCACTTGCCTCCGGGACAGGAGTCTTCGAGGTCGGAGTGCTTCGCGTTGTTCATGAGTCCGAAGACCGTGAAGGTCAGCAGACCCGCAGCTCCAACGCCGCCCGCGACATAGGACCATTCGCGCATGCCGAACTTGCGGGAATCGACCTTCACGCCGCTGTCAGACGGAGGCGGAGGCGGAGGGGGTGCAGCCGTGAGGTCGATCTCGACCTCCTTCGTGGCTCCTGCCACGACGGCCACCGTCCTAGACTCACGCCCTTTGGGCGAGCTTACCACCACCATCACGGTGCCCGGATCCACAGCCACCGGCGAGCCCAGCTTCGACGTATCGACCGCCCTGCCCGCGACCTCCACGGTCGCATCGGCCGGTGCGCCCTTGAGCTGCACCGAGACGAAGCCGAGCTTCGGACGCAGCTCGTCGTATTCCGTGTGCGCAGACTTGAGCGTCTCGGCGTATTTCGCCTCGGTCTTTGCCTCGGCGATCACTCCTTCGAACTCCACCGCAGCTTCTGCGAGCTTTCCGAGCTCGCGCAGACACCGGGCGACCATCAGGTGCGAGTTTGGACTCGCCACCACGTTGTAGGATTCCTGGAACGCTGTGAGAGCAGCTCCGAATTGCTTCTTCTCGAACTCGGCCATTCCCGTGCCGAACTTCGTTTGCGCCGCTGTCTTCTGCGGCGCGGTCGCCTTGTCCACCGGAACACCGGCAGCCATGGAGTCCCCCGCCGCGGTCAATGCTCCCAGGCTCACTGCGCTTGCCAGCACGAGTCGAATCGCAAGACCCTTCATAAGCAAGGAAGTCTATCACACTCCCCCGGCGTCCTGCCGCCTTTCGTTCGCTGCCGCGCTCCGCCCGCCCGTCGCACGTCCGCGCCGTCGTGCCGTCATATCGAGGAGGGAACGTATCCCTTCGCCGTCGAAGCAGGCTTGGTCTTGCTCGACTTCGAGGACTTCTGACCGCCCGGCTGCGCGCTTGTCCGGACAGGTGCCGCCGTCGAGGTCGGTGTGCTCACCCCGGCCGCCGTCGTCGTTGCCGCAGCCGTTGCCGTCGGCGCTGTCCCCGTGTCGGCCGCCGTCGGTGCGGTCGCACTCGGCGCCGCGCTTGCCGCACTCGCCGTTGCTGTCGCCGTCGCTGTCGCCGTCGCTGTCGCCGTTGCTGTCGCCGTTGCTGTCGCCGTTGCTGTCGCCGTTGCCTCGCCCCGCCCTCCCGCCGCAACACCAATCGCAATCCCGATCCCAAGCAGAGCCACGCCCCCGACGCCACCGATGACGAACATCTTGAAGCGAGATCCCTTCGCCGGCGGGGGGATCAGCTCGTCGTCTTCCATTGCGGATACGAATCGGGGCTCCTCGGGCTGCGTTGTCGACCTCGACGGTTCCGCCGCTCTCGGAGGCACGTCCACAGACGCGGGCGTGGTCGCCTGCTCCGTGGGGGCGCTTGTCGCTGCGCCAAGACTCTCGAGGTTCGCTGGAGGTGGCGGAGGCGTTGCCCGCTTCGTGTCAACGACGGGAGGGAGTGCGCCGGCCGGGGCTTCGGGTGCTTCCTTCGCATCGCCCACTACCGCGGGAAACTGCTTGGCGGCCTCTTCGAACGACTCCGCAAATGCATCGTCCATCGGGATGTCGTCGAGCTCCGGGTCGGGCTTCTCCATGATCACGGGGGATGGTTGCATCGCGGGCAAGCCGAGAAGCGTGGCCTTGCGCTCCGGAATGACTCCCTTGGGCTTGCCGTCACGTCCGGGCTTGGTCGCTGTTGTCGCGGCCGCAGGCTTTGTTCCATCGCTCTCGGCAGGTTTGCCTTCTTTCGCAACCGGAGCAGACACCCCCGGCCTCGGTGACTTGCCCGCCTGTGCGGCGTCGGCTGCGCTTCTCGTGCTCCCCGGATCGCTCAATCGCAGCGCGCGGTTGATCGCCGCCTTGCGCGAGCTCATCGAGTGGCTTGCGAGTTGCTCGACCATCTTGGCGACGTCTTCAAGCTCGGCCGGTTTGCCAGCTGACCGGAACTCGGCAGCCATCTCTGCAGGAGAGGCATGACGTTTCGAGGGGTCGAGGCTCAGCGCCCGCCTCAAGACGTCCTGCAGCTTCACATCGACTCCGTCGAGCTTGGGCACGATCCCCTTCATCAGCGCCTGCACCGCCGGGGCCTGCATCCCCTTCTCGGCGGCCCCCGGGGTGCCGATCACCGCGAACAGCGGCTTGCCCGCGAGCAACTCCCACGCGATCGCCGCGAGCACGAACATGTCGCTGCGCACGTCGGGGTCCCCGCCCGCCGCGAAGTGCTCGGGTGACCGATACCCAAGCATGTCGTCGTCTTGCGACAGCACCGCCTTCGCAGCCGCCCGTCCCGCCAGCGGAAGCTCGAACAACCAGCTGGCGCCGCTCGACTCCACCAGCACGCGATCGGGTGCCAGCCCCCCAGTCACCAGCGTCGCCAGCTCCTTCTTGCGATTCACCAGCGTCTGTACCCCGGTCATCCCTTCCAGCACATCGATCGCAATGCGGATCACCACCGACGGCGGGGCCTTGTGCTTCCTGCTCGAGCTGGCTCGCAGCAGCGTTCGCAGGGTCTCTCCCTCTGCGTAGTCCTGCACGATCCCCACGCGTCCATCGGCCAGGATGACGTCATGCACCGGCGCGACCCGATCGAGCGTCAAGCCTTTCACTCCCCAGGCCGCCTGGCACAGGTCCTCGACGAGCCAGGCATCGATCCACGCGCTGGGCTGGATGCTACGGACCACCAGGATGTCAATGTCTTCGAACTTGCCAGCGACCCTCCGCGCGGCAGACAGCGAACCGAACTTGTCGTGGACCAACTCCGCCAGCAGCTCGTAATCGCCGAGCATGTCCGGTCGGTATCCCTTCGACTGTGTGCCTGGCTTCGGGGTCTTGATCTGCATCGAACCACCTGCCGGAGTGTCTCGCTTCGAGACCCATCGGTGGCAAGCATCCGCCTGAGCTCGCTACCCAATTGCTCTCGCTTCCGGTCGTCCCATCCAACCACAACCGGGTCCCGCACGGTAGCGTCCTGCTTGGTGGACTTCCACGTTCTCCGCAGGTACAGTCCGTCCCCTGGTTGCGCCGGCTCTCGCTCCGGCCGTACGGAGGTTTCCCATGCCCATTCGCCAGGGGCCCATGCAGCAGTCCCATCTCGAGTCGATCGCGGATCTCCTCATGGGGGCCGCCCACGCTGACGGCACTCTCGAAGGCGTAGAGGCCGAGGCTGTCCGACGCATCCTGCGTGAGCTGCTCGAAGGGGATCTGCCGGCCGATCTGGAGTCTCGTCTCGAGTCTTTCGACGCCTCCTCGTTCGACATCCAGGAGGCAACGGACAAGCTCGACATCTCCGAGTCCGAGGACCGGCGCTGGTTGCTCAACCTGGTGTCGACCGTGGTCGAGGCCGACGAGTCCCACGACCTCGAGGAGAGCGCCTACATCAAGCGCGTCGGAGCTGCCCTCGGCGCATCCTCCTCCGAGTACGAGGACTTGACCGTCGAGATCATCAGCATCTCCGGCAAGCGCAAGCAGCCTCCACCGCTGCCGAAGAAGGCTCTCGCGAAGTAGCGCAACCGCGTTCCGCGCTGACTCGCCGGCGGTTGGAACGCCCGGCCTCTTGCGCAAGTGTCCTTGGGTCCCCAGGGACGACCTAGCTCGCCGCCTCTCTCCCAGGTGACCATGTTCCGCGACTCCACCTACCAGCTCCCCGACCTCGATCCCGTCCAGACCGCCGAGTGGATCGAGTCCATCTCCGCTGTCGCAGAGCGTCAGAGCCCGATGCGCCTGCGCTTCCTCGTTCGAAGGCTCATCGATCATGCTCGTGGCCTCGGCGTCGACGTCCCCCTGCTGGTGCAGACTCCGTACATCAATACGATCAGCCCGGATCACGAGCCGCCGTACCCGGGCGATGACGGGCTGGAGAAGCGTATCCGCAGGCTGATCCGTTGGAACGCCGCGGTCATGGTGATCCGCGCGAACAAGCGGTTCCCGGGGATCGGCGGACACCTGTCCACCTACGCATCCGCGGCATCGCTGTACGAGGTCGGATTCCACCACTTCTTCCGCGGACGCGACTTCGCGGGTGGTGGCGATCAGGTCTTCATTCAAGGGCACGCCGCCCCCGGCATCTACGCCCGCGCGTTTCTCGAGGGCCGCCTCACCGAGGATCAACTCGATCACTTCCGTCGCGAAGTCGCACTGGGCAAGGGGCTCAGCTCCTACCCCCACCCGCGGCTGATGCCTCGCTTCTGGGAGTTCTCCACCGTATCCATGGGCCTCGGCCCCATCACCGCCGTCTACCAGGCCCGCTTCAACCGCTACCTGCAGGCCCGCGGCATCAAGGACACCTCCGCGTCGCGCGTCTGGGCGTTCCTCGGCGACGGCGAAACCGACGAGCCGGAAGCCCTCGGCGTTATCTCCCTCGCGGCGCGCGAGAAGCTCGACAACCTCGTCTTCGTCGTCAACTGCAATCTCCAGCGCCTCGACGGTCCCGTCCGTGGCAACGGGAAGATCATCCAGGATCTCGAGACCATCTTCCGCGGCGCCGGATGGAACGTCATCAAGGTCATCTGGGGCAGGGAGTGGGACGACCTCATCGCGAAGGACGACGAGTACCTGCTCGTCAAGCGCATGGGCGAGATCGTCGATGGCCAGTTCCAGCGCTACTCGGTCGAGTCCGGCGACTTCATCCGCCACGACTTCTTCGGAAAGGATCCGCGCCTGTTGCAGATGGTCAGCCATCTGTCCGACGAGGACCTCGAGAAGCTGCGTCGCGGCGGACACGACATGCACAAGCTGCATGCCGCCTATCACCTCGCAACGAACTCCGGCTCCGGCGCTCCCACCGTCATCCTCGCCCACACCGTCAAGGGATGGACCCTCGGCAAGGGCGTCGAAGCCAAGAACGTCACCCACCAGACCAAGAAGCTCGACGAGGAGGAGCTGCGTCTCTTCCGCAATCGCCTGCAGCTCGACATCCCCGATCGAGAGCTCGCGAATCCCCCCTTCTTCCACCCGGGCATGGACAGCGAAGAGGTCCAGTACATGCTCGAGCGACGCCGTGCCCTCGGGGGCTTCGTCCCCGCTCGTCGCAGCCGATCGTACTCCCTGCCCACTCCTGACGCCGACCTGTTCCAGGAGTTCCTCGTGGGCAGCAAGTCCGAGGTCTCCACGACCATGGCCTTCGCGCGTCTGCTGTCCAAGCTCGTACGCGACGAAGTGATCGGGCCCCGCATCGTGCCGATCATTCCCGACGAGGCCCGCTCCTTCGGCCTCGATCCGCTGTTCCGCCAGATCGGCATCTACTCCGCCGTCGGCCAGCTCTACCAGCCCGTCGATCACGCCCTCATCCTCAACTACCGCGAAAGCTCCTCCGGACAGCTCCTCGAAGAAGGCATCAACGAAGCCGGCTCCGCCGCATCGTTCACCGTCGCGGGCACCAGCCATTCGACCCACGACGAGCCGATGATCCCCTTCTACATGTTCTATTCGATGTTCGGCTTCCAGCGCACCGCGGACCAGTTCTGGGCGATGGGAGACATGAAGGGCCGCGGCTTCTTGATGGGCGGCACCGCCGGAAGAACCACGCTGCTCGGTGAAGGGCTCCAGCACGATGACGGCCACAGCCACCTGCTCGCGTCCACCATCCCTTGCGTGGTCGCCTACGATCCCGCCTTCGCGTACGAGCTCGCCACCATCGTGCGCAACGGCCTGCGAAGGATGTACGAGCAGCAGGAAGACATCTTCCACTACATCACCATCCAGAACGAAACCTACCTGATGCCCGCGATGCCCGAAGGCGTCGAGGACGGCATCCTTCGCGGCCTGTACCCGTTCCGCCGCGCCCCGGAAGCTCGCGCCCTGTCGGCCACGCTGATCGGCAGCGGCTCCATCCTGCGTGAAGTCCTGCGCGCCCAGGAGATCCTCGCACGCGACTACGACGTCGCCGCCGACGTCTTCAGCGCCACGAGCTACATGCTGCTGCGTCGCGAAGCGCTGGAGTGCGAACGCTGGAACATGCTGCACCCGGAACAGCCCTCCCGCGTCCCCTTCGTCTCCTCCGTGCTCCAGCACGTCCACGGCCCCGTCATCGCCGCCTCCGACTGGATGAAGGCCGTCCCCGACCAGATCGCTCGCTGGGTCCCCGTGCCGTTCCACACCCTCGGGACCGACGGCTTCGGCATGAGCGACACCCGCGAGGCACTTCGCCGCCACTTCGAGATCGACGCCGAGTCGATCGTGGTGGCCACGCTCTGGGAGCTCGCGCGCGCGGACCGCATCGATCGTTCCGTCGTGAGCCGCGCCGTCCGCGATTTCGGTCTGGATCCCGAAAAGCTCGACCCGGCGACTGTCTGACCCCGCGCGCCCGATCCCGCGACACCGGCTGGCCGGTGTCGCTTGACGCGCCCCCCTTCGCGGCACGAATCTGCTCGCCATGATCCGACGCCTGACGCTGTTGAGCTCGTGCCTGGTCGCGATGCTCCCCGCCTGCCGCTGCGATCGCGCCAGCGACGAGACCGCGGCCGGCCCTGCCGGCACCTCATCCGACGCGGTCATCGTTCGAACGGCTTCATCCGTCCCGAGCCTGCCGCCCTCGGCTCCCTCCTCCGCTCCCTCCTCCGCGCCGATCGCCTCCGCGAGCGCGCCGAAGCCCGGACGTTGCCCGCCCGACATGGTCAAGGTCGCCGGCCGGTACTGCGTCGATCGCTACGAGTCCGCGATGCTCGACGATCAGCAGCGGCAAGCTTCTCCGTACTATCCGATCCTCGAGCGCGGCTACGACAAGTGGATCGAGGATCGGAAGTCGGAAGCCGACAAGTTGTTGGGCGTGGACGATGATGGGGGCGGCGACGGCGGCAGGGGACCCGGGGCCGATCTGCCGTTCCCCGAGCTTCCCGAATGGCAGCGCGCGGGAGCGGCCAGCGTGAAGGCCACCTCGAAGGCCGAGATGATCCCCAACGCGTACCTGTCGATGCACTCATCGCGAGATGGGTGTCAGCGCGCGGGCAAGCGGCTGTGCACCCTGGAGGAGTGGCGCACCGCCTGTCGGGGCGAGAAGAACACCCGATTCCCTTGGGGCGACGACTACAAGTCCGGCCGGTGCAACGTCTTCCGCGAGGAGCACCCCGGGCACGTCATCTACAATCGTTTCACCGTCGGCATGCTCGACCCCCGCATGAACCTCGTTACCGCGGGAGGCAAGACGCTCCTGCGCAAGACCGGGGAGTCCCCCGAGTGCAAGAGCGTTTGGGGCGATGATGCGGTCTACGACATGATCGGCAACCTCGACGAGTGGACCGACGATCCGAAGGGGACCTTCGTGGGGGGGTTCTTCTCGCGGAACACCAAGAAGGGGTGCGATCAGGTCATCGACGGCCACACCGCGGGCTACGCCGACTACTCGACGGGCGGCCGCTGCTGCCGCGACCTCATCGAACCCTGAGCCGCATTCCGGATTGCCCGCGCGATCGCTCTCTTCAAGCTTCCGGCCCCCGTCGGGCGCAGCAGGTGCGCGGACGGCGCTTGCGTGGTAGAAGCCTCCCGCCGATGTCCTCCTGCTCCTGGGATTGCGTTCGCCTCGTCGCCTTCGATGTCGACGGGACCCTCGTCGAGCACGACGGGAGTCTCGTGATCTGGCAGTTGTTGCACCAGCGGTTCGTTGGCAACGACGAGATCAACCGGCTTCGCTACAGGGAATACCTGGACGGTCGCCTTTCCTACGCGGAGTGGGTGCGCCTCGATGTCGAGGGGTGGCGCGAAGGCGGCGCCACCCGCGCGTCGATCGAGCAGGTCATCCGCGAGCATCTGCGCCTGGTCCCGGGGGCGCGCGAAGTCATCGGCGAGCTGCATCGCCGCGGCTACACTCTCGCCATCGTCTCCGGAACGCTCGATCTGGTCCTCGACGTCCTGTTCCCGGACCACCCGTTCCACCACGTGTTCACGAACAGGATCTCCTTCGACGATGCCGGTGCCATTGCCGGCTGGCAGGCGACCCCGTTCGACATGGATGGCAAGGCCGAGGCGCTGCGAGCGCTCGCGCTGCAGCTCGGCATCGCTCACCACCAGATCGCGTTCGTAGGGGACCACACCAATGACTGCTCGGCGTTGAAGCTCGTCGGGTGTCCGGTCGCCTACGATCCCAAACACGATAGCGTCCGCGCCCTGGCCCGCACCGTGCTGCCTCGCGGCGGCCTGCGCGGGCTGCTCGATCTGCTGCCTGTCCGCGCCCCAGCGGCTCACTGAACGCACGCTCGCCATGCACAAGATCCTCATGATCCACACAGGGGGCACCTTGATGATGCGCCCCGGCCGGGACTCCACGACGCTCGAGCCTGGCGACTACACGCGCGACCTGCTCGCCGAGTTGCCAATTCTGCGGACGATCGGCTCCATCGACACGCGGATCCTGTTCAACCTCGATTCGGGGGACATGCAGCCGCACCACTGGGTCGAGCTGGCGCAGGTGATCCACGACGAGCTGCAGTACTACGACGGTGCGGTGGTCGTTCATGGCACCGACGTGATGGCCTACACCGCCAGCGCGCTGTCGTTCCTGCTGCCGGGCCTCGACCGTCCCGTGGTGCTCACCGGCGCCCAGCGGCCCATCTTCGAGATCCGCACGGACGCTCGCGCCAACCTGGTCGACGCGTGTCACATTGCGACGCTCCCGGTGCCGGAGGTGGGCATCGCGTTCTCGAGCAAGTTTCTGCGAGGATGCCGCAGCACCAAGCTCGACGCGTGGGGGTTCGACGCCTTCGCGAGCCCGCTGTGTCAGCCCCTGGTGGAGCTCGGCCTCGGCGCCATCGTCGCTCCCCACGTGCTGCCCGCCCGGGCCGCCGGCGCCTTCGATCCCCGCATCGATCCCAACGTCCTGTGCGTCCGACTCTTCCCGGGCCTTCAGCCCTCGTTCGTGAGCGCCGCCATCGACTCCGGCGTGCACGGCATCGTGCTCACGGCCTACGGCGCGGGCAACGTACCCCATCTGGAGAACTCGCTCATCCCGAGCATCCGCAAGGCCACCGACGCGCAGGTCCCGGTCGTGGTCGTGAGCCAGTGCGCGCGGGGCGCCACCGAGCTTCGCCTGTACGCAGGCGCCTCCGCCGCTGCGGAAGCGGGCGCGATCTCCGGCGGCGACATGACCACCGAGGCCGCGCTCGCCAAGCTCATGATCAGCCTCGGACGCGCGCCCGAGGGCAAGGTGATGGAGTTCGTCACCAACGCCTTTCGACGTCCGCTGCTCGGCGAGATGAGCAAGGACCTGCCGATGGGCTGACCGCGAGGGGCCGCTCACACGCTTGCCACGCCGAGACAGCCTGCGTAGTCTCGATCGTGGAGAACGTGTCGTGAAGCGAACCATCCTGTCTGCCCTCGCTGCTGTAGCCCTCGTCTCGGGGTGCGGCTCGGCCCAAGCCGATCTGCAGCGCGGTATCGCGTTGTGGGACGCGCGCGCGAAGTCGTACAGGGAAGGCCCCAAGGCGGCGCAGTACTTCGAGCGTGCATGCGACAAGGGCAGCGCGGACGCCTGCAACCGCGCCGGCGTCGTCTACAACGGCGAAGCCCAGGGCCTCACCAGGAACGAGCCCAAGGCGATGGCCCTCTTCGAGAAGGCCTGCAAGCTGGGCAGCTCCAAAGCCTGCGCGAACGCCGCCTGGATGCTCTGGGCCGGCAAAGGCGTCCCCAAGGACCGTCTGCGCGCCTGTCAGCTCCTCGAGGACAGCTGCCCGGCCGAGTCCGCTGCGTGTGACGCCATCCAGTGCGTCTGGCGCAGCAAGGAGATCGGCTTCGCACCCGGCGGGCTTCTCCGCAAGCTTGACGAACGCTGCAAGTCCCCGGAGGCCAAGGGAGCCTCGTGCTTCGACCTGGCCCTCACCTACGCGTTCGGCACCCCCGACGTGCCTGCGGATCCGCTGCGCGGTGTGGACTACGCCCAGCGCGTCATGGAGGCAACCGGCAACCCGCGTCTCCTCGCCCTGCTCGTGGCTCGCGGAGTCGGAGTCTCCGCGAACCCCGCCCGGGCCGAGCAGCTCCTTCGCGGCAAGTGCGATGCCGGCAACGCCTCGGGCGCCTGCCACCAGATGCGCACGCTGCGCGCGGGCAACGACAGCGCCGCGGCCGAGGCGGCCATCTTCCACAAGCGCCAATGTGACGAGAACAGCAGCGTCGATTGCTGGCTGCTCGCCCGGCTGCTCATGCACGGCTATGGTGTGACTCGGGACTCGGATGCTGCCCGCGCGTTGCTCACCAAGACCTGTACCGATCGCGCCAACCCCATGGTCTGCTCCGATCTTCGCGAAGGATTCCTCGAGTCCTTCCCCCCGATAGGCACGAAGCCCTCCGCCCCGGCGTCCGTCTCCTCCGCCACCGCGGTCGCTCAGCCCGACCCCTCTGCGCGCCCTCAGCCGGCGAGCGCCGGCTTCATGCCCGGCACTCCGCAGCCCACGACCTACGCCGTGATCATCGGAATCGAGCGCTATCGCGAGCTTCCGACTCCCACCGGGGCCCGTGCCGACGCAGAGCAGTTCGCCAACGTTGCGCGCCTCACTCTCGGCGTCCGGCCCGAGAACATGAAGATTGCCTTGGATGACCGCGCGACTCACGGCGACATCGACAAGCTGCTGCAGTGGGCGAAGTCGAGCGTGCCCCAAGGGGGACGGTTGCTGTTCTTCTACAGCGGTCACGGTGGACCCGATGCCTCTCAGGGCACGCCGTACTTGATCCCCTACGACGGGGACCCGGCGTATCTCGAGCGGACCGGCATCCCCTTGTCCCACGTGATGGAGTCGTTGCAGCAGTCCCGCGCCAAGGAGGCGATCGCCTTCGTGGACTCCTGCTTCTCGGGCGCTGGCGGACGCTCCGTGCTCCCCAAGGGCGCGCGTCCTCTCGTCAAGGTCAAGACCACCTCGGCTCAGGGGCAGGTCTCGCTGCTCTCAGCTGCTTCGGGTGCCGAAATATCCGGTCCCGCGGCCGATGCCAAGGGCGGCCTGTTCTCGCAGATGCTGATCGAAGGGCTCGGCCGTGCCCGTGCCGACGCCAACGGCGATGGGCAGATCTCGCTCCGCGAGCTGACCGAGTACGTGCGTCCCCGCGTGCAGCGCCTCGCCGCACAGCAGAACCGCACCCAGACCCCGACGCTCACCGTCGGCGCGGGCGCAGGTGATCCGGTGATCGCCTTCGGTCTGGCGACGCACTAAGCCCGGTGGGCTCTCAAGCTATCGGGGATGAATCAGAAGGAGAGGGGGAAGGAGGATGATCACCAGCCGCCGCGACGCCCGCCGCCGCCGGAGCGGCCACCACGATCACCGCCGCCGCCGCCGCCGCCGCCCTGCGTGCGCTCGCGCGCCTCGTTGACCGTCAGCGTACGGCCACCGAGCTGGGCACCGTTCATCCCGTCAATCGCCTTCTGCGCGTCGGTCGAGTTCGCCATCTCGACGAATCCGAAGCCGCGGGCCTGACCGGTCATGCGATCGGTCACGAGCTGTGCAGAGACGACCTCACCGTGCTGGGCGAAAGCATCGCGCAGCTCGGCCTCGGTGGTGTTGTACGAAAGGTTGCCGACGTAGAGTCTATTTCCCATGAGAATCACCCGACATGACGCGCAAGAGCAGTACCCACGAGTGACGACAGCGCGTCCCGCGTTTCCTCGAAGACCGTCCCGACATGGAACCGATCACCCGCCGGGCGCCTCGCTGGCTCGAGCCACGACTTACCGACGCGACCCTCGGGGCGCCGCATTCTGTCGGGTGTGTCGGGGAACGAGTCAAGCGTAGGTCCTGCGAATGGCGGCAGGCACCATGGACTGCGCGGCCGGCGAACGCAATGGGGTCGGCGAAAAAAATCGAGCTGGCGATCTCGTCTCCTCGGAAACCATCGGTTCGTCCGCAGCACCCCAGGAAATTCCGGGCCCCCCCTGTCCCTGACCCCCGGCCCATCCCCGAATCGCCGAGCCCGCTCCCACCCCCCCAAGCGCTCAGCCATCGATCGCCAGCCACCGACGCATCACTCCCGGGACCTCGAGCATCGACCCGACCAGTTCGTCCGGGGCCGAAGCGCGCAGCGCCTCGACCGATCCGTAGCCGTTCGTCACCGCGATCGTCCGAGCACCCACCGCCTTGCCGGCAAGCGCGTCCTGCGTCCCGTCCCCGACCATCACGAGCTGGGCAGGGACGACGCCGAGACGGGACGCCACGAGCCGGAGCGCGTCCGCAGAGGGCTTCGGCGCACAGTCACCGCCACCCACGACGGTCGAGAACCGATCGAGGACGCCGAGCGCGGACAGCACCGCCACCGCGATCTCGCGCGGCTTGTTCGTGCACAGCGCAAGGGGCAGCGCGCGCAGCTCGTCGAGCGCCTCTCGCGCCCCCGGCATCCACCGGCTCCGCACCACCGGATGCGCGGCGTAGTGGTCCAGGAACGCGCGCAGAATCGGGTCCAGCTCCGCGCCTTCGAGCCGCACGGCTCGTGCCACGAGCGCCCGTGCTCCATCCCCTACGTAGCCGGCAATGACCTCTGTCGGCAGCTCGCTGCGCCCCGATTCGACCAGCACATGGTTGAGGGCGAGAGCGATATCGGCCACGGCGTCGACCAGCGTGCCATCCAGGTCGAATACTACGGCGCGTGGGGCGGTCATGCGCACCGAGCCTGCCACGCGCGAAGGCGACGCGGAAGCGCAAACGGTTGAGAGCGAGGCGTGCGGCGGCGGGGTCAGGCAGCGGCGTGCTGGAGGCTGCAAACCGACAGGACCGAACGCAGACGGGAGCGTGCGCGGTGCAGGCGCGAGCGCACGGCGGACTCGCTCACGTGGAGACGATCGGCGATCTCCTGGAGCCCCAGATCGTGATGGTAGTGGGCCACGACGACCGATCGGTACGACTCCGGCAGATCGGCGAGGGCTTCGCGCACCCGCGCATCCCGCTCGTTGGTCGCCGCACCGAGCACATCGGCGTCGTCATTCGAAGCGCCGACGAGCGGCAGCGAGGCGAGGTCCTCGAGGTCGAGTCCTTCCACGAGCCGGGCGCGGTGGCGACGGTGCGATCGCATCATCATCAGGGCTTCGTTGGCGGTAACGCGGAAGAGCCAGGTCGAGAAGCTCGACTCGCCGCGAAACGAGTCGAGGCGTCGCACCACCTGCATGAGAGTGCTCTGGAGCAGGTCGAGGCGATCCTCATCGGAGACGGGATACCTTGCGAGCTGCCTCTCGATGTGCGGTCGGATCGTCTTCGCGAGCTCGGAGAGCGCCGAGGTGTTGCCGGCTTGCGCCGTCTTGATCAGGTCCGCAGAAGGTAGAGCCGCCATGGGGGTCTCCGGGTCGTTGGAAAGCGGATGCCCGGGATGGGCGACCAGCGCATCTGCAACCCCAGGGCCGCGGGCGGGGTACCGTTTTGCCCATGCATTCGGCAATGTGGGTGCAGGTGCGACCTGCCCCGGGGGTAATGTTTCGATGCCGCTTCCGATACCCACGGTAACGAATCGTTGCCGCCATCCCTCCCGCCTCCGCGCCCTCGATGCCCTCCCGGATCTCTGGCCAAGCCCGCTGGCCCGTGAGCATATGCGCCCCCGACATGTCTCGACGCTATCTCGTCTTCGCTCCGGTCTCGGTGCTCGTCACCTCCGTGCTTTGGTCCGCATGCGGTGGCTCGACCGCTCCGGTTCAGTCTCCCCAACCCCACCCTTCGACCTCGCAATCGGCCCTGCAGGTGTTCGCCCTCGATGCGTCGCCCGGCGACGCGCAGGCCGATGTGCTCGCGCAGCTGCTCGATGCCGCGGCGGAGGCGGAGGTCCCGGTGGACGCATCGCCCGACGCGGCGCAGGAGGGGCCCTGCCCGGCCGACATGATTCACGTCGAGCACGACTTCTGCCCAAGGGTCGAGCGAAAGTGCGTGAAGAAGGAGCTGAACAAGCCGAACCGGATCGTGCTGTGTCACAAGTTCCAGGAGGGCTCGACGAAGTGTCTCGAGCCGCGCCAGCACCTGGACTACTGCATCGACAAGTACGAGTACCCGAACCGTGCCGGGGCGCATCCGCCGTGGATGGTGTCGTGGTACGACGCCGAGGCGACCTGTCGCTCCCTGGGCAAGCGGATCTGCTGGGACTGGGAGTGGGTCGCCGCGTGCGAAGGCCCGCAGGAGAAGCCCTTCCCCTATGGTTGGGAGCGCGACAACACCAAGTGCAACATCGACAACATCTGGATGGAGCCGCGCCTCAAGGAAATGTACTCCAAGGACAAGGCCGTCGCCGCGCGCGAGCTCGCCCGCGTCGATCAGAGCGTCCCCTCCGGCGCCATGGCCGGATGCGTCTCCGACCTCGGCGTCCACGACCTCACCGGCAACATGGACGAGTGGGTCTCACGCGTCGTCAAGCGCGACGACAAGGAGAAGTCCATGTGGGCAGGGCTCAAGGGCGGCGCCTGGGGACACGTGCGCAACGCCTGTCGTCCCATGACCACCTCGCATCCGCCCGACTTCACCTACTACTTCATCACGTTCCGTTGCTGCGCTGACCCCAAGGGCAAACCCCCCTTCGTCCCGCCCGGCATCTCCCGACCGCCCGCGCAGCAGCCCGCCGACCGCGCTCCGATCCCCACGCCCGTCAACCCGCCCGGGCCGTCGAAGCAGAAGGTTCGCCCCGAGAACGACGGCAAGTGATCGGCTCGTCGTCTCTCTCCTCCCCGCAAACGTCCTCCGCTCCCGTGCTCGTTGCGCCTTCTCCCCGTCAGCGGTAGAGCCTCGCCCCGAGGAGGCAAGCCATGCCGTCGCTGGTCGTGATCGGAGCCCAGTGGGGCGATGAAGGCAAGGGCAAGGTCGTGGACTACCTTGCCAGTCAGGCCGACGTCGTCGTGCGCTTCGGTGGTGGTCCCAACGCGGGCCACACGCTCGTCGTCGACGGCTCCAAGCTCATCGTCCGCCTCGTGCCCAGCGGCATCCTCTGGCCGCGCACCGAGTGCGTCCTCGCGCAGGGCATGGTGATCGATCCGGACGTGCTCGTCGGCGAGCTCGATGCGCTCGAGGCGCGTGGAAACCCGGTCGCGGGGAGGCTGTTCATCTCGCACCGGGCGCACCTCATCCTGCCGCATCACACGCTAGCCGACGGCCTCCGCGAGAACCTCGCAGCCGATCGCGCGATCGGCACGACCCGCCGCGGAATCGGCCCTTGCTATGAGGACAAGATCGCCCGCAGAGGACTCACCGTCGGTGACCTGCGCGACCTGTCGTATACCGAACGAATCGTCGCCGACACTCTCGATGCGTGGCGCCCGATGTTCGACCGGCACCACGTGGATCTCCCCGCCGCCGGCACGGTCATCGACCGGCTCGCCGCCGCGGCCGTCCGCATCCTCCCGTTCGTCACCGACACGGCCTCTCTCGTACACGGCCGCATCTCGGCCGGCAAGCGCGTGCTGCTCGAAGGCGCGCAGGGAACTCTGCTCGACATCGACCACGGCACCTATCCGTTCGTCACCTCCTCGTCCACCACGGCGGGCGGCGCCTGCACCGGCTGCGGAATCGGACCCCGGGCGATCTCGCGCGTGCTCGGCATCACCAAGGCCTACGCGACGCGCGTCGGCTCCGGCCCCTTCCCTACCGAGCTGCACGACGAGGCGGGCGAGCGTCTTCGCAGGATGGGGGGTGAGTTCGGCTCGGTGACGGGACGTCCGCGTCGCACCGGGTGGCTCGATCTGCCGGCGCTGCGCTACGCCACGCGCGTCAACGGATTCGACGCCATCGCGCTGACCAAGCTGGACGTGCTCTCCGGGTTCGACGCGATCCGCGTTTGTGTCGCCTACGACACCCCGCGCGGTCGCGTGCACGAGCTGCCCGTCGAGCTGGCAGGCGACTCCGCCGTTCTCGTTCCGGTCTACGACACCCTGCCGGGGTGGCGTGAGCCGATCGACTCCGTGCGCTCCCTGGCGCAGCTCCCCAAGCCGGCTCGCGAGTACGTCGAGCGGATCGAGCGGGAGGTCGGCGTCGTGTGCGACCTGGTGTCCGTGGGCCCCGAGCGAGACGCTACTCTCGTCGTGCGAAGCTCCTTCTGAGCTCCCCCCTTCACCCTTGCTCACGCCTTCGGCGCTCCCCTAGACTGCTCGGACAGGGCACACCGCCCTATCCAGGAGGCTTCTGATGCGCCACTCGATCGCTCCGCTTGCCCTTGTCCTGGTCTCGATGCTTGCCGCCCCTCGCGCACAAGCAGCTCCCTCGGCCCACCGCTTCGTGCGACAGGTCCCGATCGACAAGCCCGTCTTGTCGATGGAGGCCGCCCGCGACGCGCTCTACCTCCACGCCCCCGTCGTGCAGGGCGAGCTGGTACCCGTCGGCACCCGACGCATCGGGGACCTCACCGTACACCGCTTCCGCCAGGCTCGCTTCGGCATCCCCGTCTATGCGCGAGGCGCAGCGATCGCCGTGCGACCCGACGGATCCGTCGCCTTCGCGACCGCCAACGTGTTGGACCGTCTCCCGTCCACCACGACGCCGCGCATCTCCGCGGCCCAGGCTGCGTCCATCGCCACCGACAAGAGCAGGCGACCCGCTTCCGAGCCCCACGCGCACCTCGTGGTGTGGCCCGACGCCTCCGGCGGTCGCCTCGCATGGATCGTTCGTCCTCCGTCGCTCCTTCCCATCCCCTACGTCCCTGTCGTCGTCATCGACGCCGACTCTGGTCGCGTCGTGGCCTTCTCCAACTCCGTGCGCTTCAAGAACGCCGCGAAGATGTACGAGTTCAACCCGATCGCGTCGCCCACGCCGATCGACGTCACGCTCCCCATCGACGATCCCAACGTGTCCCCGGACAACGCCGACACGCTGTCCTTCAACTGCGTCGACACGAAGAAGACGTTTCCGATCTCGTACATGGGCTTCACGGCGAACGTCCACATCTGTGAGCTCGCGTCGAAGAGCTTGCAGGCCGACGCCGAGGCGTACTCGGGCGGGGCATTCGCCGATGGCACCACGGGCGACTACCTGCAGTACACCCCGGCTGCGGACGACGCCGGCGGGGATCCCTTCGCGCAGCTCTCGATCTTCTATCACACGAACAAGGCCTACGCGTTCTTCAGGCAGTTCCAGCCCGACTTCAAGCTCTCCGAGCAGAACAAGTCGTGGCCGCTGTACCTCATCGCGAACCTGATGCTCCCGGCGGGTGCGATGGAGTTCAACCTCACGAAGATGTCCGATCCGAACCTGCCGCTCGAGCCGTTCTCCAACGCCTTCTACTCGGGCTGGGACACCAACGGCGGCTTCTCCGACATCCTGCAGACGGTATGGCCCGACATCAAGGGCGCGGGCCTGTACTTCGGTCAGGGCGAGAAGGCCGACTATTCCTACGACGGCGATGTCGTCTACCACGAGTTCACCCACGCAGTCGTCGACACCACCGCTGCGTTGAGCATGTATTGGCACCGCGACTCGCAGGGGGCTTCCGCCTCCCCAGGCGCGATGAACGAAGCCATCGCCGACTACTTCTCGTCTGCCATCGCAGGCGATCCGAAGTCCGGCGAGTACGCCTGCCAGGACAGCTACGG
>CAYMUE010000137.1:0-17924 GCA_964393505.1 uncultured Polyangiaceae bacterium
GGTGTGGGGCGAGGGACCCGGCGCGGGGGGGGGGGGGGGCGGTGGGTTTGGGTGGGAGGGAGGGCGGGGGGCGGAGGGGCGGGGACGGCGCGGGGGTGAGCGGGACCGGCGGGATGCGCGGGCTGCCCCGCTCTCCCCTCAGACCAGCACGGTGTCGTCGACGTCGAGGGCCTCCTGGCCCACGATGGTGTTGGTCTCCTCGTCGCGGGCAACAGCGAGGGTGTACAGCTCGTAGAGCACAGCGGGGTGCTTGCGGATGATGGACAGGAAGCTCTCGCGGGGCAGGTGCAGGGCGAGGGTCGGGTGCGCGGCGATGACCCGGGCGGTGGAGGGCTTGCGGAGCACCAGGGAGACCTCTCCGGCGATACCGCCGGGGCCGAGGGTGCTGAGCACGAGCCGCTCGCCGGCCTCCTCGCGCACGACCTGGACCGCGCCGGAGGCGATGAGGAACAGGCCTGCGGAGGTCTCGTTCTGGCGGATGAGGGTGTCGCCAGGCTCGAAAGTTCGTGTGACGAACGAATCGATGAGCCCAGAGCGCTCCTCGGGCGCGACGGCCTTGAGGATGGCGTTGGTGTGCACCAGGTTCTGGACCATCCGGTTTCGGCAGTACTCGGCGAAGCGCGTGCCGATCTCGGGGAACTCGGTGGCGACCGCGTCGAGGGCGTCCTTGCGCGCGACGAGGATCACGGAAGGGCGGCAGGCGACGACGCTGGCGGCGCGGGGGGCGCGCGACAGCAGGGCCATCTCGCCGAACAGCGCACCGGCGGTGAGGCGGGACAGGACGATGGGGTCGGCGTCCTTGACCGACTTGCGGGCCTCGAGCTCGCCCCGGGCGAGGATGTAGGCCTCGGCGCCCTCCTCGTCCTCCTCGATGATCACGGCGCCGTTGGGGACCGTGCGGACTTCGAAGACCTGCACGAGAGCGAGCAGAGCCGGGCAGGAGAAGTCGGAGAACAGCGGCAGGGGAGCGAGGCGCGGAGGCTCACGGCGGGCTTCGACGCGGTCCTTGCGGCTCTTGCGCGCGGCGCGGATGATCTCGGCCGTGCGGCTGAGCAGGGCCATCCCGGTGAGCACGGAGGGGAGCGGATGGACGGCATCGGTGCCGGGCAGCTGGGGCGGGGCGACGTTGGCGGCATCGGCTCGGGCGGCGCCGGCGCAGAACGCTTCGGCGATGGCGCGATACATCGGGGTCGGGTCGACGGCGGTCTGGCGCAGGTCGCTGCAGGCGGCGACGGCGAGGGGGAGGTTTCCCGACTCGATGGACTCCTGCAGGCACAGCTCGAGGGCTTCGCGAGCCCCTTCGAGCCGCGTGGCTTCGGCGAGGAGGCGCCCGCACATCAGCAGGCCGGAAGGCATTTGGGGATCGGCCTGCACGACGGCCGCGGCCCAGCGCAAGGCCGCATCGCGCTCGCCGCTCAACGAGAGCGCGAGGGCTCGATCGATGGGAGACTCCGCGAGCGCACCCCCGGGCAGTTCAGGCGGACCGATTCGCATTCAACGGTATCTACCTCAGGGCGGGTCGGCATGGAATCCCGGGCGCCGGTCTGCGGGGGTGAGCCCCTGCGCCGCGGCTTTTCCCGGCCGACGGGTTGTTCCGTCGCCCGTGAAGGGCCAGAATGTCCCGCCCCATGACGGCGCGAGGATCGAGCACGTGACCCGAAGACAGACGCTCCTGGCGATCGGCGGTGTGGCCGCCGTGATCGCTGGCATCCCGCTTGGCTGGAGCGCATGGACCGCGCTGCGCTTCCCCTCCGACAAGACCCCCGAGGGCTGCTACCTGCGCATCGCGCTGGCCTTCTCCCGCTCCCGCTTGCAGGAGTGCTTCGCCTATCTCGAGACCAGCTCCCAGCACGCCTTGTTCGCCATCCACGGGTCGCGCAGGGAGTCGCTCGCTCGCATCCGCGCCTCGTTCGAGGAGCCGGAGCGCGCGCGCCTGCTCGAGGCCTATGGCCCCGAGGGCGACGCCGCCGACCCTCCCGATTGCTTCGTGGTCATGGCGCGCCAGCGGGGCTGGGACGCGCGGCTTCGGCGCGATCTGTCGGGAATCCGCGGGGTCGAGGTCGTCGGAGACCGTGCCACCATCGAGACCGCCCTGGGCACGCGCTACCCCTTTCGCCGCGGAGACAACGGCTTGTGGGGTCTGACGATCTTCACTGCGGATCTGGTCGCCCATCGCGAACGCGCGGCACGTGACCTAGTGGTCGTGCAGAAGGCCGCCGAAGCATACGACCGCGCCAAGGCGGGCAAGTGAGGTCGAAGTGAGCCACCCTCCCATCGAACCGCGGCCGTGCGCGTTGAGCATCGCCGGATTGGACCCCTCGGGCGGCGCGGGAATCGCCGCCGACCTGCGCATGTTCCGCGCCGCAGGCGTCTGGGGCTGCGCAGCCCTCGCCGTCGTCACCGTGCAGTCCACCGCCGGCCTCGTGTCCGCGTCCAACCTCGACCCCCGCCTCGTCGCCGACCAGGCGCGCGAGGTGCTCGGCCACGAGCGCGTGCGCGCCATCAAGACCGGCGCCCTGGGCAGCGCCGCCAACGTCCGCGCGGTCTGCTCGATCCTGCGCGACCACCCCGAAGTCCCCGCCGTCGTGGACCCCGTCATGATCGCCACGCGCTCCCCCACGGGCGCCCGACTCCTCGACGCCGAGGCGCTGGAGGCCATGCGGGAGCTGATGCGCCTGTCGTCGCTAGTGACGCCCAACCTCGACGAAGCCGAAGCGCTGGCGGAGATGCGGATTGCTTCGTGTGACGACTTATCCAGGGCAGCGCGGGCGCTGGTCTTCGCGGGAGCGCGGGCCGCGCTGGTGAAGGGGGGGCACCTCGACAAGGGGCCGATGGTGGACGTGCTCGCAATCGGGCGGCGGGTGATCCGCTTCGTGGGCCCCAGACTCCCGATGCCGCCCTTCCACGGCGGCGGCTGCAGCCTCGCCTCGCTGGTGGCCGGAAGGCTCGCGTGGTCGGGCCGCAGCGACGAAGAAGCGATCGTGGACGCAGTGCGGTTCGCGCGCCGGGCCCTGCGCAGGTCGTTGCGGCGCGCGGAGTCGATCGGCGACGGGCTGCTCGTGTTGCCGTGAGCCTCGGCGATGTCGGCTCTGCGCGCGCAGCCGCGGGCGCGCTCACTCACCGAATCGATCGAGTGCTTCCACGTCCTCGGGCCGGAGCTCGGTGGCCACCGAGCGTCCGAGCAGCTCGACGTTGCAGACGAGCTTGCGGCCCTTGCCCTTGATGTCCACCACGACGCCGGTCACGCCTGCGAGCCCGCCGGAGACCACGCGCACGCGCTTTCCGCGCTCGATGGATCCCCAGGGTTCCAGGAGGCGATCGCTCTGGCACATGCAGGCGACGCTCTCGATCTGGTCATCGGGGATCGGCTCGGGGCCATTGGGACCGCCGACGATGCGCACGACCCCGCGCGTGCGGAGGATGGCCACGCGCTGGTCGAAGCGGGACAGATCGACGCGGACGAACAGATAGCCCGAGAACAGCGGGAGCGTGATGATCTTGCGCCGATCGGTGCGTCGGGAGAACGTGCGATAGGTGGGCAGGAAGACCTCGACGGGGGAGCCGTCGAGCTGGTGCTGGACGGTGCGTTCGAAGTTGGCGCGGGTGTGGACGGCCCACCAGCGCGTGCCCTCGGCGAGTTCGTGCGGCATGAGTGGATAGGATTGTAGACCTACCTGCTGGCGAGGATCGACTGGGAGAGGACGTAGTCGTGGCGCGATGGAACGACTGCGGGTAGGACTACGGCGACGGCGACGGCACCGGGAAGGTTGGGACGACGGGCAGCATGAGACGATCGGATGCGGACACACTGAGGATCGCCGTGTTCGGCGACGGTCTGGCGAGGCGAATCGCGAGCGGGGAGATCGATGCGGAGTTCGTGATCGGGGTGCTGGAGCCCTACGCGAGCGACCGACGTCAGGAGAGGATGAAGAGGGTGTTCGCGTCACGGTTGGCGAGCGTGACGATCGTGCTCGACGCGATCCACGATCCGCACAACGGGGCGGCGTTGCTGCGCACGAGCGAGGCGATGGGGCTTGCGGAGGTCCACGTGGTGGCGAGGGGGGAGACGTTCCTGGCGCATGCGGGGGTGGCGCGGGGGACGCACAAGTGGGTGAAGGTCAGCGCGCACGCGAGCGGGGGCGAATGCGTGGAGGCACTGCGCGCGAGCGGACACGTGATGGTAGCGACGCATCCCGACGGGGACATGGTGCCGTCGGATCTGGCGGAGCTCCCGAAGGTGGCGTTGGTGATGGGCAACGAGCACGAGGGGATCGCGCCGGATCTTCGGGAAGCGTGCGCCCACGCGGTGCGCGTGCCGATGCGGGGCTTCGCGGAGAGCCTGAACGTGAGCGTGAGCGGGGGGATCCTGCTGTCGTGGGCGACGCAGGGGCGGGGAGGGGACCTGACGGCGGCCGAGCAGCGCAGACTGTATGCAAGGGGGTTGGCGGTGACGGTGCCGAACGCGCCGGCCCTGCTGGAGCGTGCCGCGGCCGGGTGAGGCGTCCGAAGCGCAGGGCGTGGCAGCGAAGCCGCTTGGGGCATGACAGCTTCGCCGGCCTGTACTAGCTTGGCGCGACCGGTGCGGACCCGCGCGGTACCCAGGCCGGAGGAAAGCTGCCCATGGCAAATCCGACCCGATCCTCGAACACCGAATCATCCACCCTCGGTCGCGGCGTGGCCATCCAGGGCCGCATCTCCGGCGGCGGGGACCTGACCGTCGAAGGCACCGTCGAAGGCGAGATCGCGATCGAAGGCGAATTCCGCATCGCCGACGACGCCGAAGTGCGCGCGCGAGTGGACGCCGCGTCGGCCCGCATCGAGGGGCTCTTCGAAGGCGAGCTCAACGCCGGTGGCATCGTGCACGCAGGTCCTCAGGCCTCCGTCTCGGGCACCATCCGCGCCGGCGCCTTCACCGTCGATCCCGGCGCCAGGATCGCCGTCCAGATCGACAGCGACTTCGACCTTCCACCCGAGCTCGGCAAGAGCTCGCGCTAGCACCTCACGCGCTACGGAGAACCTCACATGGCGAGTACGGTCATCGGCCACGGCATCATCATCGAGGGCGAAATCACCGCCGACGACGAAGTCGTCATCCAGGGCACGGTCCGCGGCAAAATCACCGGCCATGAAGCCGTCGTCGTCGAGCAGGGCGCCGTCGTCGAAGCCGACGTCAGCGCTGCCTCCATCGTCGTCGGCGGCCACATCACCGGCAACGTCACCGTGCACGATCGCATCGACCTGCAGACCGGCGGACGCCTCGTGGGCGACGTCAAGGCTGCCCGCATCACCATCGCCGACGGGGCCTCGTTCAAGGGCAACGTCGACATGGAAGTCTGATTCGCACGCGTGGAGTGGTCGCGCAACCAACGTCCGGAGCAGGTGAAGAACATGGCCGACAACGTGGCGATGATCGCGCAAGGAACCTTCGTCCGAGGCAATCTCCACGGCGAGGGTGATCTCAACGTCGCAGGTCGCATCGAAGGGTCGATCGCGGTCGACGGCGAGGTGGAGCTCGAGGCGAGCGCCCGGGTTCAGGGCGACGTGTCCGGCTCTCGGCTCGTGGTCCGAGGCGCGGTGCTGGGCAACCTCACGGCGACCGACTCGATCATGCTCGAGGCCGGAGCCCGCGTGGTCGGGGACTTGAGTGCCCCGACGATCGGGATCGAGGTGGGGGGACTGGTGCGCGGGCGCGTGGAGACGGGCGAGGCATCGGCCGCGCCGGCGAAGACCGCAGCGGCCGCCAGGTCCACCGTGCCGGCCAAGAGCGCACCGGCACCGGCCCGCACACAGCCCAAGACGCGCCCGCAGCAGGAGCCGCCTGCCAGGCAGGAAGCGGTGCGTCCAGCCCCGGAGCCGCCCCGTCCAGCCCCCGAGCCTGTCCGCGCCGCGCCGCCCCCGCGTCGCGCCCCCGCGCCGCAGCCAAAGGCCCAGGTGCGCAACGATCCGGAGCCGGCCCCCGAGGCTCCTGCCGGCCCCCCTCCGCCCGTGCTCCCCGCGCTCAAGAAGAAGACCTCCGGTCAGCTTCGCAAGCGCGGTGCTGCGCGGTGAAGTACCGCACCCGCCTCCTCGAGCTGCTCCGCACCCTGTCATTCGAACGCAAACGCGTGATCCTCGCGTCGGGACGCGAGAGCGACTTCTTCATCGACTGCAAGCAGACGGCGCTCACCGCCGAGGGGCACGCGCTGCTGGGCCGCCTGATGTACGAGGCGCTCGACCAACTCGGCCAGGTCGACGCCGTCGCGGGGGTGGAGCTCGGAGGCTGTCCCCTCGCCAGCGCCGTGTCGCTCACCAGCTACGTGCGTGGCACGCCGATGCCCGCGCTCTACGTCCGCAAGGCCCAGAAGGACCACGGCTCCAAGCGCATGATCGAAGGCGATCGTTCGATGCGACCCGGCATGCGCGTCGCCATCCTCGAGGACGTCGTGACCACCGGCGGCTCCACGCTCCGGTGCGTGGAAGTGCTGCGCGGCGCCGGCCTGCAGGTCGCGGGCGTGGTGGCCATCGTGGACCGCCTCGAAGGCGGGCGCGAGGCGATCGAGGCCGCGGGGCTCAAGCTCGTTTCGCTCGTGACCCGAACAGATTTCATCCCGAACTGACCGCGTTCGAGTGCCGCGTCGATCCCCCGCACGGGCCGGGGAGCATCGCCGGAGCCCGGAGGTCGCCCGAACCCCGATCCTTTGTGCCGCCTCCCCGCCGCCTCGCGCTGCTCGTGCCGTCCGCGCGCCCGGCTTGCCCACGCCGTCGGACTTGGGTAGCGTCGCCGCGCATGGGTGCCAAGGTCTACTTCTACTACTCGGCCATGAACGCCGGGAAGTCCACGATCCTGCTCCAGTCCAGCTACAACTACCAGGAGCGTGGCATGCAGACGATGCTGCTGTGCCCCGTCATCGACACGCGGGCCGGCGCAGGCCTCATCCAGTCGCGCATCGGGCTGTCGGCCGACGCGGTGTCGTTCGAGCGTACGCAGGATCTGCTCGAGCTGGTGCGAGGGGAGCACGGACGGAGGAAGCTTGCGTGCGTACTGGTGGACGAGGCGCAGTTCCTGACCAGGGCGCAGGTCTACCAGCTCACGGAGGTCGCCGACGAGCTGGGGATCCCGGTGCTGGCGTACGGCATTCGCACGGACTTCCAGGGCAACCTGTTCGAGGGGAGCGAGCGGCTGTTGGCGTGGGCGGACAAGCTGGTGGAGCTCAAGACGATCTGCCACTGCGGGCGCAAGGCCACGATGGTGCTGCGCGTGGACTCCAGCGGCAGGCCCGTGCGCGAAGGGGCCCAGATCGAGATCGGCGGCAACGATCGCTACGTGTCCGTGTGTCGCCGCCACTTCAAGGAAGGCAAGGGCGCGAGCTGAGCGCCGTCGCCCCTCGATGCGCCCTCCGCATCCCACGGCACGTCCCGAAGGAGCTGTCACCGTGCGAAGCGATCGGCCAGGCCGTTACCCGCTGCTGAAAGACAGCGCGGCGCTGGTGCATCGCGCGGCGGAGCGCTTGTTCGAGGGGAGCTTGGACCTGGGAGCAGGGCCGCAGCGGCTCTTGCCCGGCTCCGCGGTGCTTCTGCTGCTGTGTGAGCAGACCGCGCGCGAAGGTGGCGCCCCGCAGCCGTGCGTGGTGTTGAACAAGCGATCGCGCGACGTGCGGCAGCCTGGGGATCTGTGCTTCCCCGGGGGCGGGATCTCGGCGCGCGCGGACGGGCTGCTTTCGTGGCTCCTGCGCGTGCCCGGGTCGCCGTTGCGAAGGTGGCCGTGTCACGCGCGGTGGCGGAGAGTGGGCGGCGATCCGCGGCTCGCGGTGATCCTTGGTGCGGCGCTGCGCGAGGCGTTCGAGGAGATGCGGCTGACGCCGTGGGGGACGACGTTCCTGGGGCTGCTGCCGCCGCAGGGGCTGCGGACGATGGATCGCGCGGTGCACCCGGTGGCGGCGTGGCTGCGTCGGCCGCAGCGCTTCCGCCCGAACTGGGAGGTTGAACGCGTGATCGTGGTGCCGCTCATCGAGCTGCTCGACCCGTCGCGCCACGGCAGGCTTCGGGTTCGCTATCAGTCGGGGGAGCCGTCGGTGCAGGATCGGCTGCGCGAGGAGTTCGGCTGTTTCGAGTACGAGGGGGAGCTGCTGTGGGGGCTGACCTACCGCGTCGTCGAGCAGTTCCTGGAGCTGGTGCTCGGCTACGAGCCGGCGCCGCTGGCGACGCGGCCGCCCCACGAGGTGGTGTTGGCGGACGACTACTTCACGCGCAGGCGCGGGGGAGCTACTTCCGGACGGGGATGATGCGCACGCGGCGCTCCTCGCCCTCGCCGTCGGACCGGGTCACGACGTCGGCGAAGCCGGCGAGCGCGAGGTGAACGATGCGGCGGTCGCGGGGGCTCATGGGCTCGAAGGTGATGATTTTGCCTTCGGAGGCGGCCTGCTGGCCGAGCTTGCGGGCCATGCTGGCGAGCGAGGCTTCCCTGCGCTCGCGATAGCCTTCGGCGTCGAGCACGACATGACGTCGGGGAGCGCCGGGACGGTTGACGGCGCGGGAGAGCAGGTACTGCAGGGCGGTGAGGACCTGTCCCTTCTTGCCGATGACGCGCCCCGCGTCGCGTCCGACGATCTCGAGGCGGAGCTCGTCTTCGCCGGAGTCCCTGCGTGCGGAGGCGCGATGGACCGAGACGTCCATCTGCATGTGACGCAGGATGTCGCTGAGCAGATCGAAGGCGGCGTCGGAGCGATCCTCGTCGGCTGCAGCGGCGGGATGGGGAGACGACTCCGGAGGCGCCGGTGCGCGGGAGTCGACGGGGGGAGCGCTGTCGACGTGAGGGGACGTTATGGGGTTGTCCTGATCCCTATTGTCCGGATCCATTCTTCTTCCCTCGCAAGGCGGTAAAAGCATCGGGCTTCTCGGTGACCACGATACCGCCGGTGCCGGCGGCAGCCGCGGGGGGCTGGGAGCCGGACCAGTACTTCTCGATGGCGACTTGCTGCACGATGCCGATGATGGCGTTGGTGAGCATGTAGACGGCGAGTCCCGACGGCAGGAAGAGCATCATGACCGTGAAGATGAGGGGCATGAAGTAGGTCATCATCTTCTGCTGCATCGGGTCGAGCTGCTGAGGCATGAGCCTCTGCTGGACGATCATGGTTCCGCCGAGCACGACGGGGAGGATGTAGAACGGGTCGGGTGCCGACAGGTCGCGGAACCAGAGGAAGGGGGTGTGGTAGAGCTCGACAGCGGTCTGCAGGGCAGTGTACAGGGCCCACCAGACGGGGAGCTGGAAGACGGCAGGGAGGCACCCGCTGAAGGGGTTGATCTTGTGCTTCTTCCACAGCTCCATCGTGGCGAGGTTCTTCTGCTGCGCGTCGTTCTTGAACTTCGCGTTGATCGCGTCGATCTCGGGCTTGAGCTTGCGCATCGCGAAGCCGCTCTTGATCTGCTTCCAGGTGAGCGGGAAGAGCACGATGCGGACGCTGACGGTCAGCAGGATGATGGCGATGCCCCAGTTGCCGATGCTGTGGAAGAGCCAGACGAGGTAGAGCAGCAGGTACTTTGCGATGATGCTGAAGTAGCCCAGATCGACCAGGTCGCTGAGCCCGTGGGTGCCGCCAGCCGCGGCCGCAAGCACGTCGCGCTCCTTGGGGCCGAGGTACGCGAGCACCTGATAGCGCGCCGACTGATCGGGCTCGAGCTCCCTGCGGTCATAGGCGAGGCGAGATCGGTACATCGCCCCGTAGTGCGGGTCCTTCGTCTTGTCAGCGAAGGAAGCTGCGTTCCAGCGCTCCTCGATCTGCATGGTGCAGGATGACGGAGCCGGGCCGAGGGGAACGAGGGCCTGGGAGAAGTAGAAGTTCGACACGGCGGCGAACTGGATCGCGCCGGGCTGCACGAACCAGCCCTTGTCGAAGCCCGCGTCCTTGAAGTCCCCCGGCTCGAAGTCCCCGGGGGTCATCTTCTTCACCTTGCCGTCGTGCGCGCACACGACCTCGGTGATGAAGGGCGACTGACGGCCGAGGTGCGACTCGATCTCGGACTGCATGCGCCAGGAGGTCGCCTCGACGGAGAGACGGTGGGCGAGCTTTTCCTTGGCGACGTTCTTGATCTCGGAGGTGACCTCGAGCTCAAAGGGGCGTCCGGTGGGGCGGATCTCGTGGCGGAGGCGAGCCTTCTCTCCGTCGTACGTGAAGACGCAGGCATCGCCCGCCTTCTCGACCTGCCAGTCGAAGACGTCGAAGGGGATCTGCGTGTCGGCGCCAGCGGCGCGCCACTCGAAGCGCAGGGGACGCCTCCACTCGACCTCGCTGGTAGTCACCAGATCGATCGGCTTGCCGTCGACGCGGTATCGGTCGCCCTCGATCCACAGATGCTCGAGGGTGGCGGAGCGGCTGCTGAACTGGGCCTTGAAGCGGTTTCCCACCAGCTCGCAGGAGGAAGGAGTGGCGGGGCGTTCCTTGGGCGCGCAGGGGAGTTGTGCGCTGCACGAGCTCTCGGGAGGCAGCGGCTGCACGTCGGTGGTCGCGCCGCCGCCTCCACCGAATCCGAACAGCTTCGGCCCGTACTGGAACACCAGCCAGACCACGACACCGATGATCACCCAGCGGAGAATCGAGCTTCGTTCCATGGCAGAAAGGATCAGGGGGCAGCGTCGCGAGGCTCGATGGACGGGCCATCGAGGCGACGGGAAGCAGGCAGTGGGGGAGGGTCGTATCCTCCGGGGTGGAACGGGTGGCACTTACCCAGGCGCACGATGGAAAGCAAGGTTCCGCGCCATGCGCCGTGCAGCCGCAGGCACTCCATCGCATAGCGGGAGCAGGAAGGCTCGAACCGACACACCGGTCCGAGCAGCGGACTGATCGTCAGCTGGTACAGACGGATCACCCCCATCAGCAGGCGCGCGATCATGCGTCCGCACCCCAAGGCTCGCGGAGCACGGCGGCGAGCGCGTTCGCACGCTTGTGCACGAGCCGCTCGATCCCGCGCAGTTCGTCGAGGACATCCTGCATGCGCAGGCCGGTGAGGGGCGAACGGACGATGACGACGAAGTCGAAGCCGGGGGGGAGGAAGGAGGGCAAGGCGCGCAGGGCCTCGCGCAGGAGTCTTCGGGCGCGGTTGCGCACTACGGCGGTGCCGATCTTCCGGGAGGTGGTCATGCCGACCCGGCCGGGACCCGAGGACGGATCGCAGGCGAGGAGCCACACGAAGTGCTTCGATGTGACGCGCACATTGGACTGCTGGACCCGCAGGTAATCGACGCGACGTCGGATGGTCCGATCACGGCGAGACGGAGTGCGGCCTTGGTGCTCGTTCGCAGGGGACGAGCCGGCTTCGCCGCAAGGGCGCGACGGCTCCCGACCCACCCGTTACTTCTTGTAGACGGTCGGGGTCAGCCGATGGCGGCCCTTGGCTCGGCGAGCGCTGAGGACCTTGCGGCCGGCCTTGGTGCTGTTGCGCGTGCGGAAACCGTGCGTGCGGGCCCGGCTCTTCTTGTGCGGCTGGTAAGTCCGTTTGCTCATGGTGCTACCTCAAAGGGCCGCGCACTCTGACACGGCACGCGCGCGGCCGTCAAGGACTTCGGTTCCCCTCGCCGTCCGATGCTGCTCGCACCCCGTCGAGGGACGCGCATCTTGAACCACGAACCCTCATCGCGCAAGGCTGCACGGATCAGCAGGGGAGGAGGCTCCGGGATCGGTGGCTGCAAAAGGGACGGTGGGAGGGGTTCCCGCTTGTGACTTCCTCGACTAGCGTGCCGGCGCCATGAAGTCGACCTTCCAGGACCTCATCCTCTCGTTGCAGCGCTTCTGGGCCGAACGAGGCTGCCTCATCGTGCAGCCCTACAACTCCGAGGTCGGCGCCGGAACCTACAACCCCTCCACCTTCCTGCGCGCCCTCGGACCTGAACCCTGGAACGTCGCGTTCGTCGAGCCCTCGCGCCGTCCCACCGACGGACGCTACGGCGAGAACCCGAACCGCCTGCAGCAGTTCCACCAGTTCCAGGTGATCCTCAAGCCCTCACCGCTGAACCTGCAGGAGCTGTATCTCGAGTCCCTCGCTGCGATCGGCACCGATCCGCTGGCGCACGACGTGCGCTTCATCGAGGACGACTGGGAGTCGCCGACGCTGGGGGCGTGGGGTCTGGGCTGGCAGGTGTGGCTCGATGGCCTCGAGATCTCCCAGTACACGTACTTCCAGCAGGTGGGAGGCTTCGACTGCAAGCCGGTCTGCGGCGAGCTCACCTACGGGCTCGAGCGCATCGCCATGTACCTGCAGGACGTCGACAACGTCTACGACCTGCAGTTCAACGACCACGTGAAGTACGGCGATCTGCTGCGCCGCGCGGAGTGGGAGTGGTCGACCTACAACTTCGAGCAGGCCGACGTCGCAGCCCACTTCGCGGCATTCGACCACTACGAGAAGGAAGCCAAGAGGCTCCTCGGCTTGTCGCAGGATCCGTTGAAGAAGCTCGTGCTCCCCGCCTACGACATGGTCGTCAAGGCGGCGCACCACTTCAACGTCCTCGACGCACGCGGTGCCATCGGGGTCACGGAGCGGCAGCGCTTCATCGGTCGCGTGCGCGGCCTCGCCCGGGCGACCGCGGAAGCCCACCTCGCCCAGCGCGAAGCGCTCGGCTATCCCCTGCTCCCCAAGGCCTCCCAGGCCGCCGAATAGCCCACCGCGCTCAACGACAGATCTCGTCGCACGCCACCGAGACGCAGGCGATCTGCGACAGGAACGGCTCGTAGCAGTCGCCCATCCCCTTTTCGTAGCAGCCCATCGTGCACCCGCAGTCCTTGCCGCACGCCATCACGCACGGCGCTGTCTCGGTCTTGGTCGCGCTGGCCAGCGCCTTGAGGCACTCCCGGAGCGGCGCGGCTTGCGGCTTGCACTCCCGCGCCCCTTTGCCGTCCCCCCGCATGCACGCCTGGCACTCCTTCGACTCGAGCTTCGTCCACGAATCCTGCCGCGCACAGTGCGCCTTCGCGCGCGCCGCCAGACGCTCCGGAGAGGACTTCATCACCGGGGCCGAGCTCGACGCCGTCGGCCCGGCGTCCTGAGTCGCCTCCGACGACTTCCCGCGGCACGCGGGCAGGGCAAGGGTCACGACGATCAGGGACGAGAGCGCGAGAGGGCGATCGACCAGCATGGGTGCGTACCATAGCCGGTTTGCCTCGCCCCTCAAGACGCGAACCTCCGAGCCCCTGCTCACCCACTCCGGGCTCGCCAACCGCATCCCGGCGAACCAGAAGCGGCCCGCTGGGCCACGGGCGCATCCTTGACCTCGCGGCGATTCGGCTTGTATCCATGGTGTTCGTCGTTTCGATCGACGGGCCATCCGCGCGGCGAGTCTTCGCCCGCGCCGCTCGCCCAGCCAGGGGAGAATCGTCGCCATGTCCTTGCGCTCCATCGCATCGCTCCTCGCCCTTCCCGCGCTCTTCGTCGGGCTCCTCGCCTGCAGCAGCCCGTCACACTCTCCCGTCGACGACGAGAGCTGGAACGACCAGCCAACCGTCGGTCAGGGCGAAGGCAAAGCCGACTCCGTCGCGAGTACCTCGCCGGAACGTCTGCTCGACACGCCATTCTACTTCGGCATGCCGAAGGGCTCGATCTCGACCACGCTCAATCGCAGCCAATACGTGTACCCGACAGTGTGGAACAAGTCGGTGGAGTTCGACGAGGTCGGGCTGCGGATGATCGCGGTGAAGCAGTCGGACAGCAGTCGCGCGGCGAAGGTGGCGGCGCGGCACGACATGGCAGCGAGCCTGGCGAAGGCGGGGGTGCTGCAGGACGGCGACGTGGCGCTGACGTTTCGTCCGGAGCTCGCGGCGACGATGGCATACCCGCACATCCAGATGGGCAGCACGCACGCGGGGCTGGTCTACACGCGCAACGGACAGGCCTACAACATCGACAGCCCACTCGACGGCGAGTACGTCGGGCAGTTCGACACCAAGCACTACGCCGGCGACGGCGCGAGCGAAGCGGGCACCGCGGCCCTGCACATCCTGCGTCCACGCATGATGAACGAAACGCGTCGCGTGCAGCTTCGCGGCTGGATCTCCACGCTGATGGAGAACCTCGACGGGATCAACGGCGAGCGCGCGCAGCTCAAGTTCCAGTCCGATTACATGACGCCGATCTACGCGTCGACGAATCTGTCGCTTCAGCAGACGGTCACGACCCTCGGCAAGATCATCCTCGAGAGCGACAAGCAGACGAAGCTGCCGATGTACTGCGCTGAGTTCGCGTGGCACATGATCGCGCTTTCAAGCTGCACGAGCGCCGAGATCCTGGAGGCCACGAGCGACGGGGCGGCGTGCGTGACCGAGCCGTTCTCGCCCATGCCGTTGCTCGCCACGACCACCGGACAGGTCGGGCTCGCCGAGGGACCGCTGCTGGCGCTGTTGCAGGCTCCCGCCGAGCAGAGAGCGGTGCTCGTGGAGCCGATCTTCGCCGACGGGGAACCGACCAAGCTGTCGTCGGGACACCGCGCGGTCGCCCAGCAGGTCGCCCCGCTGATGGCCGGCCTCCAGCAGATCTACGAGGCGCGCGCCGTGGGCGCCACTGCGGAACAGACCGCTTCGGGAGCCGCGCAGCTCAACGCTGCGGTCAAGGACAACTACTCGCCCACCGCGTTCATGGTCCAGGCCATGCCTGCCGGAGATCGTCCCATGGACTACGTCGCGACGGTCGTGTTCGTGAGCCCCACCGCCTACACAAAGGCCAAGGAGCTCGCCAAGCTGCCCGTGCCGTGATGCGCGCGCTGCCCCGGCCCCTCAGCCTTCCCCCCTCCCCTCCCCTCGCACCGTCGTGAACCACGCTTCCCAACCCATGCGCCGATCGAGCGGTGACGGTTTCACGTCCCCAACCTTTCCCCCCTCGGCGGCCCGTCGTCTCTCGATCGCACCCGCGCCGTCGCGCACCCTCGCCGCCTCCACCGCCTCGAGCTGTCCCAGCTTGCGGCAATAGGCGTAGTGCGAGCCCGCGCACAGCTCCCGCTCCACTTGCTCCGCCAGCAGCCCCACGGGCGCGTCGTCGCGCGGAGACTCGACATAGAGCCGGTAGCCTGTCCCCGGGCCCGACTTGGGAGCGATCATCGCGAAGACCCAGGGCCCCGGCGTCCGCGACAGCGCCGCCTCGAGGGCCTTGCCCACCACACGGGCGTCGAGCTTCTCGCCGGCCAGATCGCTGACGCAGTCGAGCCTCCCTTCGAATCGCACGAGCGGCGCTGCGCGCCAGCGACCCACGCAACGCACCACGTCCTGCAGGTGGTATCGATACAGCCCCCCGGAGGTCGTCAGCACCGGCGAGTACGCCGCTCCCTCCCTCAGCTCGTGCGCGAGCAGCGGTGTGCGTCCCGGCGAATCGACCTCGACGAACTCCAGGAAGTGGCTCGCGACCGCGAGTACCGAGCCCTGCTCGCCCAGCAAGGGAAACGACACCACACCCTCGGTGGCGAGCAACCCCTTGGGCTGGATCGGAGTGCGCGGGAACCAACGCTCGATCGCGGGGAGAAATTTCCGCGATGGACCATCCGACCAGCACGACACCAGTCCGAGCCGCGGCCAGATCACCTCCCCGGTCAGCTCGCCCTCGCGGTCCAGCGCCGCGCGAATCCTCGTGGCCCGCTCTTCCGGAAGGCTCGAGAGCAGATCCTCGAGCTCGCGCTCGATCGCCTCCATCAACAACGACAGGAACGTCGGGCTCCAGACCGAGATGAGCCCCAGATCCTCCGCGAGCATCAGGCTCCGGCACGTCTCCCAACGCCAGCGCTCGAGGTTGCGGATCCTCGCCACCGAGCGGCGCACGACCAGGGTCCCGGAGAAGACCCGGCGCGCGATCGGACCGAAGTACTCGGTGTCGTCCTCGACACCGATGGGGATCCCCCCGGAGGTCCTGGCCCGATCGCGCCCCGCGGGGGAAATCGACCAGTAGCTCCGCGTGCTGCGGAGCGAGGGAATCCCCCGGAACAGATCGAAGAGCCAGGGGTGCGTCGCAGCCGCGATCTCCCGAAACAGCCCGTCGGTGAACGGCACGAGCTTGTTCGCCGACGTCGAGCCGCTCGTGCGCTCGAACATGCGGACCGGCGCATGTGTGAGCACAGCGCTCTCGCCGCGCGCGATGCGCTCGATCTGCGACGCGAAGTCGTCGAAGCGCGCGATCGGGACGGCAGCGCGAAACGACTCCAGCCCCGCGACGCGATCGAACCTGTGCTCGCGGCCGAAGGACGTCGAAGCGTTCTGCTCCAGAATCTGCTGCAGCTTGCGGAGCTGCGCGACGTGGGGGCGCGTCGCAGCCGCGGCGAACCTGCGCCACGCCGGCAGCAGGCTCGCGGCGTATCCGGTCTGCACCGCACCGAGCACCAGGCGGTTCACGTGCGCCTTCCGCCCAGCCCCAGAGCCTTGCGGGCCAGCTTCAGCGTGTACGAGACACCCAGGCGCACGTCCACGCGCCCGAGGCAGCACAGCTCGTCTCCCTGCGCGTGCCCCGGATTGCGCGCCTCGAAAAACCGCACCTCGGGCAGCCTCCGCGCCCGATCGTCGATCTGCGCCACCCCCCCCTTCAGCCGTCCCTCGCACTGCTCGAACTTCAGCAGCCCCTGCTCGGGTCGCCACGCCTGGCCGAATCGCTCGCGGGCGAAGTCGTCGAGCACCGCCGCCTGCCACGCCGGTGTGGCTCGATCCCACCTCGGCCAGTACTCGGGGAAGTTGCGCGCGAGCAGCAGGTAGGTCTTGTAGCCCTTGGAGATCAGGAACCAGTAGACCGGCACGCGCGGGTTGCGCAGCTTCACCTCCATCACGTAGACGAAGAACGCCCGCTGCAGCGCGGTCTGGCTCCAATGAGCCCTCGCCACGATCGTGTCGCCGGAGAAGACCCCCACGACCTTGCGCCCCTGCACCGTGCGCTCGAACGTCGCAATGGTGGAGAACCCCTGCACCGAGCCATCCGCCTTCGCCCGCAAGAGGAACGCGTGGCTCTTGCCCGCAAGGTCGCCATCGAACTTCTCCCTGCAGACCGCGTCGTAGTACGACGAGAACAGGTCCCACATCGCGTTGCGATCCGACGGACCGATGCGGTCGATCGGGACGAGGGAAGCCGACAGGGTATTGGCACGCGCCATGGGCAGTGGGCGTCGCAACGATTGCCGCGCGCCGTTGGGCAGTCTATCGAAGCGAGGGAGGCGGGCAAGCCCAGCGCCCGAGGAGATCGGATGGAGTTCGATCTGGCCACTGCACGCGACGAGGCTTTACTGCGTCGGCTGTTGCGGGACAACCCCATGCCCGGCGCCATCTCGCTGACCTTCGAACGGGAGCCGAACTTCTTCCTCGCAGCAGTAATCGAGGGCGATCTGCACCAGACCGTGGTCGCCACCGACCCTGCCTCCGGCCACGTCGCCGGCCTGGCAAGTCGTTCGGCACGCGACGCATTCGTCGACGGCGAGCCGACCCGCCTCGGATACCTCAGCCAGGCCCGCGTCGCTCCCGCCTACCGCGGCAAGACCGTGCTCGCCGGCGGGTGGGCCAGGATTCGCGCGCTGCACGAGGCCGATCCGCTCCCCTTGTACGTGACGACCATCATCGCCGACAACGCCGTCGCCCGTCGCATCCTCGAGAAGGACCGACCGGGCAAACCCTGCTACCGCCCACGCGGCGAGCTGCACACCCTCGCCCTCGTCCCGCGACGTCGCAGCGTGCGCAGCCTGCTGCCCGGCGAAATCGAGATCCGGCGTGCCAGCGCAGACATGCTCGCCGACATCGCCCAGTGCCTGCAACGCAACTACCGACGCTACCAGCTCGCGCCCGTGTGGACCGCCGAGGACCTCGCCGATCCCGTGCGCTGCCGAGGCTTGCATCCATCCGACTTCCTCGTCGCCCTGCGCGCCGCACGCATCGTCGGCTGCCTCGCCATCTGGGATCAACAGGCCTTCAAGCAGAGCGTGGTGCGAGGCTACGCGCGCCCCC
>CAYMUE010000138.1:0-3357 GCA_964393505.1 uncultured Polyangiaceae bacterium
AAGGAGAAGGCTCCTGCGAAGTACAAGGTCAAGTTCGCCACGACGAAGGGGGACTTCGTCGTGGAGGTGTCGCGGGATTGGGCGCCGCTTGGCGCCGACCGCTTCTACAACCTCGTGAAGATCGGGTTCTTCACCGACGTCGCCTTCTTCCGCGTGGTGGAGAACTTCGTGGTGCAGTTCGGCCTGCACGGCAGTCCCGAGGTCAACACGGTGTGGAGGCAGGCGCAGATCAAGGACGACCCGCAGACCAAGCAGTCGAACCTGAAGGGGACGTTGACGTTCGCGAAGGCTGGCCCGGACACGAGGACCACGCAGCTGTTCGTGAACTTCAAGGACAATGACCGACTCGACAAGATGGGCTTCCCGCCGTTCGGCAAGGTCGTCGAGGGCATGTCCGTCATCGAGGCGATCAACAAGGAATACGGCGAGTCGCCGAACCAGGCGCAGATCCAGTCCCAGGGCAATGCCTACCTGAAGGCGAACTTCCCCCGGCTCGACTACGTCAAGTCCGCCACGATCGTGAAGTGAGTCGCCCGCGCCGCGCGTCCGCGCGGCGGGCATCCCGTCTTCGTTTCCCAGGTCCCCGGAGCGGCTCAGTCTTCAGACGGACCACGACCGACCGGCCACTGCGCGCGTCTCGGGGCGCAGTGGCATGCCGTTGACCGGCCTTGGCGCGTAGAAGATTCGCCAGCGAGAGGGGGCTTGTCTCCGGAATGGAGCAATCCACGGGGAGGAGCGAAGGGCGTTGTGAGAAGTGCGCTTCGCAGTGCGTTCGTCGGCAATGTGCAGGCAAGTTCCAGTTGACCGGTCCGGGGGTGGCCTCAATAATCCGCGGCTGTTTCACCCTGTTGTCCGACTGACGACAGGAGGCTCGCGGTGAAGGCCGCGACCGAGGAGGCCACGTGGTTCACAGCGCCGCTCCGAAGCATCACAAGGAACTCTTCCCGGCCGGGGCGGACGGACGCCGCATCGCGCATGTGGCGAATCCGTTGGAGTGCAAGCTCGAGGCGGAGACGCTCGTGGAGGCGCTGGAGCGGTGGAACCGCGACGACGGCGACTACGTCGACTTCCTCGACTACAAGAACCAGTCGAACCCGGTGTCGTGGAAGGAAGCCTGGGCCGGGGCGTGTCGGTATGCGAACTACCTGCGCAACCGGGGGCTGAAGAAGGGCGGCAAGGTCGTGCTGCTGCTTGCGACGGGCAAGGAGTTCCTGTTCGCGATGCACGGCACGCAGCTGGCCGGGGGCGTGCCGGTTCCGTGTTCGCCGCCGCACACGCTGGGGGAGCTCGACAAGTACCTGCGGAACCTCAAGCACATCGTGCGCAACTGCGAGGCCGAGTTCTTCGTGACCGACGCGCGGTTCAAGATGGCGATCGGCTCGGTGCTTGGCGACAAGAACAGCCTGCGGCACCTGCTGCTGACCGAGGACGTGGTCGACGAGCCGGCGAAGCTCAAGGGGTTCCCGTCGATCTCGGGGACCGATCCAGCGCTGATCCAGTACACGTCGGGGACGACGACGCTGCCCAAGGGGGTGGTGCTGAGTCATCGCAACCTGCTGTCGAACTGCTACGGCATCGGAGTCGCGCTGGAGCGGCGTCCCGACGACGTGGCGTTGGGGTGGCTGCCGCTGTTCCACGACATGGGGCTCATCGGTGTGCTGTTCACGAGCCTTTTGTGGCGCTATCCGGTGCACCTGATGTCGCCGGAGGTGTTCCTGCTGCACCCGAGCTGGTGGCTGGAGAACGTGAGCCGCTTCAAGGTCACGCTGACGCCGGCGCCGAACTTCGCCTATCACCTGTGCGCGCGGCGCATCAGCGATCAGCAGCTCGCCAGGCTCGATCTGAGCTCGTGGCGCATCGGCCTCAACGGCGCCGAGCCCGTGGATCACAACACGGTCGAGGAGTTCAAGCGCAAGTTCGGCCCTGTAGGATTCGGCTCCAACGTCATCCTGCCGGTCTACGGCATGGCCGAGAACTCGCTGGCGGCGACGTTCCCCGATCCGCGATCGGCCTACGAGCTCGAGCTTGTGGATCGCGAGGCGCTCGAGCGGGACGGCAAGGTTCATGCGCCGAACGGAAGCGGCAAGATGCCGTACAACGCAGTCTCCGTCGGCTACCCGTTGGCAGGACAGCAGGTCGCGATCGAAGGCCCTTCGGGCGGCTTCCTCGAAGAGGGCTGCGTGGGGGAGATCCTGGTCAAGAGCCCGTCGGTGACCGAGGGCTACTACCACAACGAGGAAGAGACCGCACGGGTGCTCAAGGACGGCTGGTTGCACACGGGCGATCTCGGCTACATCTCCGATCGCCGGCTCTTCGTCACCGGGCGCAAGAAGGAGATGATCATCAAGCGGGGCAGGAACTACTACCCCTACGACATCGAGCGCGTGGCATCTTCGGTGACGGGCGTGCGCAAGGGCTGCCTGGCGGCATTCGCCTGCTACAACGGCGACACCGGAACCGAGGATCTGGTGTTGGTGGCGGAAACGCGGGAGACGGATCGCAAGGAGCAGGAGCGCATCGAGACGGAGATCAACAGCGAGCTGCTGGCGGGTCTCGGGATCCGCGCGGACAAGCTGCTGCTGGTGCCTCCGCGCACGATCCCCAAGACGTCGAGCGGCAAGATCCAGCGCGTCAACTGCCGCGACAAGTTCCTTGCCGGTGACCTGCAGCCCGACCGCTTCAGCGCGATGCTGAGCCCCGTGAAGAACGCGATCTCGTCGTTCATCGGGCACCAGGCCTTCCGCTTCCGTCGCAAGGAAGAGGCGCCCGAAGAGACCTGATCAGCGTCCGTTGACGACCTCGTTCGCGTCCCGCGCATGAGGATCGGGCAGGGTGACCGGAGCCCGATCGTCGGTGCGCGGCGGGTGGGGCTTTGCGCCGAAGTCCGACTCGAGGAGACGGACGGTCTCGAGTGCAGCGGTGAGCTCGGCGACCTTCTCGGACAGGTCCTGCTGGAGGGAGACGATTCGGGTTCCGACGAGGAGTCGGGCGCGCAGCTCCCCGAGGTGGAAGGGCTTGACGACGTAGTCGTCGGCGCCGGCGCGCAGTCCCTCCACCAGGTCGTCCTTGGCGCCGCGGGTGGTCAGCAAGATGAGGTACTTGGTTGCCCCTTCCGGCGTTTTGCGGAGCTCCCGGCAGACGTCGGTCCCCTCGAGGCCTGGCATCATCCAATCGAGCAGAGCGATGGAAGGGGAGTCACGGCGCTCCAGCGCCCGGAGGGCATCGACGCCGTTGCGGTGCCCCTGCACCTCGTAGCCCCAGTGAACGAGCGTGGTCCGCAGCAAGCGGAAGGCGGTCTCCTCGTCTTCGGCGATCAGCACATTCCGATGGCGCATGCAGCTCCCCCTTCGGCGTCGC
>CAYMUE010000138.1:3457-17902 GCA_964393505.1 uncultured Polyangiaceae bacterium
GTCTTCGGCGATCAGCACATTCCGATGGCGCATGCAGCTCCCCCTTCGGCGTCGCAGCTCCCTGCGGGCAACATCGTCTCCGCGCCCGGAGCGTCAAGACCGGGCACTCGCTCCGAGCGGTGAGCCGTCGCGGAGCGGGGGGAGGCGCGGAAGTGCGAAGGGGGGAGCGCGCGGGACGCGGGGGGGGAGAAGGGAAAGCGATAGGGAATCGGATCATGACGGGCTGATGCGTGTGCGGCGCACCGGCGGAGACTTCGCTCAAACGAGCGGAAGAACGCTGGGAATGGAGCGGGTGTCGGGTCCGTTGGCGGACCATGACCTGCCGCGGGTATCCGGTTCATCGCGCAATCGCAGGGGGCGAATCGGGCCCAGCTTGTCGTTTGGGCGGGCGGAACGGGCATCGGGCCGTCGAGGGCGGCGCGGGGAGCGCACTGCGTTCGCTTGACTTGGCCGTGAGGCTCAGTAGTGTACGTCACCCGCGTGGGGCTTCCTTACCCCACACAGGCACGCGCGTTCGAGTATTCCAGGCAAGTAGAGGTGTTTGGCCATGAACAAGGCAACGGCTGTTGTCGGATTCATCCTGTCGTTTATCGCTGGGATGATGCTGATGTGGGGCATCAACGCCCGCAAGGGTGAGGGTGGGATCCTGAAGGACAGCTCGTCGGCTTCGGCCGGGAGCAAGAAGGTGAACCCGGGCGCCGTCAAGGTCGACCTGTTCATCATGTCGCAGTGCCCGTACGGCGTGCAGGCGTTCAATGGGATGAAGGACGCCATCAAGCAGCTGGGCAACGACGTGGACTTCAACGTCGAGTACATCGGCAACACGACGCCGAGCGGCGACTTGAGCTCGATGCACGGACCGAACGAGGTCACGGGCAACATCATTCAGATGTGCGCGAGCAAGCACATTCCGGCCAAGTACATCGACTTCGTGTCGTGCCAGAACAAGAACTACCGCGAGGTGGCGACGAACTGGGAAGCCTGTGCGACCGAGGTCGGCGTGCAGCCCGACAAGCTCCGCGCCTGCATCAAGGGCGAAGAGGGCAAGAAGATGCTGGCCGAGTCGTTCCAGCGGGCGCAGCAGAAGGGCGCGACCGGCAGCCCCACGATCTACATCGGCGGCAAGCAGTACTCCGGTGGGCGTCGCACCAACGACTTCCTGCGCGCCATCTGCGCCGAGTACAAGGGCAACAAGCCCCAGGTCTGCACCAGCATCCCCGAGGCTCCCAAGGTCAACGTGACGATCCTCAGCGACAAGCGTTGCACCGAGTGCCAGCCCGAGCGCTACCAGGGCATGATCAAGGCCCGCGTCGCGAACCCGGTCGTCAAGGTCGTGGACTACTCGGATCCCGAAGGCCAGAAGCTGTACGAGGCGACGAAGCCCGGCAACCTGCCGGTCATCATCTTCGACAAGACCCTCGACGCGGACAAGGAAGCGGCCGACCAGTTCAAGCGCGGCGCGCGGGAAGCGGGCGAGTACAAGGTCGCTCCTCTCGGCGGCGAGTGGAACCCGGTCTGCATGGGCGAAGGCGGCTGCGACAAGGAAGAGTGCAAGAACACCATCGCCTGCCGCAAGGAAGAGAAGAACAAGCTCGAAGTCTTCGTCATGAGCCAGTGCCCCTTCGGCGTGAAGGCTCTGAACGCGATGGAAGAAGTCCTGAAGAACTTCGACAAGAAGATCGACTTCAAGGTCAACTTCATCGGTGGCGGCGACGCCAAGAGCGGGCTCACCGGCATGCACGGACAGGCGGAAGTCGACGAGAACATCCGCGAGATCTGCACGATGAAGCACTACCCGAAGGACTACAAGTGGATGGAGTACGTGCTGTGCCGCAACAAGGATATCCGCAGCACGAAGTGGGAAGAGTGCGCGAAGGGTGACATCAAGGCCGACGTCATCAAGAAGTGCTTCGAAGGCGACGAGGGCAAGCAACTCCTCGAGGCCTCCTACAAGTACTCCCAGGGCCTCGGCTTCGGCGCGAGCCCGACCTGGCTGGCGAACAACAAGTACAAGTTCTCGGGCATCGACGCCGAGACGATCAAGAAGAGCCTCTGCGAGCACAACAAGGACCTGAAGGGCTGCGAGAACAAGCTCTCCGGCAACTCCGGCGCCCCGGTCCAGGGCGGCTGCGGAAACTGACCCCTCCTCGCGGCGGCGTGGCCTGACCGCCATGCCGCCCCCCCCTCCCCGACACTCCTTTCACACCCGCCACCTACGATCAGGTGTCGCGCTGTCGCGCCCAACGACGCGCGGGCTGCTATGGTACGGCCGCCATGGCAGGGAAGTGGCAGAACTACGACTACCGAGCCGTCACCGCCGGAACCCTCATCTCGATCATCGCCACGATCGTGCTGCTCTCCGCGCCAGCTCGCTGGGTGACCTGCCGACGGGACCACGCTGCGTGTGTGCTCGAAGACGTCGCCGTGGTCTCCCGGAAGAGCCAGACCATCCCCCTCGCGAGCATCGAGAGAGCCTCTCGCGAGTGCGTGCGCGCGGGCAAGGAGCCGGAGTGCAAGTGGTCGGTGCGCCTGGTCGCGCGCGGCCATGAGGGCAGGGTCTTCGACGGCATCGAGGAGGCGGCGGAGTCGGAGCGCATGGTGCACGAGCTCAACGCCTTCTTGCGCGGGACTGGGGACACGGTGGAGCTGCGCAGGCCGGCGGACCGGACGATGGGGTGGGTGTTGCTGGCGGTGGGGGTCGTGTTGGTGGTGCTCGGGATCCGCAAGAACCTGGCCGAGAAGGGCTACTGATCGGTGGCTGACGGGCGGAGGCTGGCGTTGACGATCGCGCGAGAGATCGCACGCGCGCACGGCGGGGACGTGGCACTCGCTGCCGGGGATGTCGCGTCCGGCGCCGTGTTTCGTGCCAGGCTCTCGCGTTGCCGATAGGGCGTCACCGGTCTCGCCGTCGCGACCTGCCGCGTCGGCGGGGGGCCCTCCAGGTTCCGTCACCGATGCTTCGCAATCCGAACGATTCGAGGATCGCCGGCAGCTCCTCCTCCTGGCACCCGATGTGATCGCGAATCGCCGGAGGTGGAGCGAAGGCGTCGCCCCGGGCCGCGTGCCCGAGGATGCCCTCGATGCGGAGCACAAGATCGGCACGCAGCGCCCATCCGCCGAACACCGGGTAGCCGATCAGCCACATCGCGTCCGACAACCCGTCGGGCGCGCGCGAGGCGAGCGCCCCGGGCGGCGGCGGCAGCACCGGGCGCTCCAGCCATGCCGAGCAGAGGGCAGAGCGCAGCGCGACCCAGGAGGGCTCGATCAGCGCCCGCACGAACAGCGCGTGGCGTCCAGTGCGCACGCCCATGGCGCGCAGCAGTCCCCAATCCTGGGCCGTGAGCAGGTCGAGCTGCTCGCGCGCGTGCTGCGTACGCGTGGTTCCAAGCCCCTGCTCGAGCTGGTAGACCACGCCGCGTCCAGCGGGCGAGAGCTGCCGGGCTGGATCGCTGCGCAGCGGACCGAGCAGCCTCTCTGCCTCGTCGCGCACCCAAGCGACCAACCGCCGCTGCAGGCGCAGCCGCGCCCCAGCACCGGGATCATGGTCGAGCGCGATCGACACCTCCGGGCGCAGCAGGTCCGTCCCGCGCACGAGCCTCGCCAGCCGCTCGCTGCCGGCGCAGATGCGTCCGTCCGCCCCGAGGCGGAAACGCTCGTGGGGGGCGTCGCACAGCTCCTGCAGCCAATCGACGTCGGGCGGGGGCGCGGGATCGGCGGGACGGCTGCGGAGCCGCAGACCGGCGAGCACGCGAAACGGTGCGTGAAACGCAGGGCCGGAGGGCTCGGCCGCGGGCGGGGCGGGGCGACGCGGCGCGGGGCTGCGGGAGGTATGGGGGGGCTGGCTGCGCGACACGAACCGCTGCACGAGGCGTTCATGCAGGGCATCGCTCAAGCGATCCTCGACCTGGCGCGCGCGCTGCTGCCAATGTTCCGCGTCCCGGACCCACTCTCCGTGATTGGCGACGTAGGTCCAGGTGCGAACGAACGCGATGCGGGTCATCAGCGTGTCGAGATCGCCGTGGGGGTCATCGAGGCGGGTGATGCGCTGGTCGATCCAGGCGGGGTCGATCGTGCCGGAGGAGCCCGCGAGCTGCACGAAGATCTCCTCGAGGAGGCTCGCGTGAACCTCGGGCATGAGCTGGCGAAAGTCGGGGATCTGGCAGACGGACCAGAGCAGCGCGACGCGCTCGGGGGATCGGGCGAGGGATTGGACGGTCGGACGCTGCGAGAGGTGCAGCAGCGCGGCGGAGTCGTCGGCCTGCTCCACAGGCTTCGTCCACGGATGCGGTGGGCGTCGCTTGAGGGACTCGAGCAGCGCGTCCAGCGACGAAGTGTCGAGGTCGCTGTTGCGCCAGATCAGGTAGCGAACCGGCGGGAACCGGTGGGTCTCGATTGCGAAGCTGATCGGATCGGGGAGCGCGGGCACCGGAGCGAGCGTCCCGAACCTGCCGTCGTTGGTGTGCCGCCCCGCCCGCCCGGCGATCTGCGCAAGCTCGGCCGTCTCCAGCATGCGGGCCTCGCGCCCGTCGAACTTGTCCAGCGCAGCGAACGCGACCAGGTCGATGTCCATGTTCAGCCCCATGCCGATCGCGTCGGTGGCGACGATGTACTGGACCTCGCCCGACTGGTAGAGGGCGACCTGGGCGTTGCGCGTGCGTGGTGAGAGGGCGCCGAGGACCACCGCGGCTCCACCGCGTTTGCGTCGGATGCGCTCGGCGAGCTCGTAGACCTGCGGGGCGGAGAAGGCGACGACGGCGCTGCGGGGCGGCAGGGCGGAGAGGGCGAGGCTGCCTGCGGTGCGGAGCGTGGACAGGCGCGGGTGGCGCTGCACCTGCGCGGTGGGGAGCATCTGGCGGATCAGGGGCTCCATGGTGTCGGAGCCCATGAACCAGGTTTCGAGACGCCCTCGGGCATGCAGCACGCGGTCGGTGAACACGTGTCCGCGCTGGCGGTGCGAGCAGAGCTGGACTTCGTCGACGCCGAGGAAGTCGACGTCCCTTCCGACGGGCATGGCCTCGACGGTGCAGACCCAGTAGCTGGGGCGATGGGGGACGCGTTTCTCCTCGCCGGTGACGAGGGCGACGCGGGACTCGCCGATGCGACGGGAGACGCGGTCGTAGACTTCGCGAGCGAGGAGGCGGAGGGGCAGGCCGATCATGCCCGTGGAGTGTTCGAGCATGCGCTCGACGGCCCGGTGCGTCTTGCCCGTGTTCGTGGGCCCGAGCAGGGCCGTGATGGAAGCGCGATCGGGCATGCGGCAGGGAGCGTGGCCTGCGCAGGGGGCAGCCGCAAGGGGAGTCGGAGAGCGCGCGCGAGGGCTTCGTCTTGACGCGGAAAGAACGCCCGGTGTTGATCCCCGCATGGCCGAAGCCGATACGCTCCCAAGTGATCCGATGGGGTTGTTGCACGCGGGCTACCAAGCTCTGGAGGCGCTCGACGCAGAAGCCGCCGCGGTGATCGGGCAGCGGCTCGTCGAGCTCGGCGAGGCCGCCGGATTCGAGCTCATCGCGCAGGCCCGGATGCGACAGGGGCAAGGCGACGACGCGGTCGCGGCGATGGAGCGCGCGGTGTCGAGCGCGTCCGCAGGGTGGAGCGCCTGGAACAGGCTCGGCGCGGTGTGCTCGGAGACCGGGAGACTCGAGCGAGCGGAGCAGGCGTTCCGACGGGCGCTGGATGATTCGTCTGCCGACACATCGGCGGTTCATGTCAACCTCGCGATGCTGTGCGCGCGGCGCGGGATGACGGAGCAGGCGCTGCGCTGGTGCGAGCGGGTGACGGATCGCGCGTGGGAGGCGACGGTATGGCAGGTGCGAGCGGGGGCTCTGGCTGCAGCCGACAGGTGGCAGGAGGTGTTGGCGGACACCGAGGGGCTGGCCGAGCGGTTGAAGACCGACGAAGGCTCGCCGATGGATCGGGAGCCTCTGGCGCGGCTGTGCGGGCTGCGGGCGCGTGCGCTCGCGCGCACGGGGCAAGGGGAGCAGGCGGCGGGATTCGCGCGGATCGCGCTCGCGCTTCAGCCGACATGCGGGGAAGCGCTCGAGGCGATGCGGGAGGCGCGCGGCGAGCGGACCGAGAGCGGGCGGTGCTACCACGTGCTGGTGCGAGGCCGTTGGCACGAGCCCCTGGAGCCTGGGGGCAAGGCGCCGAGCTTCCTGCGGACGTTCCACGCGGTAGCCGACGCGCCCGAGGAAGCGGTGCGGTTCGCGTTGGACCTCGAGCGTGAGGACCTGCGGGGGAGCCTGGAGGCGGGCAAGGCGCGCGACGACGGGGCGGCGGAAGCCGGGTGGAAGGGCGTGACGAGCTGCTCGGGCTACATGTTCCAGCCCGGATGACCCGTGAGGCAGGCCGTCGCACGCTGGCCGCACTCGACGGGATCCGGTAGTCTTTCGGAACGTGGACGCTTCGCTTCGTACCGTGGGTGGCGCAGGCCAGACGCACGGCGGATGTGTGGGAAGGAGACTCGAATGAGTGCAGGGTCGGCTTGGCGTGCGATCGGGTTGGTCGGGGTCGCTGCGGTCTTGTCGTGCTCGTCGGCGGGAGGAAACGGTGAGAGCCTGACGCCGCAGACGGGCGGGAGCGGTGGATCCGCGGGAAATCAGGGCGATGCGAGCGTGCTGCCCGACGGCAACTTCCTGGACGCGTCGCAGCAGGACGGGCAGGTCAACGCGAAGACGGTGCTGAAGGGGAAGGTTGTGGCGCCGGAGGGGACGATCCCGATCTCGGGAGCGCTGGTCTACGTGACAGCGTCCAATCCGGCTGCGATCCCTGCGGCGGTGTATTGCGACAAGTGCGTGAAGCTCGGGGCGGAGACGCCTTACACCACGACGAAGGCCGATGGGACGTTCGAGCTGCCGACGTGGAAGACGGGCAACGTGAAGCTGGTAGTGCAGAAGGGGCAGTTCCGCAGGGTTCGCTCCCTCGAGGTCATCGAGGAGGGGGAGCAGGACGTGCCGCTGGAGCTGACGACGTTGCCGGGGCGGATGGACAAGGCGAACGGCGACGACATCCCGAAGATGGCGATCGTGCCCGGCGCGTGGGATCGGATCGACGTGTCGCTGGCGAAGCTGGGGCTGGCGAAGATCACGGGGAAGACGGCGCTGGGTGGGATCAAGGTGGACTACGCGACGGCGGGGTTCGACTACTACCAGCCGGACAACCCGCTCAACTTCAGCGATCCGAAGCAGCCGTCGGTGTTCCTGAAGGACCAGCAAGCGCTCGACGGGTACAACATCATCTTCTTCCCGTGCGACGGCAACACGGGTGAGCAGGAGTGGTGCACGGGATCGCTGGCCACGACGGGGGCGGTGCGGGACAACCTGCGAAGCTGGGTGGCGAAGGGCGGGAAGCTGTACGTGACGGACTTCAGCTACGAGTTCGTGCGGCAGCTCTTCCCGGACTACATCTCGTGGCAGGGCGAGACCGACACCATCGGATCGGCGTGCCAGCACGGAGCATGGGACGCGCCGGCCGACGTCAAGGACCAGGGGCTGCAGGACTGGCTGACGGCGATGAGCATCTCGAACTGGAACGTTGAGGCGAACTGGACGACGATCACGGGAGTTCATCCGGTGGCGACCGAGGACATGGACGGCAACCCGGTGACGGTGACGCCGAAGGTCTGGGTGGAGGGCATGGGGCCGTCGACGGTGAGCTTCGAGCGATCGTGCGGCCGCGTGCTGTTCAGCACCTACCACACGGAGGCGGACAAGGGTTCGGAGACGGAGCTGCTGCCGCAGGAGAAGGCGCTGCTCTACATCCTGCTCGAGGTCGCCGTGTGCGTGGCCCCGCCGAACGTCTACTGACCTCCCCCCGAAAATAGTCCGCAACCGGCGAGCGCGTGCGTCCGATGGGACGGGCGTGGACGGCAGGGACCGTCCCCCGAACCAAGGAGATCGACATGCACGCGGGGAACCCATCCGCCAGCGACCGTCAGCGGAGCTGGATGGATCGAATCGAAGAGCAGATGCGCCTGCAGGACGCGGCGCTGGGAGAGGCGTTGCGGGGGTTGACGGAGCTGGGGGCGGTGATGTTGGGGGTTCCCGGCGCGGCGCTGGAGGAGCTCCGCGAGGCGTGCGAGGTGCGCAGGCCGGGCGCGGCTGCGCCGGTGTGCGCGACGCGGTGCTGAGGATTCAACGAACGAGAAAGGACGATGATCATGAATGCGATTGAGACGACGAACACGTTGCCGCTGCAGTACACGGGATCGATCGACGGCGCTGTGTCAACGCTCACGCAGCCGGGGGAGTTCACGTACCTGACTCCGGAGACGCTGCTGGCGTACGTGGAGAAGGAGCTGCGATCGCTCGACGGGGACATTCGGCGGCTGCTCGACGGGCAGCGGGACACGATTGCGCGCAAGAAGCTGCTCGGGGACATCGAGACGGCGCTGGCGAAGGGGGCGGCGGGCAAGGATCAGATCCGGGCGGCCTACCAGGAGGCGATTGACTCGCTTCCGGAGGGGGACGCGCTGCGCGAGACGCTCCAGGCGGAGCTCGACGGAACCTGGGGAGGTCTGTGTCCGGTGTGGGACCGATCCAAGCAGATCGAGGGGCTGGGAGCGAATCAGCAGTTCTACTCGGGCAACATGTCCATCCCGGAACTCAAGAACGAGACCGTGGATCTGCTGAGCAACGACAAGGCGCAGCAGATGACGACGTGCATCAAGAACCTGCAGTCCGACCTCAATCAGGCTTCCGAGATCAGGATGATCGAGGTGCAGTCGCTGATGTCGCAGCGTGCGAGTGCACTGCAGATCACCACGGGGATCATGTCGAAGATCGAACAGGGCAACATGTCCATCGTCAAGAATATCTGAGGAAGCCATGAATCCTTTGCAGCCAGCGGTGGAAACAAGGGCGGATGTGGTGGAGGCGATCTACGCGGCAGGGCACCTGCTGCATGCCCGCGAGCGGTGGGCCGACGCCGCGGCGGTGTTTCGGCTGATGCTCAGGGCGTCGCCGGGCGACGAGCGCGGGTGGCTCGCCCTGGGCGATTGTCACCACAAGGCCGGACAGCCGCTGATCGCGCTCGAGCTCTATGGTGCCGGGACGGTTGCCGCGGCGCCTGCCGCGCGGTGCCGCCTCGCGAGGGTGCGTCTGCTGCGCGAGCTGGGGCGCGAAGACGAGGCGGACGCGTGGTGGGACGAGCTGCTCGGGATTGCGGAGCAGAGCGGAGACGACACGACGAGGAGCCTTGTGGAGGCGGAGAGAGAGTGTGTGTCATGAGTGCGGCGGCGGTATCCATGGGACGTGCGACCGGGGTGATGGAAGTGCAGGCGGGGAGCGCGGCGAACACCCCCGGGAGCGCGGAGGGGGCGGGGTCGTTGCTGCCGAGTCCGGCGGAGGTTGGCGGCGACGCGATGCTCGGCATGTATGCGCTGATGTCGGCGGACAGGCAGGCTGGGAAGGTGTCGGCGTTCGCCCGCGCGGCGACCAGTCAGAGAGAGCGAAAGGCCGCCATTGCCGAGGAGCTCAGGCGGCTGCAGGAGGCCGCCAAGGCCCGGGACTCGGGGGGATTCTGGGGAGGGTTGAAGAAGGCCTGCTCCACCCTCGCAAAGGCGGGATTGGTCGTCGCGGCGGTCGGCTCCACGGTGGCCAGTGGCGGGTTGACCGGGCCCCTCGCGGCGGTGGCGATCGCCGGCGTGGCGTTGTCCGCTGGGGCCTTCCTACAGGGGGAAACGAAGATCCTGCAGGAGCTCGGCGTGTCGGACAAGGTCGCCGGGTGGATCGAGACCGGGATGTCGCTGGGAGCGTCGGCCTGCATGGTCGTCACGACTTGCGGGGCAGGCGCAGCCTCTGGCGCCGGGACAGATGCGTTAGGGAAGAGTGCCGCGGGGAAGCTCACCGGCAGCGCAGCGGCCAAGGGGGCGAGCGCGGCGGCCCGCGCGGCCAGCAACGCTGCGGGTGCGTTGGGCAACGGCGTCGGTGGCGGGGCCAGGGTCGCGGGGGCAACTGCTGCGGTTAGGCAAGGGGCCGTCGCCGCGTCGGTTGTCCAGGTCACCGCGAGATTGGCGGCGTCGGTCGGCGGCGCGGGGACGATGGCTGGGGGCGTGTGCGCGATCCAGGAATCGCGCTACGAGGCTCGCGCAACCGAGCTGACTGCAGATGCCGAGTCGGCGCACCTGGCCTCCGAGCGACTCGCGCGGATGCTGCAGCGTCTCCTGGACGATCTCGAGAGCGACGAGGGCTCCGCGGAGCGGGCGATGGGGAGTCTGAAAGAGGCAATCGGGATTCGAGGCAACTCGTTGACGGCCGCTTCGGCGGTGAGGGTGTGAACATGGGAATCGAAGCGATTGGCGGGGCGAGGGTCGTGGCTACGGAGGTGCAAGGGAGCCGGAGCGACGGGGTGAGTCAGGGCGCAGGGGCGATCGCCGCCCTGCCCGATCCCGTCGAGTCCATGTCCACCAGCGCGGATCTGGTGGCGCAGATGGCGGCCATGTTGGTGAAGTCGCTGCGGCAGGAGAGGAACGCCGCCCGCACGGCCTCGGATCTGGCGGAAGCCCAGATTCGCCGCGAAGGGGAGCGTCGAGTCGCCGCGATGAGGGACAAGGCCGACGCGATTCGCAAGGAAGGCCTGATACGCGGTGTCAGCGAGATCGGCTCCGGGGTGCTGGGGGCGTCGGGCAACCTGGTCGCGACCAAGGAGAGCTGGACGCGCAGTGGCGATGCGATGGTCAAGAGTGCGGGGGTCACGGATGGAATCGGAGAGCTGTTGGCGCGAGGGCCGAAAGCGCAGCAGACGGACCTCGATGCGGAGATCGAGCGCAGCAGGACCCGCAGCGAGCTGGCCGGGAAGCGTCAGGCCCGGCTCGAAGACGACGAGCGCGACGCCAAGGAGCTGCTCGGCAAGGTGTCGTCGTTCCTGCGCGAGTGCAACGGCGCTCGCAACAGCGCGATGCAGGCGTCGGCGATTCGCGCGTGACAGCTCCCGACGAGGCTCAGCGCGCGAGCTCCGTGAGCCGCTCGATCATCTGCTCGAGTCGCCCTGGCGCACGCCAGGCTTCCTCGCCCTCCTCCGTCCACTCGGCCACATGCTCGTCGAGCGGCCCGGACCGCCCTTCGAGCATACGGGCCTGCGCGATCGCGTCACGCAACAGGCTGAGCGCATGAGAGCGACTCATCTCCACCACGGAGCGCGCTGCCTCCAGCAGATATCCGATCTCCTTGAGCACCTTCTGATCGTGCTCGATCAGCACTTCCCGCTGGTTGATCTGCGAGAGCGACTCGAGGTAGCGGGACAGCCCCTCGCACGCGATCCTGGCCTCCTCGAAGTCCGCTGCCCTCGCCTTCTGCAGGAACCGCTGCAGCTCGATGCGGTCGGCGGAGCGCATGCACCGGAAGACGTCTCCGTGGACGAAGTCGTCGAGCTCCTCTGCAAGACGGGCGAGGGACTCCTTGCGTTCGTCGAGCTCGACATCCTTGTCCTGGATGACCCAGTCGTTCTCGGAGGCGACCACCTTGCGCAGGTTGGCGAGGCCGGCGCGGATCAGCAGCGATTGGTCGAGTGCGGTCTTGTAGCCGGGCAGGAGTACGGCGCGGTCGATGCTGCCGACGTCGCCGAGGAAGTGCTGGAAGGTGGAGGTGACGAGGGCGAAGAGGCCTTCGGAGAGCTCTTCGCGGGCGTGGTCGAGCTCGCGCAGGACGCGGTCCCATTCGGTGGAGGCGAAGGCAGCCTGGATGCGCTGCTCGGCGCTGGCGGTCTCGCGCCCCAGCACGAACCCGAGGGCCGAGGCCTGGGCGCGGAACTCGGAGAACTTCGCGGCACCGTCGATGCGCGAGTCTCCCACGCTGACGCGCTCGAAGGCCTGGTCGATGTCCAGATCGCTGAGGGAGGCGAGGGTGGGGCGCAGGGTCTTCGACGTCGGCGCGACGGACCCCGGGGCGGGGCCGATCGGGAACTCGGACGCTGGAGCGTTGAGGATGTCGAACTGGATCGAATCGGGGACGATGGAGTCGGCGTGGGAGTCGGACGGATCGGGCTCCGCGAACACCCCCGAGGCGAGCAGTTGGTTGACCTTGCGCGTGCCCCGAAATGCGCTGGAGAACACCTCCTGCAGGGAAGCGTCGATCAACGCGCTCTCGAGCGGATCTTCGGATCGGGACAGCCCCTCGAGGCCGTGCTCGAAGATGGTGTCATCGAGGCGGGTGAAGTCGGCCAGGGCGCTCAGGCACTGGTGGATCAGCTCCGATGCGGCCTTCTTCCCGTCGGCGTCGGGAATGGCCTCCATGAGCAGCCGAATGGCATCGCGTACCTGATCCTGCATGGCAAATGAGTGCGTCCACCCGGAAGGCTACACCGCGGCGACGGCACGGGCCAAATCGCGGGGCCCGCACGTCGCTCCGATGCAAGCGCGCAGGGGAGAGCGGAAGAAGGTCGCGCGTCAGCCCGCCGGGCGATCGGACTTCAGGTCCGCTTCCGCCTGATCGAGCAGCACGTTGGCCTGGGTCTCATCGATGCCCAGGTCGGTCGCGAGCTGCTCGAGCAGCTCGTTCTCCCGATCGTCGATGTTGTCATCGGCGAACGCGATGGCGGCCGCGAGCAGGAAGGCTGTCTCGGCGCGCATGGGGGCTTCGCGCAGCTCCTCGACGACGGCGCGCAAGCGGGCGTCGCGGCCGTGCTCCGCGATGCGCTTGGCGGCGGCGTCGAGCATCGCCTCGACGTGGAAGCCGCGGATCTCGTCGAACGTGAGAGTTCGCAGCGCGCCCTTGAGCACCTCGCGCTCGTCGTTGGAGATGGTGCCATCCGCGGACATCATGAGGTACATCGCCTCGCACAGGGCGCCGAAGTCGGCGTCGAACTGGGCGAGCGCGACCGCTTCGGGGGAAACAGCGGCAGCAGTCGCGACGATGGACGGGCGTTGGCCGTGCTCGCGCAGCCGGTCGCGCAAGCGGGTGAGGGTGGTCTCCGAGAGGAAGTTCATCGTGAATCGGGTATAGCAGCACCACGAGGGGGAGGGATATCGCGATGGGGCGGTGCGCGACGGTTCCTGGGGTAGCGGGGGGTCAACGGCCGGCGCAACGTGGGGAGAGCCCGGGGATGAAGCGACCGGCGAGGCGGGGAGGGTGAGGTTGAACAGGGGGGGGTGGGAGAGCGATAATCCATCGGAGCAGCGCGAGCGTCGAGATCTCGGATAGGGTGAGAGGATGCGTCAGGACCAGGACCGGTACGAAGCCGCCGCCGAAGCCATCCATCAGGCGCATGCCCTCCTCATCACCGCCGGTGCAGGCATGGGTGTGGACTCTGGCCTCCCCGACTTCCGGGGGAACCAGGGATTCTGGCGGGCGTACCCCGCGTACGCGGATCTCGGTCTGAGCTTCGTGTCCCTGGCCTCGCCTGCGTGGTTCCAGCGCGACCCGCGGCTCGCGTGGGGCTTCTATGGACACCGGCTCGCGCTCTATCGCCGCACGCATCCTCACGACGGCTTCGCCATCCTTTGCCGTTGGGGTGCGAAGCGGCCGCTGGGCGCGTGGGTCTTCACCTCAAACGTGGATGGGCAGTTTCAGCGCGCTGGATTCGATCCGATGCGCATCACCGAGTGCCACGGCGCTATCGACTTCCTGCAGTGCACGGCGGACTGCGGTGCGGGGCTGTTCCCTGCGGACCCGTTCAAGGTGGAGGTCGATGACAAGACATTCCGCGCTCGAGGCGACTTGCCGGTCTGCCCGCGGTGTGGCGCGCTCGCGCGGCCCAATATCCTCATGTTCGGGGACTTCGGGTGGGACGAATCCAGGACCAATGAGCAGGAGACGCGCATGAAGACCTGGCTGGGGTCACTGGCGGGTCGCAGGGTGATAGTTGTGGAGTGCGGCGCCGGGACGGCGATTCCCACAGTGCGGACGATGTCGGAGTGGGTTGCGCAAGCCTTTGGTGGAGTGCTTGTGCGCATCAACGTTCGGGAGCCCGAAGGGCCCGCCGGGACGCATTCGTTCGCGGAAGGAGCGCTTGCTGCGTTGAGGGCGATTGACGCCCAGTATGCTGTGCGAGAGAGAGGTGACGAGCGGACGTGAGGAGGCGGGGCGGATTGCGGTCGCGGGGGGGAATAGAGTCCGGCAGACGACTGGATTGCGCGTCCGGCCCTTGCAGCCCTCTCGCTCTTCAGGCAACACTGACGGCGCACCGAGGATCTCCGGTGTGCCGTCCGGCCATCCCAATCGCACGCGCGCTGCCGGCGGCCCGTGCCCGTCCTGCGCTCAGGCCATGACCTGCTCGAGCAACTGCTCGTACCCCAGCATGAACAAGCGGAACTCCTCGTTCGCCCCGGGCTCGCCCGGGCGGTGGTCGGGGTGGAGCGCGGCCGCGTTGACCCGAAACGCCTTCTTGAGCGCCTGCGCCGTGTAGGGTGGCCGCAGACCGGTCTTGCGCAGGAAGAGGTCGATGGGCAGGGGCTGCGCGCGCGTGCCCGACGCGCGATGCGCGCTGCGGGGCGGCTCGCGTCCAGCGCCCGCA